>SLPQ01000184.1 GCA_007131925.1 Candidatus Brocadiia bacterium | reverse complement strand
GGTCAGTTTCGCTGGTTCAATTATACCCCACATGACAAGTGCCCCTCAGATCATTACCGGTGTGTAGCACGCGTAGTAGGCATGTCTGTGGCTGTTCATCCGGATGTCTACTTGCAAACTGCCCCCCGTCAAAGTACAAATAGTTAATTCATTCTTGTCGGCAGGTCAAAGAGGGAGGAGAGAACATGCTTAATATCTTCAACACTTCACCGGAAGTGGCTGAGTCAGCAGTTGACACCGCCGTACTCGCGCTCGGCTCGGTAGAGCCCAAGGGTCCGCACTTGCCGGCGGGGCTTGACATGCTGATTGCCGACCGCTTCGCCCGCGACTTCTGCCGTGGCAAGGCTGTCTACCTGCTGCCGACATGGCCCTTTTCGATGGGAGTGGAGACACGAGGTTTCAGAGGTGCCGCCACATTGTCCCAGCAGACGATGTGGGATGTCCTTTTCGACATTGCCGGCGTCCTCGCTCGACACAGGTTCAAGAGATTCATAGTTCTGGATTTTTCCAGCTACAACTGGATCGTCAAGCACGCCGTCAGGGAGATAAACCTCAACAAGGAACTGCTGCACGCGGTTTGGGTAAACCCCATCCAGTTTGCAAAGGAGGCCGCAGACGAGGCCATGCTGCCCGACTACGGCGGCGGCGCTGTCGAAACATCCCTGGCCATGGAGATCGCTCCGAAGCTGGTAGGCGAGGCGCCGGCAGACTTTGACCCGGCCGTGCCGCGCGAATATATCGACTACTCGGGCCTGCGTAAGGTCGCCGCCGAAGGCTACTGGGGCAGGCCGGCGGCGGCATCGGCCGAAAACGGCCGCAAGCTCTACAACATTATGATCGAAAAGACAGCCGAGCATCTTCACTGGGCGCTGCACCTTTTCCCGGACGGCGATGATCTCAAGAGCGACAGCCGCGAGGAAGTCTGGTGGCCCGGTGGCGCCATACCCGGCGCAGAGGGGCCCGGGCTCGACTGGAGAGACAGCATCAGCGCCATAGCGGCGTCTTCAGCTGAAATCGCCGTCTTAGGAACATCCGCAACAGAGCAGCACTCCGCCAGCCAGCCACTGGGCACAGACTACCTGGCATGTCTTGAGCTTACCAGGGGCGTAGCCGATGCGCTTGGCGCATACCTGCTGCCTGCTGTGCCGATCATAACTTCCTGGGGGCACATTCATTTTCGAGGCACACTTACACTCTCGGCGATGACCGCCAGGAGGGTTATCGGCGACCTGGTGGCAAGCCTGCATGAGGGAGGATTTCGCAAGGTGGCGATCATAAATGTCCACGGGGGCAACTGGGTCGTCAAGCCCACACTCATCGAGCTGAACCACGCCTATCCTGACATGAGAATAGTGACCACCGGAGACATACTCTCCTATCGTGGACAGGCGGTCGTGCCGGCTCTTCATGCCGACGTCGGCGAAGGCTCCTTCATAAAGGGGTTTTACCCGAAGGCGTTCAAGGATGACAAGGTCTTTGACTTTTCACCAATGTGCTCGGCAGCCGCCTTTGACTTAGTGGGAATAGGCGGCGTGAGCCCTCGGGGAATGTGGGGCAACCAGACCGATATAGACGGCGAGCGCGCCCGCACCAAGGTAGAGGAACGAATCAAAGAGGTCTCACTCTACATCGAGAAGTCATTCGCTGACATCGAGGGGCTCGACAAGCGCCGGGCGAGATGAAAGAGGAGGTCGACAGGCATCTCAGGCGCAACTATGTCCTAGGCATCGCCAATGGCGTGCTGTTCATGGCCGGATCGAGCATTTTCGGCCCGGCCCTGATACTGCCGCAGTTTCTAAGCACAATATTTGAATCAAACACCCTTGTAGGCATCGGCGCGAATCTCTTCCGCATAGGCTGGGCGCTCCTGCAGATAGTGGTGGCGTACTTCTTGAGGGCGCTCAAACGACGAAAGCCCGTCTACATAATCGCCAACACCCTGCGGCTGGGCCTGGTAGGCCTTTTTATCCTCAGCCTGTACCTGCTGCAGGACAACCTGCGTGTGGTTGGCGTGCTCTTTTTCATCTTCGTCGGCCTTGCAACGCTTACAGCCGGACCGGTAGGTCTTGCCTTTCAGGACATAGTGGCGAGGGTAATCCCCTCTGAAAAGCGCGGCACCTTCGTGGCATACAGGGTACTGGGGGGGCAGGGTTTCACAGCCCTTGGCGTGGGCATAGTAATAAGGTATGTACTGGCAAGGCCGGAGATGTTTCCCTATCCGACCAACTATCTGGTCATCTTCGCGATGGGCTGGGTTCTGATGGTGTCAGGAGCAACCGCCTTTTCTCTGATAAAGGAACCGCCCGACAATCTCAGCAGACCGCTTCCCCGGTTCAAGAGCTACTTTTTCGAGCTCTTTCTGATCGTCAGGCGTGACCGAAACTTCCGCCGCTTTCTCATTGTGCGGGCCCTGAGGATATGCGAGGCGCTTGCGATACCGTTTTACATCGTCTTTGCAAGGGTCGTGCTGGGGGTGGGGCCGGAAGCGGCTGGAACCTTCTACATCGTAGGAATACTTACAGCCCTGCCCTCGTCGCTCCTGTGGGGCAGGGCTGCGGACCGCTTCGGCAACCGGATTGTCATCATCACCTCCTGCCTCGTCGCGATGGCCGCCCCCCTGATAGCACTGGGTCTTGTCACGGCGAATGCGGCGGGCTTTCCGGCAGCCGCCGAATACAGCTTCCAAGCGGCGGGTGTGCAGCTCTCGGTAAGCGCCACTGCACTTACTGTGGGCCTTGTTGCGCCGATATTCGTGTCCGTGCACTCCGCTGCTGTCGGCGGCATGATCGGTCTCAATCACTACGTGATGGATAGCGCTCCACCCAGGCGCCGGCCTCTCTATCTCGGCACGTCCACCTCGCTGATGGGACTTCTGATGCTGATAATGCCGGCCCTCGGTGGCGCGACGATCGATATCGTCGAGAAGATCACCGGCCAGGCCGGCTACTGGGTGGTATTTGTCGTGGCGGCCGTGGCGCTGGCCATGGCGGCCGTGTTTGCACGCGGCCTGTACGAGCCGAGAAAGACCGTCCCGTGGCATTGAGACGGCCATTGCGAGCGTCAATCTTGTGGCTAAAGCTCGCTATTGTGCGGGCGGGACTGGTTTCTACAATAGTAGCCTGTATCTGGTCTCTTATCAACCGGTCATTTCGCAGTGAGGGCGAACCCATTTGAAAAGGCTCAAACTTCTTTATGTGGCAGCGTTTCTGATGCACGTGGCGCTGGGGGGACAGATCGCCGGGCTGCCCCTGCTTGCCAAGAAGGCCTTTGACGCCACGCTCTGGCAGCTGGCACTGATCGGCCTGGCCACGATGCTCGGCCACTCGCTCTTTTCGCTTGCGACGGGTGCTCTGGTCGGGCGTGCAAAGCCTATTACCCTGAGCATAGTCGGAGCGGGCGTCCTCAGTATAGTGATCCTGCTGGCCATACCAGCTGGAGGCGCGTGGCATCTTGTGGGCGTCGCGGCGGCCTGCTCCGTGGGCTGGGCGCTTTTCTGGCCGATGCTCGAAGCCGCAATAGCCGAGGGCGCCTCGGGCCGGGCGCTCAGCCGGAGAATGGGCAGATTCAATGTCTCATGGAGCCTTGGCGATGCCGTCGGCATACCTCTGGCAGGCGCGCTATATGACGTACGACCATGGGCGCCGTTTGCCATGATGGCGCTGACGGCCGGCGTCATAATGGTCATCATTTCCATGGCCAAACGCATGGAAGTCGCCGTTGTCGGCGGACCCGGAGGCGAGCTGATAGACCCTGAGGAGCTGGAGACATCCCCCCTGATCAACATCCGCTTCACGCGCGCCGCCTGGGTGGGCAACTTCGTTGGTGCGGGCGCGGTGGGGGTGGTTCGCAGTATCTTTGCCGCGCCGGCGGTAGATGTCTTTGCCATGTCGGGAGCGCTCTACGGTCTCGTGGTCGGCACGGTAAACTTAAGCCGGACGGCCTCGTTCTGGCTCCTCACGCACTGGCGCAACTGGCACTACCGACTTGGAATCTACATGTCGATGACCATGCTGATGGCCGCGGGAATGGCGGGCGTGGCGCTTGCGGCACTCTTTCCCGGCCCTGTGGGGATAGCGATTGTTTTCGTGTCGTTTGCGGCTGTCGGCTTTTCTTTCGGCATGCCTTACTACTCGAGCATCTTCTACTCGGTGCATACGGATGCTCTGGCAGAGTCAAAAACGCGCCTCCACGAGGCGGTAATAGGGGCAGGAGGAGCCGCCGGAGTGCTGGCGTCAGGCGCAGCAGGCCAGCTCACGGCAAACACTGCGCTCTCGGCCGGTCTTGTCGGTACGCTCGCAACGATGAGCCCCTTTTTGATGTGCTCTGCGGCTGTAGTAGCGGGGATGACTGTTTCGTGGGGGATTGTCAGCCGCAAGCCAATTGGAACTGTTGCAACCAGCGAAGATTCACGGTATCTTATCGGGCGTGATGGGCACCTTTAAGAAAAACCCCACAATCGCGCGTCGCAGGCGACGAAACGTCGTGCAGGCGGCGTGCGCGCTCGTCGTAATTTGCACAGGGACGATCTGTGCAGTCAGCCTTGCCCGGGAAGTGCCGCCTGCGCTGAACGTCGATGTGCGGACCTCGCAGCCGGGCAGCCCTTCGGTAAGCGTGCCTGTATCATTCGCGGCGCCTATGGATCGTCGTGATCTGGCCCCCGGTGCCTCACAATACCTTGTAAGCTCCGAGGGTGTCATCCACGCCTGCCAGGTGGAGCCGTTCGGTGAACCGCCGGTCGACCGGGGCTATCGCTGGGCCAACCTGTCCGCCTCCCTGCCGCCTGTTGATGAGCGCTACACCCTGCTGGTCGCCCATGAGAGTACCAGGCCAAAGGTGCCCATCGCAGGGGCCATGAGCGTTTCGCCATCCGAGGTGATACTCTTTACAGAATCCACCAGGGTGAGCCTGTCAACATGGCGCTTTCGAGTGCTCGATGCTGTTGAGGTGGGCAGCCGCCAGGTCGTGCCACCTTATGTCGAAGGGCTTATCAACCCGCAGCAGGGCATGGCCCTGGTGGTGACAGACACCTATCGGTACGCCGATTTTACGATGAAAGCGCGCGCTGTGGATGACGGCTTTTCGATGAGTGCGCGCGGACCGACCAGAGCATCCGCGATTTACAGCGGCGCGTTCAAGCATGAGTATATTGATGACATACCCTTCGACGTGACCATAAGCCTTTTCTCAAATGACGTTATCGAGATTACCACATCGATATCACAGAGCGCATTCGACGATGATATCTATGAACTCAAGTCTGTCGTCATCACCCTGCCGCTCGTACTGGAGTCGGCCGCACGTCTATCATTCGGGGGCGATGGGCATACCGTGGTGGGCGAGAAGCGCTGGCACGGGTCGGCGGCTCTGCATGTGGACGATGGAGAGGGGTACAGGTTGGAGGACGCCGAGGGGCGCGAAATTTCCGGCAAGGGGCCCCTCTCCTGGGTGCATTACGGCAGCAGGGAGGGCGGTGCCGGGTTTATGTGGGAACCGCGCTGTGCCCCCTTTTCGTTCGAGGTGGCCGATTACGATCAGGATGCGCTTGTAATATCCATGACGCCGGCAGAGATCGAGTCAGTCGGCTTTGTGGCACGCGCTTTTGTGATCTTTGATGACGGATTCGACAAGAGGATCGACCTGGACGCGCTTGCTCGTGCACTTGCGCGGCCACCGCGTGCACAGGTGGATGATCGGTACGTGAGGTATATTATGGGAGTGCGGTAGGCCGCGATCCGCAGGCACCGCACGCTCGTGCGGGCAGCGAGAAGGGCGGCTTAAGCCGGTAAAGGCATGCCAAAGACAAGGACCATAAGTATCGCCCAGAGAAAGATCGGCCCGGGCAGGCCGGTTTACATCATTGCCGAGGCCGGTGTAAACCATAACGGCGATGTCTCGCTGGCAGGACGTATGATAAGCGTGGCCCGCGATGCCGGGGCCGACGCGGTCAAGTTCCAGGCCTTCAACTCCCAGCTCATAGCCTCGCGCGGGGCGCCCCTTGCTCCCTATCAGAAGCGAGGCGTGCGCTCCAAGCGCACGCAGCGCACCATGCTCAAAGGGCTGGAGCTTTCTCGCAGCGATTTTGAGCAGCTCAGGAAAGTCTGCCAGGAGAGTGAGATCGATTTTCTCGCCAGCCCTTTTGACATGGAAAGCCTCTCGCTACTTCTGGAGCTCGGCGTGCCGGCCATCAAGATTGGCTCGCAGGAGCTGACCGACCTGCCGCTTCTGGAGGGCATTGCGCGTGCACGAGTGCCTGCTCTCCTATCGACGGGCGCGGCTACGCTTGGGGAGATAAAGGAGGCTCTTGGCTCCCTGCAGTCGCACAAGCTCAGGGATATAGGTCTCTTGCACTGCGTATCGGCGTACCCGGCGCCCTATGAGCATTCAAACCTGCGTGCGATAGCGACGCTCGAGTCGAGGTTTGCCTTGCCGGTAGGCTTCAGTGATCATTCGCCGGGGCTGCACATAGGCGCCTCGGCAGTGGCTGCGGGCGCACTTCTTCTGGAAAAGCATTTTACGCTTGACCGGAGCCTGTCCGGGCCGGACCAGGCATTAAGCCTCGAGCCGAGCGAGCTCCATTCGTTTGTCACGATGGTTAGGCAGGTGGAGGCTGCCCTCGGTGATGGCATCAAGAAGCCCCAGCCCAGTGAGATAGAGGTCCGGGATGCCGCACGCAAGTCGCTGGTGACTACGCGCGCCGTCAGCAAGGGAGAGAGATTCACAGCCGACATGCTCACCTCCAAGAGGCCCGGCACGGGACTGCCGCCACGCGAGATGAGGCGCGTAATCGGCCGTCGCGCCAGGTGCGACGTGCCGGCAGACACGGTCCTGACGCCGGACATGATATGACCCGCCCCGCAAAGATATGCATCTGCACGGGAAGTCGCGCCGAGTACGGCATCCTGCGCCCCCTCATGCGGCAGGTCGCCGCAAATGCTTCGCTTTCCCTGCAGGTAATCGCTGCCGGCATGCATCTTTCAGAGGAGTTCGGCCATACTGTGGACTGCATCACGGCGGATGGTTTTCGCGTCGACAAACTCGTCGAGATGCTTCCGGCCGCCGACACCCCGGCCGCTATGGCCGAAAGTGTCGGACGCGGTGTGATTGGCTTCACGGGGGCGTTTGAGAGTCTAAGCAGCGAGATCGTAGTCGTTTTGGGCGATCGTACGGAGGCGTTTGCAGCGGCGGTGGCAGGCGCACTCTCCGCAAGAGTGGTCGCACACATTCACGGTGGGGACCGTGCCGAGGGCGGATACGACGACTACATGCGGCATGCTATCACCAAGATGGCGCACCTGCACTTTGCCGCTACCGAGGGTTCAGCACGTCGTGTCCGGCGCCTCGGCGAGCGCGCCGACCGCATATATGTGGTGGGCGCTGCGGGGCTTGACGAGATAAGGCCCTCAAGACTTCCGGGCGTGTCAGAAACGAAGAAGAAGTTCGGCTTTGCGCCACGCACGCCGCTTATTGTTGCTGTACAGCACAGCGTATCGACGCGGCCGGCCTCATCAAGTGCCGAGATATCCGAGACGCTTGAGGCGCTGGAGGCCCTCTCGCTGCCGACAGTGCTGGTGTATCCGAACAGCGATGCGGGCGGGCGCTCGATGATCGAGACCATCGAGAGCTTTGGGCCCAGGCGGTGGCTTGCAGTCGAGGCGAGTCTTTCTCGCGATGACTTCCTGGCGCTGATGAAAGCGGCCTCGGCCATGGTGGGAAATTCAAGCGCAGGCATAATCGAGGCGGCATCTCTGCGACTGCCGGTGGTCAATATCGGGCGCAGGCAGGCCGGGCGCGAGCGCAGCGGCAACGTCATTGATGTGCCGGCCGACCGGGCAAGAATCGCCGAAGCCCTTCGCACGGCGATATACGATCGAGTCGCGCGGCAGCGCCTCACGTCGGCGAAAAACATCTATGGCGACGGCCGTGCTTCACAGCGCATAGTCCGTATACTCGAGCAGGTCGAGATCGGCCCGGACATCCTGGCCAAGCAGATAACCTATTGAGACAAGCTCACTGCAAAAATGGGGGAGATTCACAACAAATGGACAGACAAATCGTCATATTGGGCTCAGGCGCCCACGCTCGGGTGGTGCACGACATACTGCTGGCCTGCGGCGAAGGCCAGAGCGTGGCGGCATTCGTAGATGTCGACGGCGACGGGCCGGGCGGGGCCAGCGTGTCAGGAAGGCCCCTCATGAGCGGGCTTGATGAGTTTGACCGCTACATTAAGACGCACGATGTGACTGCCATCATCGGCCACGGCAACAACTCCCGTCGCAGGGCGATCATGGGCTGGCTCGACCAGCGAGGCATGGAGGCCGGCAACGCAGTGCATCCGAGCGCGGTGATTTCTCCGGACGTCGACATCGCGCCCGGCACTACCGTCTCGGCCGGAGCGGTCATCCTCACAGGCAGCCGCATAGGCAGGGCCGTCATTATAAATACGGCCGCCACGATCGATCATGACTGCGTGGTGGACGACTTTGCACAGCTCGCACCGGGGGCCCACCTGGCCGGCCGCGTGCACGTGCAGGAGGGGGCTTTTATCGGCATCGGCGCGGCGGTGATCCAGAACCTTACCGTCGGCAGAGGGTGTGTCATTGGAGCGGGCGCCGCAGTGGTGCGTGCCGCGCCGGAGCACACTCTTGTTATAGGCGTGCCTGGCCGCGTGAGGCGGCAACTTTAGAAAAGGGTGCACCCGCTGAGCGCATTCTGCCGATAGCCTTGCTGAGGTCATGTTGGCCGCAAGAAGGCGGCCCAGGCCTTCAGAGACACATAAGCTCAGCAGGGTCAGCAACCTGCATATCGCGCGGCCGGTCAAGGCTCCCGGCACGCTAGGGCCGGCACGAGGCGGGTGCGTTAGTTGACTCACGGAATGGCGGGCACAGAATGTACGAATACCTGCAGGGCAAGGCGGTGCTGGTGACCGGCGGCACCGGCTCGATCGGAAGCGAGATTGTCCGACAGGTGCTCTCGCACGGGCCCAAGGTCGTGCGGATATTCAGCCGAGACGAGGCCAAGCAATACTGGCTCGAAAACACGCTCGGACGCCGCGGCGACCTCAGGTATCTCCTGGGCGATGTGCGTGACAAGGATCGGCTTCGCCGGGCGATGAAGGACATCGACATTGTCTTTCACGCTGCGGCCTTAAAGCAGGTCCCGTCATGCGAGTACAATCCTTTCGAGGCCGTCAAGACCAATGTTGTCGGAACCCAGAACGTCATCGAGGCATCACTTGAAACGGGCGTTTCGCGGGTGATCGCGGTCTCGACCGACAAGGCGATAAACCCTACCAGCACAATGGGTGCGACCAAGCTGCTCTCGGAGCGCCTCATCGCTACGGCCAATTCGTGGGCAAGCGACACGATATTTGCCTGCGTACGCTTCGGCAATGTGCTGAACTCGCGCGGCTCGCTCATACCGCTTGCAAAATCGCAAATCGAGCGCGGCGGTCCCGTCACTATTACCGACGAGCGCATGACTCGCTTTATGATGCCGATAGCGCATGCGGTAAGCCTGACGCTCGAAGCCGCAGGGCATGCCGGCGGCGGTGAGATATTTATCCTGAAGATGCCTGCTGTCAGAATAAGGGACCTGCTTTGTGCTCTCATCGAAGAGTACGCCCCCCTGATCGGCGCGCGCCCTGCGACCATCAGACTGCACAGGATAGGCGTCAGGCCGGGCGAGAAGATGGATGAGGAGCTCATAACAGCCGAAGAGATCCCCCGCACGAGCGAGATGAGGCGCATGCTGGTCGTGCACCCGCTGCACTCGGGCATCCTGCGAGATGAGGCGCCCCTGCCGGAGGCGCTCTATAGGTCATCGGCGGCCGTGCTTCTTGACAGAAGGGCAATAATTTCGTTATTATATGAGTGCGGCGCGCTCCCCGGCCGTAGTACAAGCGGGGAAGGACTTCCTAACGAGGGCCGGCGCGGCAGTGTCGCCGCGATGTGACCTTGTCATCGTGAGGACTCCCGAAGGACAACAGATGGCTTATCCCCTTTCGCGCCCCGACATCTCTGCTGAGGACATCGCTGCGGTAAACGAGGTTCTCCGCGGCCCGCACCTGGCGCTGGGCCCTAAGTGCGAGGCCTTCGAGAGCGCCTTCGCCCAATATCTCGGCGCTACCTATGCCGTGGCGGTCAACTCCGGGACATCCGCGCTTCACCTTGCAGTGAGAGCCCTGGACATCGGCGAGGGCGACGAGGTTATAACCACGCCGTTTTCCTTTGTCGCATCGGCCAACTGCATTCTTTTTGAACGAGCGGTGCCGAAGTTCGTCGACATAGACCCCCTTACGCTCAATATCGACCCTTCAAAAATCGCCGGCGCCGTCACGCGAAAGACCAAGGCGCTGCTGCTGGTACATGTCTTTGGCCAGCCTTGCGACATGAGCGCCATAGAGCAGATCGCCTCCGAATACGACCTGGCCATCATCGAGGACGCCTGCGAGGCTCTGGGTGCTGAGTATCACGGCGCAAAGGTGGGAACGTTCGGAGAGGTGGGGGCATTCGGCTTTTACCCGAACAAGCAGATGACCTCAGGCGAAGGGGGCATGCTCGTCACAGACGACGGCCAGATAGCCGACCTGGCCCTCTCCATGCGAAACCAGGGACGCAGCCGGCGCAGCTCATGGCTTGAGCATGAGAGGCTCGGGTACAACTATCGCCTGGATGAAATGTCAGCGGCACTTGGACTCTCGCAGCTCTCGCGCATTGACTCGATGCTCCAGAGGCGCAGACAGATCGCCGAATGGTACAACGAAGCGCTCCAAGAGGTCAGGGGCGTCAAGCCGCTGGCGCAGACTCCCGGCACATCGAGATCGTGGTTTGTCTATGTGGCGCTTCTGGACAAGGGGCACACGCGCTCGGACGTCATGGAGCTGATGGAAAACTGGGGCGTTGCCTGCAGGGCATATTTTCCGCCGATCCATTTGCAGGGTCTCTACAGGGACCTTTTCGGCTTCAAGGTGGGTGACTTTCCAATGGCCGAGGATGTCGCGGGGCGCACTCTGGCACTGCCCTTTTACAACTCACTCGAGAAAAGCGACGTGGAGTTCATAGTCGAGCAGCTGGCACGCTCCATCAAGTAGGCCCTGCCCGGTGCTCAGGCCAACAGGAGGTGAACATGTCGGGATCTCTTCACGAAGATGACGTAGAACGCGAACGCCACACCGACAGGCTCAGCAGCGACCTTATCGGCGGCTCGTCGCCCATAGGCACCACAAGCGGCTTTTCCTTGGGCGTAGCCGAGTATTTTCTCGAGGAGTTTGGCCCGATGCAGGTTCATGACGATCAGGAGGCCGCCTACATCATCTCAGGCGAGGGCCAGATGAGTGTAAATGGGCGCATCTACCCGCTGCGGGCCGGTGTGGCCGTCTCGATACCGCCTGGGGCCGCCCACGCCACACGACGGACGGGGCCGGCGGCCGTCAAGCTCGTCTACGCACATGGGGCGGTGTGAGCTCTCTGGTTTCAGTACTGGCTTGTCGGCTGGTCCTTTTCATCCTTGGGCCGCCATGGACGGCCTGAGAGCTCCTTGAGCTGGTCGAGCATAGAGTACATTGTCGGCACGATGACAAGCGTCAGGACTGTCGCCACTGCCAGCCCGAAGATCACCGCCGTGGCCATCTGTCCCCACCAGATGCTTGACTCTGATTCGAGGGACCATTGAAGCCTCCTGAAATCATATGAAACGCCTGTCGCCATCGGTATCAGGCCGAGAATGGTGGTAACAGCCGTGAGCAGCACAGGCCGCAGCCTTGTCATGCCAGCGCGAACGAGGGCATCGAAGCATTGCAGGCCACGCGTACGGAGCTTTTCGACGTAGTCGATGAGCACGATGGCATTGTTGACGACTACGCCGGCCAGCGAAATGGTGCCCACACCGGTCATGATGACACCAAAGGGCCGTCCCAAGAGCAGAAGACCGATAAAGACGCCGATGAGGCTGAAAACCACTGAGGCCATTATGATAAGAGGCGTCGTCACCGAGTCGAATTCGCTCACCAGCACCACCGCAATAAGCAGCAGGGCCGCGGCAAAAGCCCTGAAAAGGAATGCCTGCGCCCTCAGCATCTCCTCTTCCTCGCCGGCGTATGTGACCATGTAGCCGGGCGGCAGGGGCAGGTCCTCCAGGCGCTCCCGGGTGTCTGCCAGTACTTCCGCGGGCAGTCGGCCCTCCACATTGCCTGTCACGGTAATGACCCGGTCAAGGTCCTTGCGCCTTATGGCGCCGAGGCCACCGGCGTACCTTACATCTACGAGGGATGATATGGGCACCGTCAGCCCCTCAGGGGTGGGCACGTAGAGGCGCTTTATCTTGTCGGGGTCGTCCCGCTGATCCAAAGGCAGCCGCACCGTTATGTCATACTCGTTTTCACCCTGGCGAAATGTACCTACATCGAGGCCCTGGACGGCTGTGCGCAGATAGAAACCTACCGCATCTGTATCCAGCCCCAGCAGCGCGGCGCGGTTTCGGTCGACAACAAAGCGAAGCTCGGGCCGTGCCTCTTCATAATCGTCATCCAGGTCTACCAGGCCTGGCACGGTGCGTATCAGATCCCTGGCCTCCCGGGCCAGGGAAGCGAGTGTCGGGAAATCTTCTCCCGATATCTCTATTTCCACCGGTGCGCCGACCGGCGGCCCCGCCTCTTCTGCCTCCACTGTTATATCGGCTCCGGTAATATCAAGAAGGGCCTCACGAATCCTTGCCGTGGTAACGCTCGATGGCTCGATGCGATTTATGAAATCAATGAACTCTATACTCACAGTGGCAACATTGCGGCCTCGTGCGCCGCCGGCGAGAGGATGGCCCGCGCCTTCACCGACGTTTGTGACAAACAGCCTTATGTTTTCAAAGCCGACCAGGCGCTCCTCGACCTCTCGTGCGATGGAGTCGAGCCTGTCTATACTTATGCCCTCCGGCGCCCTGATGCGCACGATTGAGCGCCCCGGCTCGTCTTCCGGGAAAAACTCGATCCCCGCACCATACCTTCCGTAGAGCGACACCAGTACGACAAGCGTCATTATTACAGCCGCGAGTGTTATGATGCGGTTGTGCAGTGCCGCGGTGAGCACCCTCTCGTAGGCCATGACAAAGCGGCTTTCACGCTTTCGATCTTCGATATGGCCTCTTGACTTTATGGTCATGAGCCGGCTGCAGAGGGCCGGGTTTACAACGAGCGCGATGAAAAGCGACGCCAGAAGCGTAATGATAAGCGTCCTGGGCAGAAAGCCCATGAACTCGCCCACTATGCCCGGCCAGAAGAGAAGCGGGGTGAATGCGAATACCGTAGTCAGCGTGCTTGCCGTGACCGGCCATGCCACCTCAGAGGCGCCCAGACGCGCCGCATCTGCACGCGAATATCCCTCCTGCATGTGGCGGTATATGTTTTCTACAATAACTATGGCGTTGTCCACAAGCATGCCCAGCGAAAGCGTCAGCGCAAACAACGTAACAAAGTTGAGCGTGATCTCACGCCAGGAGAGAACCGAAAAGGTGATCAGCATAGACATCGGTATGGCCAGGGCGACGAAGATGGCGTTGCGCCAGCCGAGCACCAGAAATACCACAATCGCTACAAGAAAAAAGCCGGTAAGAATATTATTTTCAAGATCATGGACCATGTCCCGGATGATCTTGGCATAGTCCATGGATATCGACACATCTATCCGGTCACCGAGCTCGGCCCTGGTCCTTTCGAGGATCTCATGTACTTCGTCGCTTATACGGATGATGTTTTCGCCGGCCCGCTTCTGAACGGATACTGTCACACACTCGCGGCCGTTTACGCGGGAGATGCTGACACGGTCCTTGAAGGTGTCTCTTATCTCGGCAACGTCAGTCAGGTAAATTGGCCTGCCGTCCACCATAGTGACAAGCAGAGTCTGGATCTCACGCGGATCGTCAAACTCGCCAGGCACCCGCACGGTGAATGCAGCATCGGGCATGTCTATGGAGCCGGCCGAGACGTTTACATTTTCACGCTGAATAAGCGTAACAAGGTCCGTCATCGGTATCCGGTAGGCTGCCAGTCTGTCACTGTCAACCTCGATGCGTATCTCTCGCTCAAGCCCCCCCAGGACATTCACGTCCAAGACGCCCCTTATGGCCTCGATCTGATCCTCGAGACGTTCGGCTACCTCCTTAAGCCTGACCAGTCCACCCTCCCCCGCGACGTTAATTACCAGTATCGGGAACTCGCTGACGTTGATCTCGATGACCTCCGGGTCTTCGGCGTCGGCGGGAAGATGCGGCCTCGCCTGGTCGACCTTATCGCGCACGTTCTGAAGCGCGGTGTCCAGCTCAAACGGAGGCTCGAACTCGATCACTATCGAGCTGAAACCTTCAGAAGATGTACTTCGTATCTCTCGCACATCTCTGAGACCCTGGAGTCTTCTTTCAATCTCCATCGTCACCGTCGTCTCGATGTCCTGCGGAGAGACGCCACGGTAGGAGGTATTTACCAGAATTATCGGTATTTCGACATCCGGAGCCGCCTCACGAGGCAGAGCCTGGTAGGCGAAAGCGCCCGCTATGATAAAGGCCACGGCAAGGACGAAAACGGTCGTCCTGTTGCGGATGGCCATGTCCGTGGCAATCATTGACTGGAGCCCCTCACTCGCACCGCCTGGAAGTCCCTTAGCTGGCGCTGGCCCTCCACCACGAGCATGTCCCCTTCTTCAAGGCCCCTTGTGACCTGCATCCGGCGACCGTCAGTGATGCCCAGCTCCACCTCCATCTCCCGCGCACGGTCATCTTCCACCACAAAAGCCACAGTGCGCCCCTCGCGCGGCACCAAAGCCCATAGCGGCACCGATATCGTATCCTCAATGATCCTGCGCAGCACCACAGCACGCACAATGCGCCCCGGCAAGAGCGCCATGTCGGGATTGGGCAGCGTCACCTCCACCCGGTAAGTCCTCGTCGCAGGCGCGCCCAGCACGCTCCTGTACGTGACAGTGCCGATGGCGATCTTGTGCCCCCTTTCAAGCAGGGGCTCTGCCAGCGCCATAAACTCCGACCCCATCATGGCCAGTGAGGCATCGTCAAGCTCCACGTCACTCAGGATCGCTATAGGCTGGCCGACGCTGACATGCGCGATCTCCCTTTCGGGCACCTCGACTACCACCTTCACGCGGTCCACCTGCACGATGTCGGCGATCGGCGTGCCGACAGTGACATACTCGCCGAGCTCGACATAGCGGCGGTTAAGGATGCCTGCGGATGGTGCGGCAATGCTGCCCTTGTCGAAGGCGACCGTGGCGGCGTCAAAGCGTGCCTTGGCGACCTCCATCTGGGACCTGCGCCGTTCATACTCATCCTCGCTGAGAGCGTTTTCTGCAAAAAGCCTCTCGCCCCGCCTGAAAGCGCTCTCGGCCAGCCGCAAGTCTGACTCTGTCTGGTCGAGCTCGGCCCGCAGCGTCCTTGTGTCTATCTGTGCAATAGGCGTGCCCTCTTCGACGTGTTCGCCTTGCTCCACCCCGAGCCAGTCCACCCTGCCCGGCACCTCAGCAGAGATAGTGACCGACTTGTATGCCTCCACGGAGGCAGGCAGCAGCACCGCATCTGGAAGCGTCTCCCTTTCGACGCGGGTGACGACTACATTAAGAGGCACCTCCTCGGGCTCCTCCAGCTCCACCTCCCAGGGTCGAGCATAATGCAGCCACACCAGCAGTCCAATGGCCGCTGCGAAAAACAACGTTACGCCAGCGTACTTGAATACCCTTGTCAGTAATTTACTTTCAGACATCTTCGCTCCGATATCAGCTGCGCCTTCACGCGCCGTAACCTCTGAGCAGCCCCCGGACCGCCATCTCGGCATGCTCGCGGCTCAGGCAGTCGATTACACCCAGAAGGTAGTCTGATGTGTAAATGTCCACCATCCCCCTTAAGGCCCTGACCGCCTCACCCGCGCGGCTCTGATCCACCACGCCGCTTTGCGCCGCCCTCTCCACCAGCAGGCGCAGCTGCTCCAGAAGGTCATTGAAGTCCTCCATTATTATCCGGTCTACCGGGTGGTGCCATGGGCCGTAAACACAGCTGTATGCAAAGAGTGCCAGGTCGCGCTTCGCCTCAGCATACTCAAAAACCGCCCAGACCCCGTCTCTGAGGCACTCAGCCGCGTCAGCGCTCGCCTCGCGCGCGTTAATCGCCGCAAGCCGCTCAACTAACGGCGAAAAAGCCGAGTCCAAGACCTCCTCGAGCAGCCCCTGCTTGCTGTGAAAATAGTAGTATATCATCGGCTTGGCAACGCCCGCTTTCTCGGCAATCTCCCGCACTGAGGTGCGGTCATAGCCCATAGCGGCGAAAAGACCGCCGGCGGCCGCCAGTATGGCCTTTCGCGTGTCAATCCTTTCTACGCTGTCGCTTTTCATCGCTCTCTTTCAATGATACCTACCGACCGGTAGGTTATATTAAGGGTCGGCTCTGCCCTGTCAAGAAAACCCCGGCGCGCCCGGTCACAAAATGAAAAAGGCACATTTGAATGACCGTCGTGCTATGCTCAAGAAGCGTTTTGCGCGCGATAGATGCCGATCTGCCCGTCCGCGCGGTGCGTATCGAGCTTGTGGTTTCACGTGCAATGCAGCGCATCCAGACGCCGCGCCCTTGCTAAGCCAGGGCCGCTGCCAGCGGCCCCCGGGCCGGCGCGCGCCGACCGAGCTTTGCCGTCTCGACAGCATTCAGATACAGGCAGGTGTAGTAGGCGTGCCTCACAAACATCGCAAAGGAGATCGCCACCAGGGCGATTACTCCTGTCACCCCTACCGGTATGTAAAAGGGATGCGGCAGCGCCCTCCATGTGAAAAAGCCGGCCAGCATCCCGGCCATTACCCCTGCCAGCGCGATGAAGTTTGCCACCAGTCCCACAGCGACCTCACCGACCGCGACAACGAGGAGGTTTTTCGAGGCGATCTCCTTTGCGCGCGTGAGGCCCTGCCAGAGAGAGAGCCGGTGGATTACCATGCCGGGCAGGATTAGAAATGATGCGACCGTCCAGATGCTCTCGATAATGCCTGCGACAATCGCACCGACGGCGTTTTCGCTTCCCTTCTTTCCGCGGGCGGCGCCTGCAAGTACGCTGATGATCGTGGAGACCACCGCAAGGAGCACCAGGCTCCCGAAACGTCGCATGACCACCCTGGCGGCCTTGCCAACGTGCGCACTCTTGCCGCAGAGGTGATCGTGGACAAGGCTGACAGTCATAGCTGAGAAGATGTAGGATATCAAGAGCGCTCCAAAAACGCCGCCGCCGCTGAAAACAGCCTGCCAGTAACGCCGGCCGGTTTGCGCCTCCCGCCTTCGCTCTCTTTCGGCGGCCGCAGCCGCGCGCTCCTCTTCACGCTCGAGGCGGCGCCGGTCTATCAGCTCCTGGGGATCATCGCCGCGCGCCGTGGCCGCTTCGACCTCTTCGGTCAGGCTGGCTTGCCACTCGACCTCTTCGCTTATGGTTCGCTCAAGGGCCGCTCCAGGCCCCTCTCGTAAGAACCGGCCGGTCGCCCTGAGCCTCTCGACGTCTTCGCTGTCCATGCCGATAAGCCAGAGCGAGCCGGTAATACTGAGCACGAGAAAGATAATGGCAACATATGCAAACTGCGCCACCAGCGAGAGCGCCGAAGGAATGAGAATACCCGTGTCTCGAAAGCCCATCCTCACCGCTTCGCCGATGAAGGAGAACGCGCGCCCCAGGCGATCAAGAAAGTCCCCCATCTTGCGCCTCCTCTACACGCCGGTTGACAGCAGTCAGTCTAAGGCCGGGTTAAGCGATTTGAAAGAGAAAAAAGCTCTTTGATCAAAGAATCACCAGCTCGAGACCCGCTCGTGAAAGTCGGCAGAGCCACGCACCGCCCGGCGGCACGCATGCCGGCAAGGGGGGCTTCAGGAAGGCTGGCTCGGCTTGTCCTTAAGCGCGTCATCGAGCAGGCAGGCGTGCACTTCGCGGATGCGCTCGAGGGAAGTCTTTTCAAAATCCGCATAAGCGCCCAGCCGCGACGCCAGCTCGCCGAAATCCACCTGGTGGCCGTCAAACTCAGGCCCATCGACGCAGGCAAAGTAGGTCTTGCCGCCCACGCTCACTCTGCAGCCACCGCACATGCCGGTACCATCCACCATGATGGGGTTCAGGCTGACTACAGTCTTTATCCGGTGGGGGCGCGTTGTTTCGGCCACGGCGCTCATCATGACGAGTGGACCGACGGCGACGACCTCGTCGATCTGCTGGCCCGACTCGATCAGCTCGGCGAGCGCCTCAGTAACAAAGCCTCTCCGGCCGTAGCTGCCGTCATCGGTACAGACGATCAGACGCTCTGAAAAGCCCTTGAACTCCTCCTCAAGAATCACCAGATCGCTGCTGCGCGCACCGATGATCGATATGACGTTGTTGCCCGCCTCAGCGCTGGCGGCGGCTATCGGGCAGGCTGCCGCCGTGCCAACGCCACCGCCGACCACCACCACAGTGCCGACGGCTTCTATATCCGTGGGTTTTCCGAGCGGTCCGGCCACGTGCGGTATGCTCTGGCCCTCCTCGAGGCGCGAAAGCTCAAGCGTGGAGCCACCGACCACGAGAAAGACAAGGTCAATGGTACCCTTCTCGGCGTCTGAGCTCAGTATAGTCAAGGGTATCCGTTCGCCGCCTTCGTGCGCCACAACTATCACAAACTGCCCGGCTTTGCGCCTGGCAGCGATGTGAGGCGCCTTGACGCTTATTCGGTAGACATCCTTTGCTATACGGCGCTTAGCGACTATTTCGTTCATAAGCCTTTCCCGAAATGGCAAGGACGGTCATTATACACTCTCCGGCACGTAACTGCAAGTGCCCTATGAGAAAGATGTGATCACTCAACCTTGTATGGGACATTTCGGTTTTGCGTTGCAGGCCTTTACAGAGTTTCTTGCAACAGGTCGTGCCGCCGGGTATATTCGCATGCGCCATGGAGCTCTTTACCCCCCCAAAAGACACGCTCTACGCTGAGGTGGCATTCAAGGTGCCGCTTGACCGCACCTTTTCCTATGTCGTGCCGGCAGCGCTTGCAGGGCAGCTGGCCGCGGGCAAGCGGGTGGAGGCGCCCTTTGGCGGCAGGAGGATGACCGGCTACTGCGTGTCGCTTTCAAAAGAGCGCCCATCGACTGATGTCGAGCTGAAGGAAATCAGCGCCGTAATAGACCCCGAGGCGCTGCTCGACGACCATATGCTCGAGCTGACGCGCCGGGTGAGCCGCCGTTACATGGCCGGCTGGGGAGAGGCGCTTGAGTCTGCGCTGCCGGCAGGCGTACGCTACAAGATCGGAAATCGCGATCTGCTCTTTCTGGCCGTACCGGCTGAGAAGGCCCTCCAGCGCGCCGAGAGCGCCAGCCGCAGAGCACCGATGCGCCAGAGAGCACTCCGGACGCTCATCAGGGAAAACGGCCGCCGCAGCGTCTCACAAATAGCCCGACATGCAGGCTGCTCGAGCGCAACGGTGCGCTCTCTTGTCAAGATGGGCGTCGCCGAGATCAGAAACGTTACGGCCGAGCGCAGGCGGCCCAGGCGCGAGCCCGCCGTCAGGGGATACTCAGAGTCCTTTGACCTCACCCGCGAGCAGCGCCATGGGCTTGAGCGCCTCTGCGGAGCCATCGACGAGGGCCGATTTGCGCCGTTTCTACTCTTCGGCGTTACTGGCAGCGGCAAGACAGAGATATACCTTCAGGCCATCGAGAAGGTGGTCAGGGCCGGCGGACAGGCGATCGTGCTCGTCCCGGAAATATCGCTTACCCCCCAGACGGTCAGCCGATTTCGCAGGCGCTTTCCCAACATCGCCGTGATGCACAGCCACCTTGCCGCCGGAAAGCGTCACAGGGAATGGCGCGCCATCCAGCACGGCCGCGCCGACGTCGTCATAGGGGCCCGCTCGGCCATATTTGCACCCGCACGCAGGCTCGGACTGGTCGTCATAGACGAGGAGCACGAAAATACGTTCAAGCAGGAAACCAGCCCCCGTTACCACGCGCGCGAAGTAGCGCTGCTGCGCTGCCGGATGCTGTCCATCCCGCTGGTAATGGGCTCCGCTACGCCAAGCCTCGAGAGCTTTCACGCGGCAGCCTCCGGCGCCATGGAGCGCATTGACCTGCCAATGAGGGTTGAAGGTCGCGCAATGCCGCCGGTGGAGGTGGTAGACATGAGGGCCGAGCGCGATACATTGAAGCGCTTTGCCATCATATCAAGGCGACTCGAATACCGCATGAAGCACACCCTTGATGCAGGCGAGCAGGTCATTCTCTTTCTGAACCGGCGCGGCTTTGCCACCTACCTTACCTGCAGGCGCTGCGGCTGGATTGGCAAGTGCCCGCTCTGCGACATTACGCTGACCTTTCACCGGGCTTTCGACCTTGTTCAGTGTCACTACTGTGACTACAAAGAGCGACCTGTGAGAGAATGCCCCGAGTGCGGCCACCGCAACGTGAAGTTTTACGGCGTGGGTACCGAGCGAATAGTCGAAGAGGTGGAGGCCCTCTTTCCCAGTGCATGTGTGGCCCGCATGGACAGCGACACTATGCGCACGCGACACGCCTACATACGCACGCTCAGAGACTTTCGCACCGGGGCGGTTGATGTACTCGTTGGCACGCAGATGATAGCCAAGGGGCTGGACTTTCCCAATGTGACGGTAGTGGGTGTCATCTCGGCGGACATCTCTCTCAACCTGCCCGACTTTCGCGCCAACGAGCGCACCTTCGGCCTCATAAGCCAAGTGGCCGGGCGCACCGGCCGCGGCCCAAAGGGGGGCACAGTGGTCGTGCAGTCGCTGACGCCGGCGCAGTTTGCCATACGAACGGCTGCGCGGCATGACTATCTGGCCTTTGCAGAGCGAGAGCTCTCTCAGCGCAAGGGGATGCGCTATCCGCCTTATACAAATCTTGCCCGGATAATCCTGCGCGGCGAAGACCTCGAAAAGGTCGAGAAAGTCGCCGCCGCCGTCAGGCGCTCAATCGATCCCTTCGCAGGCGACGCCTTACAGGTGCTCGGCCCGGCACCAGCGGTCATATCCCGGCTGCAGGGTCTGCACCGTGTAAATATAGTGGTCAAAGCCGCCGACATGTGCGCACTCGTGGAGGCGCTTGACGGCGCTCGAAGGCTCATCAGGCCGTCCGGCAAGGTCCAGGGGATAATAGATGTGGATCCGCTGTCGATGCTTTGAGCATCGCCGGTTCAGTGCCGCTCTACTGAGGCGTAGTAGCGCTGCAATATCTCCGCGGTAAGCCTGGCCTCCAGTGCTCTGTCAGTGCCTATGCAGATCCAGCGCCTTCCAAATCGCGGATCATCCCTCCGTTCGATGTCACGGCCCACCGAAAAGATGCCACGCCGCAAAATGTCAGGGTGATCGCGTATCAACCGCTCCTTCTCCACCCGCACCACTACGCCTGTGCCGTCGCCGGCCACCTCTACAAAAGCCCGCCTGCGTATGGTGTGAAGCATGTCCTCCATGCGCGCTTCGGCGCCGATGGCGTTGCTCTTGAAGCCGCTCATCGAAAGCCCGCCCACGAGGTGGTCGGTCTGTATGGCCCCCAGATCGCGCTCGGCGCTCTCCACCGTGAAGCGCAGCGTCACAGCGTCAAGAGCCGCCTGCCAGAGCATCTCGAAATCACCACCCTCCATGGCAGCAGACGTCGGCTCCGCACGCGGTGCGCCGGCACAGGCCGTCATGACCAGAAGTGAGCCGGCAATGACGGAAAGCATCGTAATAAGTCTCATTTCTCTTTTCTGCCTTTTGCGGCCCCCTCAAGGCTTATCGCATCGACTGGACAGCGGTCTCTGCACTGCCAGTCGGCAAGGCACCTCTTGAGGTTGGCCCTGTTGAAGGCGACCTTGCCCTCATCTATCCGGTAGATCTGCACGGGACACGTCCCAACACACATCCCGCACAGCACACAAACCCTGCGGTCCACACGGAGATCGCCCCTGGGGGCACGGCCCGTGATAACGTCTCTACCGGGGGTTTCTGAGGAGCCTGCATCGGTCGGCTTAAGGCGCCTGACCATCATGACGTTAGTCGCGCCGGCCTTTCCGAGAGGCCAGCCAGCGATAAAGACGACCGTGTCACCCGTGGTGACGATTTTTCTCTCCCTGGCGGCCTCGACGATTTCCGACAGCAACCTGTCGTGGCGCCGACACTTTCTGACCTTTACCGGCACGACACCCCAGTAAAGCGCCATCCTGCGCACGGAGGCTTCATCATCGCTGGCTGCCACGAGGCTTCCTGCAAAGCGATACTTAGAGAAGAGAAGTGCAGTGCGACCGCTGCTGGTAGCGATGAAAACCGCCGCCGCGGAAAGATCGCCCGCAGCCCTGTAGGCGCCATGGCAGACGGCGTCGGCGGTCGCATATATGGCGCTGGCGGAAAAAACAGGCCTGAGCGAGCGCCCCTCCCGCATGTGCGACTCGACCTCAAGGGCGATTGAAGCCATCTGAGCGACGGATTCACCGGGGTAGCGCCCCACCGCGGTCTCGCCTGAGAGCATGACGGCATCGGTACCTCCGAAGATCGCGCCCGCCACGTCAGAAACCTCAGCACGAGTCGGTCGCGGCTTGTCAGTCATGGACTCAAGCATCTGAGTGGCGACGATCACTGGCAGGTCGTGCCTGTGCGCCACGTCGATTATGGCCTCCTGCGCCACGGGGACCTTCTCAAGGGCCATCTCCACGCCCAAATCACCCCTTGCAACCATGAGGCCATCAGCAACGCCCGCTATCTCGTCAATGTGCTCAAGCGCCTCGGGCTTCTCGATCTTTGCAATCACCTGCAGGGGGCTGGCGGCCTTGTGAATGACCGAGCGCACGCGAGTGACATCCTCCGGGGTCCGCACAAAGGACACCGCCACGTACTCTGCGCCTGCCGACATAGCCCACTCGAGATCCCGTATGTCCTTTTCGGTGACTGCCGGCACCGAAAGATCCACGCCCGGCAGGTTGATGCCCTTGTTATCGGAGATAATGCCGCCTGCTACGACCCTGGCGCGTGCCATGCCGGTGCTTTTCGACGTGACCTGGAGTATGATGTTTCCGTCGTCCAGCAGGACCCTGTCGTTGCGCGTGAGGTCGGTGATTATCTCTGCGAGTGGCACAAAGATGGCCTCAGAGTCGCTAATGGCGTCGGGGTCGTAGCGCAGGGCAACGGTCGCGCCCTTGTCAAGACGCGCCGAGCCGCCTGCAACGCTGCCGATACGCATCTTCGGGCCCTGCAGGTCGACCATTACGGCAACAGGCCGGCCCAGGGCCTCCGCCTCGCGGCGCACGTTTGTGAAGGCCGTCTCGTGCCACTGTCGCTGGCCGTGGGACTGGTTCAGTCGTATGACGTCCGCGCCGTTTTGCATGAGGCGGCGTATCTGTGAGGGCTCCTGGCAGGCGGGGCCGAGCGTGGCTATGATCTTTGTCCGTCTCATCAGGCTCCTCCGGCCGGGGAGGCTCCTCAGTCCAAAAGTCCCAGCCCCAGCTCCCTCAGCTGCGCCTGGGGCACGTGCCCCGGTGCTCCCGTCACGGGGCAGATGGCTCTCTGGGTCTTCGGGAACGCCATCACTTCACGAATCGAGTCGCATCCTGCCAGTATCATCACGAGTCGGTCGAGGCCCACGGCAAAGCCACCATGCGGCGGAGCTCCGTACTTGAGCGCCGAAAGAAGAAAGCCGAACTTCTCCTCGGCCTCCTCCCTTGAAATGCCCAGGACGGCAAAGACCGCCTCCTGCATGCTTCTGTTATGTATTCGGATGCTGCCGCTGCCTATCTCATTGCCGTTGAGCACGAGGTCATACGCACGGGCTGTGAAGCGCCGCGGATCGGCCTGCAGCTCGGCCGGATCGGCGGTGTCGGGGCTTGTGAAGGGATGGTGCTCAGCGTCCCAGCGTTTCTGGTCATCATCGTATGAAAACATCGGAAAGTCGGTCACCCACAGAAACTCGTGGCGGCCAGCCGGGATCATACCGAGTCGCTCAGCCAGCACAATACGCAGCCTCCCGAGCGTCTCGAAGACGACCCTCGGCATGTCCGCTACGAAAAGCAGAAGGTCTCCCGGCTGACCGGAGAGCTTCTCGCGAAGGGCCTGGCTCTCGCCCTTGCCCAGAAACTTGGCGATGGGGGAGTTAAAGCCGCTCTCATCGACCTTGAGCCATGCCAGTCCCCTGGCGCCCGACTCCTTTGCAAGCTCTGTCAGGCCGTCAATGTCCTTTCGGGAAAATTCGCCCGCCGCGCCGGATGCGTTTATCGCCATCACAGCGCCCCCCGAGGCTGCCGCAGATGCAAAGACCTTGAAAGAGGATGTCGCAGCGATATCGCTCACATCGACCAGCTCCATGCCAAATCGCGTATCCGGCTTGTCGTTGCCATAGCGCGCCAGTGCCTCCCTGTGTGTCATGCGCGGTATGCGCTCAAGCGGGATGCCCATGGCCTGCTTCATTACGGCGGCCATCACCGACTCCACAGCACCGAGCACGTCCTCCTGCTCGACAAAGGCCATCTCGAGGTCCAGCTGTGTAAACTCCGGCTGCCTGTCGCCTCGCAGGTCCTCGTCGCGAAAACACCGCACGATCTGGTAGTAGCGATCGAGCCCGGCCACCATGAACATCTGCTTGAAAAGCTGCGGTGACTGCGGCAGAGCGTAAAACTGCCCCGGATATATCCGCGAGGGCACCAGGAAATCCCGTGCGCCCTCCGGCGTGCTCCGTGTCAGAAAGGGCGTCTCGATATCCATGAAACCCTGCGCATCGAGCGAGGCGCGAATGGCCTTGACGATCTCGTGGCGCAAAGCGAGGTTTGCCTGCATTCGGCGGCGGCGCAGGTCAAGAAAGCGATACTTCAGCCTGATGTCGCTGCCCATCTCGGCGTGGTCGTCAAGCTCAAAAGGTGGAGTCTCACAGGTATTCAAAACCTCCATCTCCCGAGCACGAAGCTCGATGTGGCCCGTTGACAGGGCCTCATTGACGGTGCCTGCAGGGCGCGCGGCCACCTCTCCGGCCACGGCGATTACATACTCGCCCCGCAGCGCCGCGGCGCGCCGGTGAAGCTCGGCGTCGTCGGCCGGGTCAAAGACCACCTGCGTCACGCCGTATCGGTCCCTGAGATCAATGAATATGAGCCCCCCATGGTCGCGCAGTGAGCCTGCCCAGCCGTTCAGCACGACGCGTCTGGCGATGTCGTCTGAAGTGAGCTCGCCGCATGTTGCCGTTCGTTTGAGAAACATGCACCCTTCCTTATAAAGCCGGTCTTGCCAGTATCTCACTGACCGCGTCCACGATGCGGCCGATTTCTACCTCGATCTCTTCTCCACCTGCCATGTCTTTGACCTTTACCCTGCCGCGATCGAGCTCCCCAGGGCCTATGATGACCGCCGCGCGGGCACGACGCCTGTTTGCCGCGCGCATCTGGGCCTTCATGCTCTTGATCTCGAAAGGCATGTCGGCCGATATGCCTCGGCAACGCAGCTCGCCGAGCAGCCTGAAAGCCACCCGCTTGACCGACTCATCCACCATGACAAGTGCCGCCAGCGCCTGGAAGCCCTCACCTTCGCTTGAGCCCCCCGTGCTCCGGTCGGCCACTGCCAGGAGAGTCGCCTCACTTCCGATGGAAAAACCGACCGCGCCCGTAGGAGGCCCGCCGAGCTCTTCAACGAGGTTGTCGTAACGCCCTCCACCGCCGACTGCGTCGCGAGCTCCCAGCGCTGAATGGGCAAATTCATACACCGTGCGTGTGTAGTAGTCGAGCCCCCGCACGAGAAAGTTGTCCCTCCTGTACTCGATATCAAGTTCATCGAGAAGTCTCACGACGCCATCGAAATGCGTGGCGCAATCCCCACACAGGTACTCATCTATCGAGCTTACCCCCTCCAGTAGCCCGCGGCATGCCTCGACCTTGCAGTCGAAAACGCGAAATACGTTTCTCTCCATGCGCCTCCTGCAGTCGCCGCAGAGGCCTCCCGCGCGCTCCGCGAGATACTCGCTTATGGCAGCGCGGTAGTGGTCGCGGCACTTTGTGCAGCCCATCGTGTTCAGCTTCAGGTCTACATCCAAGAGGCCCACCCCCTTGAAGACATCAAGCGCCAGCGCTATCGTCTCGACGTCGGCTTCCGGCATGTGCGTGCCGAGCACCTCTACGCCCACCTGGTGAAACTGTCTCTGCCGGCCCGCCTGCGGGCGCTCATACCGAAACATGGGCCCCATGTAGGCGAGCTTCTGGAGCGGCGCTTTCTTGTGAAAGTTGTGCTGGATGTACGCCCGCACGATGCCTGCCGTAGCCTCAGGGCGAAGGCTTATGGAATCGTCGCGCCCCTTCGAGGGGAAGGTGTACATCTCCTTTTCCACAATGTCCGTCGCCTCGCCGATGCCCCGCACGAAAAGCCGCGTCTCTTCGACAAGCGGCGTACGTATCTCGCTGTAGCCGTAGCGGCCGAAGGCCTCCCTCGAGGCGGCCTCCAGCTTCAGCCAGAGCGGCACGTCATCGGGAAGAACGTCGAAAGTGCCGCGCGGCGCCTTTATTTGCCGTGACATCAGAGTAATACACCTTAACTGCAAGAGTGCAAAGTGAGGTAATTATATTGAAGTGTCGCTGAGAGACAAGCCGCAGCGCATCGTGAGAAGTGATCATCACCAAAAGGCAGCAAAGACCACGCCCTCAGTGCACTTGCAAGCGAGGCCGATACAAGGCTTCTGGCAAGGCCACAGACGCAGGCCGCTAAGACGCAGAAAGCACCTTCGACAGCCTCAGGAGGAATGCTCCGCCGCCTTTTGGTCAGTGGCGGCCGTTGTTGCTCATATTTCCGAGGCCGTCCCGGATGTCCTCGAGAATCTCAAGCACGCGCAGCGACGCCATGTCGCCTCCATGCGCTGCGGAGGTGTCTGCGCCTCTGCGACCGGCGGTCTTTTTTCCCTCGGCGATCATCTGCTCGCGCCGGGCCGAGAGTATCTTGTAGGCCGCATCCACCAGGTCGAGCAGTTTCTTGGCCCTTGGCTGGCACTGCGGGCAAAATACCGGCCCCCATCGGCGCGCCAGCTGCACAGCCATGGTCAGGACGTTCACGTCGTCGCCATCTATCGTCTTTTCCCTGGCGACCACCGCCCTCCACTGCTCTTTCCAGTAGTCGTCGGCGAAAATGTCCGATTTGTCAGCCATACAGTGGCCGCCCTCCCTTCACTTTACCGCGTGCGCATCCCCAGCCGGTGCCGGCTCCGGCAGGAATATTATCGGACAACCATAGCTGAAACTTCCGTTAAAACGTTTCCTTACGTATTAAGGTTTGAGCATACCTGTCCTGCAGGTACAATCCCTGACGATCGCGACCTTCATTGGGAGACCTCGCATGACCGGAAAAGAGCGCGTCAGGACGGCCCTCGACCTGCAAGCCCCTGACATGGTACCTTACGGCGAGTTTGCCATCGATTTTGACACGGTCGAAAAGATCCTCGGCCGCAAGACTCTCCTGCGAAACAAGGCAGCAACCCTTATGGCGCTGTGGGAGGGGCGCTGGGATGAGGTGGCCGAGTCATGGGTGCAAGACACCATAGCGCTTGCCGAGGCCGTGCCCCTGGACATCGTGTCGGCGCCCTGCCTGCCCGCCAAAGAGCTGGATGTCCCCCTGAAGATGGACGAAAGCACCTGGGAATACTCCGACGGGCGTGTGCTCAAGTACAGCCCGGTTACAAACGACTTTACCGTCGTGCATTACCCCCCGGGCGACTGGCTGCCAAGCGACGAAGAGATCGCGGCCGCGGCAGATCCACCCGAAGTGCCGGACTTTCGAGTTGAAGCGATACGAACGGTCGTCGATCGGCTCGGCGATGACCGGCACATCACCTGGGGCGGCGCGCCCGAGGTGGCGATGCCGCTTTTCGGAGGCATGGAAAACGGGCTGTCCCATTACCTGACCGATCCCGGCAGGATAAAGGCATGGTGCGAGGCACAGTGCGAGGGCGCGCGAAAAAGCGACCGGCTCTGGAGCTCGCTGGGGATCGACAGCGTACTGTGGGGCGCGGATTTTTCCTACAACGCGGGACCTTTTCTCCCGCCTGCGCTTTTTGGCGAACTGGTCGCGCCGTACGCTGCTCGCAGGGTCATAGCCGTCCGCAATGCCGGCCTTAAGGTCCTCAAGCACTGCTGTGGAAACAATTGGGCGCTGCTCGGTGAGTTTATCGATATCGGCTACGACTGCTACCAGTCAATCCAACCCACCGCCGGCATGGACCTCGGCGAGCTCAAGAAATCTGTCGGTGACAGGATGGCTCTATGGGGCGGGGTGGCCGTCGAGACGCTTGTTTCAGGCACACCCGACGAGATCACCCGCGAGGTCAAAGAGGCCATCGCCAAGGGCAAGCCGGGCGGCGGCTACATCTTCGGCACGAGCCATTCGGTAGCCGTCGGCACGCAGTACGAAAACTGGCTTGCAATGATGGAGGCATTCGAAAGCCTGCGCTCTTACTGACCGAGCCGGCGCATGGACACTGGCGCGTCTGCCTGCGCTGCATGCAAGCACATCCAGCTTCAGCGCGTGCTCATTCCCAGGGGCAGGCTGATGATAAATCGGAAGGACTCGCCGTCGTTTGCGTCGAAGTTTTCGACTGCCCGGAGGTCGTCGGCTTCCTCAAAATACTCGAAGTACCTGTTGCTGACCGCATCGCCGTCGCTTATTACCCACTGCCGGTCCACAAGGTGCAGATCGACCTTTATCGCAGCCGGCAGATAGCGCTTGGTGGTCCAGTTCCAGTCATCAACCCACTGCCCCTGCGCGTGGCGCACGCCGTCTCGCGAGATCGCGCCATGCCCGCGGTCGAGAAAGGAAAACTTCACCCTCTGGACGTTTTCGGCCACTATGCGGGCATCCTCATATGCCCCCAGTTCCAGGTCGCTGTTGATATCAACGCCTCGCTCAATCGCGCCCATGAGATAATCCATCCTGGCAAATGACGTGTCAGGATAACTCACGCGGATCAGTTGGCCGGTCGCCCGTAATACGTAGAAGACCTTTCCTACGCCCTTATCATAGCCGGCCGCGTTGGAGCTGGTAAGCACCAGAAAGTCGCTGCCGCCCATGAGCATCCGCCGCATCGTGGCGTCTGCAAAAGGCCGTCCGGAGAGCCCATAGCTGTAAGGCCCCGGCGGCAGGGAATATACCTGGAGGTCCCAGGTGTAGAGCGACTCCATCCCGTTTTCGCCGCAGGCGAAAAAGTCGGGCGTCGCGCCGCTCAAGTCCCTCTCGAAAACCGACTGAAGCGCACGAGCCTTCTGGTATATCTCACCCATGCCCCTGCCCCTGCTCGACGCGCGTGTAGCCTGCGCAAAGACCTGCGCCAATATCGCTGTCAGCATGACCAGAATCGCCACCGCCGCCAGCATCTCGATAAGCGTCATACCCGTCTGGTGTCTGCGCCTGTGCATCAGAACGCTCCTATCACCGTATCATAAGTCCTCAGCACGGATGGGCTCACGGATGCCGGCTGATAAACCGGCGTGGCAGGACTGTAGCCCCTGTAGGGCGATGTCAGGAGGATCTCTCTACGGTACTCCGGATCACCGGGTGATGCGCCTGCCGGACCGATCGAGTCTATCATGTACCAGCGCCTGTCGCCATCTATAAGGTCTCCGCCGTTCTGCGTCGCCATGACACCCGGGTCAAGCGTCGGGTCGCTGGCCGGGTGGCTTGCATCGCCGTCGGCGCGTATATGTTGGCCGGGCCTGATGTCAGGCGGCAGCGGCTCAGCAAGCAGAACACGCGTGCGGTCCTGAGCACCCGTAACGTCAAAGCCGAAGGCCGCCGCAAGGTCGCGTGCGCCGTCAGCGTCTCTGAGCGGCCGGATGCGATAGCTCCTGTGCACGCTCACCTGGGCAGTGAAGGCCTCGCGAATCGGGCTTATATACCTGAAGAAGTAATCACCCGTCGAGGGGCCCTCATGAGGGCGGTCCAGGACTATAAAATCGAATGCCGGGTCGTCAGCCGTATGAATAGCCTTGACACCGTACCAGCGACCATCCGTGCCCTGGATGTAGTCTCCCGCGGAGAGATGATATCTCTCGCGCGAAGTCAGTACAAAAGGCAAACCCCTGCCGGGGACGCCGTCAAAGGCACCCGCGGTGTCCTGGTATACCCCGCGCACAACAGAGGAGCCCTGCACAAAGCTGCCGCGGCCGTACGCTGCGCTCAAAGGTGTTGGCGCAGGGACGATGCTTACCTCGACGTCCTCGCCCGACGTGAGCGTACCGCTCTCCTCGATAGTAAACGCATTCAGTGACGTGTCCACTGCGGCGACTCTTGTAATGACAGAGCCGCCCAGTGCATCTGTGACCTCGACGCTCACGGTGGGGGCAAGGAAAATCGCATTTTCGTTCGGCGCGGTAAATGCAACCGTCATCGTCGCGCCATCAAACGTGCCCTCTCCCACAAGGACAGCCTCGTGGAAGTGGTTCAGATCCCAGGCGTGGAAGGGCCAGTTGGACCTGTCGCCGTGCGGCCATGGAGTGGAAAGCTCGATGTTTCTCTGGTCGATGGCTGTAACGGAGTCATAGTACATCTCTCCGGCGGCAACAGGCTCCGAGAGCGACATAAGCCTGTAACTTATATCCGGGACTATATCCGAGGGAAATGGTATCGGCGGCATTGCCGCTGTATTGTGAGTGACGGACCACGTCGGCCCGGTCGCGCTGAACTGGTCGGCTCCTCCAAAGTCGCCTCCTGGCGTGGCGG
>SLPQ01000088.1 GCA_007131925.1 Candidatus Brocadiia bacterium | reverse complement strand
TGACCAGCTCAGTCACATCAAACTCAGCAGGCACGCGGCTGCCCTTGGAAAAACCGGCAGAAGCCCCGTTTATCCATACGTGAAAGGCGCTGTCAACGCCGCCAAAGCGAAGGAAAACACGCAGCCCCTCCCACTCGCCAGGCATTACAAACTCCCTCACATAGCATCCGGTGGCGTTTTCGGTCGGCACTCGCGGCGGGTCCGCCGGAAAGGGGTACTGTGCGTTGGTGTAATGGGGGCGCCCCCAGCCCTCAAGCTGCCAAGAGGACGGCACTGGTATCTCGTCCCAGCCTTCCACGTCATAGCAGTCCTCTTCAAAGCCAACGGGCGCCTCCTGCGGCGTTTCGGAGCAATGAAACTTCCAGACGCCGTTAAGGCTGACAAAGCGTTCAGAAAGTGCCGGCTCTATGGTCGCGGCGGAGTCTGCATCAGCAAACGGAACAAAGTGTGCGCGCGCCGGCAGGCGGTTTATGTGGGTACGTTTCGGGTCTTCCCAGTCACGAATGGCAGTGCTCCCTGGCATTAAGGACTCCTCCAGAGGGGACAAGGCGGCGTTTGTGCCCGGAGCGTGGGCATCATCCGACAAGGCGATTGTGAGTAACGGGGCTGCTTTTGCAAGTCGCATCAGCCTCTGAGGCGACGAAAAAAAGAGAGGGCCTTGTCAGGCCCTCCCTGTGGTCTGCGCTCAAATGCAGTATTGTCAGGCTACCACTGCGGCATGGCATCAGGCGGCGGGGCATCCACTATGCCCAGTAGCTCCACCTCGAAGATGAGAAGAGAGTTCGGCTCGATGACCGATGGCACGCCTTGCTCGCCGTAAGCCAGGTCCGGCGGGATAAAAAGGCGCCACTTTGCGCCCACCTTCATCTTCTGAAGCGCCTCCTGCCACCCGGGGATGATGCCGCCCACCATAAACTGCGCCGGCTCATCCGCTCTGTACGAGCTGTCAAACTCAGTCCCGTCGATGAGCGTGCCTGTATAGTGGACTCGCACAACATCCTGGGCTGTGGGGGTAGGGCCGGTGCCCTCGCGGATGACGATATACTGCAGGCCGCTCTCGGTGGTTTCTACGCCGACGTTGGCCCTGTTCTGGCCAAGAAACTCCTCTGCTTCAGCGAGATTTTCCACGGCCATTTCAGCCATCTCCGCCTCCCTCTGGGCCATGTATTCCATCTCGAACTGCCGCATGACAGCCATCATTTCTTCCTCGCTCAGCAAAGGCTCCCTGCCGGCGATGGCGTCGGCAATGCCGCGCGAGAGTATCTGGGGGTTCAGGTTGAGTTTCTGCAGCTTGAGGTTTGTGCCGATGTCGAGGCCGATGGCGTAGCTGACCTTGTCCATGTCAGTTTCAAACTCGGCATGAGGCGCAAAGCCGGTTATCTGCGCCTCCTCGGAGTCTCCCTGTCCCGCAGCCCTTTCGGCCACGACAAATACGGCCGCCACTACGAGCGCCGACAACACTAATGCAATCTTGATCTTCAATTAAAGCTCCATTCGTCTAAAGTCGTTAAAGTCAATAATCGCCGCCCCCGATGGCAGGCACAATAAGCAGCGAGCTACAGTATGCCCGCTTTAGGCCTAAGGCGATTTTCACATTATTTTATAGAGTAGGGCCAAGCGCCCCTTATTCAAGGAATTTCCCGCGCGACCAGCCCAAAACACGCTTCCGGCAATCACTGCACAGGTAAAGGCCACCGAAAGCGGGCGCTTAGTTCCTTTTCGGCCGGCGAGCCTTGCGCCTGCCGACTTCATGAAGTATTATGGCCCCGGCGCACACTTTTGCAGTAAAGGTGCGAAATGATGGTATGCGCGCCATTGCTACTTGATTGCTGAGCTGCACTCTCCCGATGCGCTCAGCAGTTGTCGAAGAAAGCGCTGAGGCAAACCTTCAAGGTGGCCATGAGTACGGCGGCATGTGCTGCGCTGGAGAAAGGGGGACGATGTGGAGCTTGACCTTCATCACCTGCCGGTTATAGACACGCACGAACACATCGAAAACGTCTATTGCTGGCGCGCCGAGGATATGGGGCTTGCGCACCTTCTCCTCGAAAACCACTACCTGATGGCGCTGCTGGCGGCAAGCGATCACAAGTATGCCGGGCGCGAGTGGAACGACCCGACAGATCCGATCGAGCCCGTGGCCTTTATGCGGGATGCCGGGGGCGCGCCGCTTGAGCAGGAAAGGGAGTTGATAAGAGACTTCTTTCTGGAGCGCCTGCCCTTACTGTCGCACACCTCCGACTGGAAAGCCATGGAGCTGGCCTTCGGCGAGCTTTACGACGTGCGCTGCATGCTGCTGACGAGAAGAGAATGGGACGACCTCGACAGGCGCATCCGGACGCGCTACGCAGAGCGCGCCGAGTGGCATCGTGACATCTTTGCGCTGGGAAATATGAAGACCGTGTTTTGGTGCTATGGTGCGCCGCAGATCGATGGGCCCTTCAGAAGCGTCGTATCTCTTGGGGATTTCCTTGGCCGCAAGAGGGGTGACATCCACGACTGTGACGGGCTGTATGAGGCATTTGACTCATGGCTTGATAGCGTCTGTGATGAGCTTGATATAATTGCCCTGAAGATGGGCAGCGTGTACCGGCGGGACGGCGCTATCATAGTGCGTTCAAGACAGGAAGTAGACGCCGCGCTCGCCGAGATGGCAGAAGGCGACACCCTGATGTCAAGTGCGGCAGTGGACGACTTTGTCCACGACCTGGCGGCGTCCCGCGCGGGCGAACGCTCCCTTGTCATCCAGGTTCACACGGGATACCTGGCGGGCAATTCGTTCGAAAACGAGCTTCAAAAGACATATGCGGCGCGCATGGAGCCCTTTTTCGCGCGGCACAGTGAGGCTCGCTTTGACGTCTTTCACGGCTCCTTCCCCCAATGGGGCGAGGCAGTAACGCTCGCGCGGCGCTATCCGAACATTTATCTTAACACCTGCTGGGTTCCAAGCACTTCTGAGAGCATGGCGGAGGCGATGCTCAGAGCCGCCCTTGATGCCGTCCCGGTGAATAAGATAATGTGGGGGGGCGATGCGCACTCGCCGGAGATGGCATTCGGGATACTGAGGCTATTTGAGAGCGTGCTCAAGCGCGTACTGGAAGCGCGAGGCGAGCCTACCCGCATGTGCTCACAGGCAGCCGACTGGATACTGTGGCGAAGCGCGGCCGAGCTCTATTCGCTCGATGTTACATGATCGGGACCACAGGGAGGATTGCCGTTTTTTCCAGCGCATGGGTGCGGCCGATCGCTTGGACAGGGGAAAGGAGGATGTCTTGAAAGACGGCCAATCCACCTTACCGGACTTACCGGGCGGTGCTCGTCCAAACATACTGCTTATCACCACCGACCAGATGCGCGCCGATCACATTGGCTGCTACGAAAACCCCGTTATACGTACGCCACATCTCGACAGCCTGGCTGCTGAGGGCGTACGCTTTACGAGAGCATACGTCTCAAATCCCGTATGCATGCCAAACCGGGCCACCATCGCCACCGGCCGGCTCCCGCGCAACCACCGCACATGGTCAAATGGCATAGACCTCGACCAAAGTGAGACTACCATCGCCGATATCCTCGCCGATCATGGCTATCACACCGCACTTATCGGCAAGGGGCACCTGACCAGCTATGGAGGCGAGCCCGGCGAGCCCCCGTACTACGACAATTTCAAGGCATGGCAGACCGGCCTTATGACACCGGAGTGGAGCGGACCCTACTACGGCTTTAGAGAGTGCAGGCTGTCGGTGGGCCATGGCAACTGGGGCCACAGCAGCGCTCACTACGGTGCGTGGCTTCGGGAAAACTTTACCGAATTTGCAGATGATTTTATGAAAGGTGCCCGTCTGTCACCGATCGGCTCGCCCCAGTGCTACACCCCTGCCCTTCCGGTGGAGGCCGTTTCTGCGAGCTGGGTGGGAGAAAATGCCTGTGACTACCTTGCTGCACGCGCAGCCGACAGGCAGCCTTTTCTATCCTGGGTGAGCTTTCCCGGCCCGCATCATCCATTTTGCCCCCCCTCGCCATACGATACAATGTACGACCACGCTGATGTGGTGATGCCGCGCTTCGGCCGGGAGGCGCTTGCCGATAAGCCGGAGCACTTTCGGCGGGCATGGCGTGGAGGCGAGCTTTGGGAGGGGATAGGCAGACAGGACGTCTGGAAGGACCTCAGTGAGCCCCAGCTTCGGGAGATAATCGCCCGCACCTATGGGATGATCACGCTGATCGATGATAATATCGGCAAGATATTGAACACGCTGGACGAGACCGGTCTTGCAGATAATACCGTCGTCATATTCACAAGTGACCATGGCGACCTGATGGGCGACTGCGGTCTGGTACTGAAAGGGCCGTTTCTGCTCGAGGGGCTGATAAATGTCCCGGTGATCTGGCGTCTGCCCGGCTGCAGGCCTTGCACGTCGGAGGCGCTCTTGAACTCATGCGACATAGCACCGACGATTATGGATATTGTGGGTCTGCCCCAGGCGCGGGTGATGGATGGGTTAAGCGTGGCCGCGGCGCTTTCGGGAGGTGCTGGCGTGCGCGAGGCGGCGGTCGTTGAGTTCAAAAGCAGATACCGACCGGAGCTGAACCTGCGATCGATCGTCACGAGAGACTGGAAGCTTACACACTACGCCGGGCTTGGCTGCGGTGAGCTCTATGATATGAACGCCGAGGTGCCCGAGGCTGTCAACCTTTACAGCGACTTGCGCTTTTCCGAGCACCGCGGCAGGCTGGAAAGGATGCTTCTGGACATGGAAATCCTCTGCCAGGACGAAAAATATCAGCCCAAGGCCCATGCATGAGGCGCCCGGGCGGCCTCTTTGCGTCTGCGGACACCTGCACCGTCGGCGCACCGCATGAGGCCGGGCGAATCTGAAACTTGAAAGGAGCGACTGATGGAGCCGGTAAGCATACTTGCAATATCGACAAGCCCTCGGCGCAACGGCAATACCGAAACCATGCTCGATCGTTCAGTGGCGGCCGCCGAATCGTTCGGTGCGCGCGTGGAAAAAGTGGTGCTATCTGATTTCAATGTAGGCCCCTGTCGCGAGATATATGCATGTGAAAAGAACGGCGAATGCGTAATCAAAGATGATTTTGACATTTTTTACCGCAAGTTCATGGCAGTTGACAGGCTGGTAATGGCGATGCCGGTTTTTTTCTTCAGCGTGCCGGCGCAGGCCAAGGCGCTCGTAGACAGATGTCAGTGCTTCTGGGTCAGAAAGTACAAGATGGAAAAGACAATACCTGACCGTGGCAACATCCGCAGGCGCGGCTATCTACTGAGCGCCGGCGGCTATAGCAAGCCCCATACTTTCGACGGCGTCAGGAAGGTCATGAAGTACTTTTACATGACTCTTGATATGGACTTTGCCGGTGAGGTCTGCGTAGAGGCCGTTGACGAAAAGGGCGATATCGACAAACATCCCGATGTCCTCAAAGCGGCCTGGGACCTGGGCATGGCCTCTGCAACCCCCTGATAGACCTGGATGCATCCTGGAAAGGCCGGGGGCAGCCTGCAACGCCTTCACAGGTCGGCTGACCGGCTGCGCGGCGTAAGGCAACATGGCGCAAGACATGCGCATTTGCTTTGCAAGGGGTCATTTTCATAATGTGAGTGGCAGGATGGTGTGCCGGCCAGAAGCCCGGTAGTGTGGGCCGGTGGCATTCGCCATCTTCTTACAGCTGTTAAGGGCTTCTTTTGTAAATGACAGGAGTGTGCAGACGATGAGATACACTTTATACGGAAAGACAGGGCTGAAAGTATCGAAACTCGGCTTCGGTGTCATGAGGCTGCCGAAGATCGAAAACGACGACGGCGACCAACAGGTTGATTTCGAAAAGTCCACGGCACTCCTGCAGCGCACTCTCGAGCTCGGGATTAATTTCTTTGACACCCATCACAACTATCACGCCACCCAGTCTGAAACCGCTATCGGCCTTGCCACCGACGGGCTCGACCGCTCGTCTTTTGTGATCCAGACGAAAAACCCCACGTGGCGGGACCTCGAAGAAGGCGAAACCCACCGCCAGCGCCTCGAGGCGGGCCTCAAGCGGGCGCGTACTGACTATTTTGACATTTACCTCATGCACAGTCTTAGAATGCAGACATGGGAAAAGGTCGGCGACGGTTTCATGAGAGAAGCAGAAAAGGCCCGGTCTGAGGGACTTATCCGCCACATAGGCTTTTCGTCTCATGACAAGCCGGAAAATATTATGAAGTTCATAGACAGCGGCTTTTTCGAGTGCATGCTTGTCCAGTACAACCTGATCGACACCCGAAACGAAGAGGCCATCATCCATGCGCACGAGAGCGGCATGGGCGTTTCGATAATGGGTCCGGTCGGCGGCGGCCGGCTCTCAATACCCACCGAAATCTCAAGCCACCTGCCCGGTGGCCGCTCCTCCGGCCCAGAGGCCGCCCTGCGCTTCGTGCTGGCAAACGAGGCGGTTGATATTGCCGTATCAGGCATGAGCACCATTCGCCAGCTGGAGGAAAACGTCAAGACTGCCGACATCTCCACGCCGCTTACACCGGAAGAGAAGAGCCACATTCGCGAAATTATCAATGAGAAAAAGAAGCTTGCTGACCTGTACTGCACCGGCTGCGGCTACTGCATGCCCTGTCCCAACGAAGTGAACATCCCCCGCGTCTTTGAGATAATGAACTGGAAGCGCGTATATGGCCTCGATGGTCCAGCGAGAAAATATTACGCGGGGCTGGTAGAGCGCGAAAAGGATGCCTCGCAGTGCGTCGAATGCGGCGAATGTGAGCCTAAGTGTCCGCAGGATATCGAGATTATACGGCAGCTTGAGGAAGCGCATAATGCCCTGTCGTAAGGCGATGACGCCTCGCTGCGGACCCACAGGACTCGACGTTATGTCGCTACCGGCGGGACGGGGGGAACACTTTGATCGGCCCGCATTGTCAACTCATGTAAGCTGCACGCCGCTGGTGTGCCTGCCGTGGAACAGCTGACAAGAGGCCCGACATGACCGGAGAGCCGCCTGCGGACAGAGAGGCCGGCACGCATGTGCCGCGCGGTCGTTCCAACAGGCTCGCCAACGCATCAAGCCCCTATCTCATCCAGCACGCAGGCGATCCTGTCGACTGGCATGAATGGGAACAGCAGGCCTTCCAGAAGGCGCGTCGTGAGGACAAGCCGATTTTTTTATCCATCGGCTACTCCAGCTGCCACTGGTGCCACGTTATGCAAAGGGAGTCTTTTGCCGACGAGGAGGTGGCGCGCATACTTAATGATAATTTCGTCAGCATAAAGGTGGATCGTGAAGAAAGGCCCGATGTTGACGAGACCTACATGACCGCCACGCAGCTGGTAACCGGCGGTGGTGGCTGGCCGAACTCCCTCTGGCTAAACCACGAGAAGAAGCCATGGTTTGCCGGCACCTACTGGCCAAAAGAGGATACCGCCGGACGGCGCGGCTTCAAGGCGCTGCTGCATCAGCTTGCCGAGATCTGGAATGATCGGCGTGACGAAGTTGAAAAACAGGCCGACCATCTCTGGAACGCCCTCGAAAAGGCCTCCCGTCTCAGCGAAGGCACGCGCGCGCCCGACCGGGAAGTGGTCGACGGCGCTCTGAGAGCCCTTCGGGACGCCTTCGATGTGAATTTCGGCGGCTTTGGAGGCGCACCCAAGTTTCCACCACACTCAGCGCTCAGACTCTTACTCGCGCAATACACCTCAGCGGGCGACGACGCGCTCCTTTCCATGGCCAGCAAGACACTCGATGCGCTTTGCCGCGGCGGCATCAGAGACCACATCGGCGGCGGCTTTCACAGGTATTCTACCGATGCACGCTGGCAACTGCCGCACTTTGAGAAGATGCTCTCAGACAACGCGCAGCTTATCAGGACTTTTACAGACGGTTATCTCCTGACTGGCCGCGCACACTACCGGCATGTCGCTCTTGAGATATGTAGATGGGTGATGGAGGAAATGATCGACGCGGGCGGGGGCTTTTATACGGCTGTCGATGCAGACAGCCAGGGGCATGAGGGGTGGTATTATACGTGGCAGTGGGAGGAAATAATGGGCCTCTTGGGTGAAGAGGAGGGAGCGCTTTTCGCCCATGTGTACGGCATGGAGCCTTCCGGCAACTTCCGGGACGAGTCAACCGGTCGCAAGACCGGCCGCAACGTCCCCTATCTCCGGATCATCCCCAAGAGCGCCGCTGACGAGCTGGCACTCCATCCGCAGGAGCTCCGCGAAAGGCTTACCAGGGCCACCTCCATCCTCAGGCAGGCCCGTGCAAAAAGGCCGCGCCCCCGGACCGACGACAAGATCCTTTCAGCGTGGAATGGCCTCATGATAGGCGGCATGGCCTACGCTGGACGCCGCCTCGATGACAGACAATGCGTCGATGCGGCCAGGCGAGCTGCGGAGTTTGTCATGGCAAGTATGACCACAGGCAAGCGACTGCACCGCTCATGGCGCGAGGGGCAGCTCAGCGGAGAGGGTTATCTTGAAGACTATGCATTTCTTGCAGAAGGGCTTCTTGAACTTCACGCTGCCACCGGCGAGCAGCGTTGGCTCGACCTGACGCGCGAGCTTGTCGATGTGATCTTTGAGTGCTTTCACGATCCGTCGGAGGGAGGGTTTTTCTTTACCGCTCTCGACTCGACCGATGCGCCCTTACCTTACAAGGACGCCTTTGACAAGCAGACGCCCTCCTCAAGCGGCACGACAGCGCTGGTGCTCATCCGGCTTTGGGAGCTCACCGGCGACCGGCGTTCTTTGGAGGAGGCAGGAACCGTCCTCAAATCGGAAGGCGGGATCATCAGCTCGGCTCCTCGGGCCGTCGAGACGCTTGTCCTGGCCGTCGCGCGGTATCTCGACTGCATCGAGGGCGCCGACAAGCGCGTAGCGAGAGGAAACAGACCTGAGGCGCGGCATCGTTCGAGGCCCGTGACAGTCGATTTGTACGCCGACAGTCTGCAGGTGGCACCGGGTGACAAGGTAAACTTCGCGGTAAAGCTTGAAATAGATGATGGCTGGCACGTCAATTCAAACGCCCCTCTCTCAAGCGATCTTACGCCTACCGCCGTCACACCCGAGCAAAGTGACGTTGCAGTTCTCCAGGACATATCGTATCCTCAGGGCGAAGTGACGACCACCGGCTCTTCAGACGGGCCCCACTCTGGTGAGCAGCAGAATCCCCACGTTTCAATCTACCGCGACACTGTGTGGGTAAAGGGGGCATTGCGCATCGCCCGCAGGGCGCCTTCCGGACAGTTTGACATGCGCTTTGAGGTTTGCTGGCAGGCATGCGGTGGGAACAGGTGCCTCCCTCGCGAAACGGCAATGCTGACGGTTCCAATGGAGGTCTCGCCTGATGCGCCAAGGGCGCGCAGGCATCCGGAAATCTTCGGTTAGGGCTGCCGGCAGGCGATCACTGCAGGCAGACCTTTACTCGCCAACAGCTGTGTGTGATACCCTCGGTCGACCGCAGTGCCATTACGGCCATATGTATCCCCCCAGACCGACATGTCCAAGAGACATGCCAATGTCAGAACCTGCGTCGTCGAATTGCCAACCGGACCTTAAGCGTGCTTTCACGACCACTGACATGGACCCTGATGCAGCCAATTGGCCGCTGCGGGTACCCTGACCCATTAACACACTCTGCGCTCACCGGCAAGAAAGCCCTCGCCATGCCCTGAGAGCGGGATCAAACGTGCCTGTGTTCTAACGCAAGATCGAGATGGTACTTATAAAGGCGGTTGCCCCTGTCGGCCTCGTGGGCTTTCTTGAGATGATGGACCGCCTTTTGCCAGTCTTCAAGGCCCTGGAAGCCGAGGCCTATGAGGAAGTTTTCGTAATCCGCTCCCCGTATCTTTCTGCTGGGTCCCTTGGTCATCTCCCGCCAGAGGGTGCGTGCCTGGTTGAGTCTGCCGGTACGGGCAAGGCATAGGCCCTTGTAGTAGCTCTCTGGGCAGACTCGGCCTTCCCATCCACGATGGACCTCCTCTGCCCCACGACGCCATGCGCTCTGAGCCTCGCCATGCCTGCCGAGACGTTCGTTGACGATGCCAGCCAGAAAGAGCTGCGGTGCGTGCCGTGGATGTGCCGGTTTGCCGATTTTGAAATTTTCGGGATACTCCATAGACTTTTCAAAGGCGGCCAACGCCTCGGCATACTTGTCCTGCTCAATGAGTGCCCTGCCCTTTTCCACCCAGGAATTTTCATAGACCTGATAGGCCATCCTGTCGCCTTCCCACCTGTCAAAGCTCATGGACATCAGGCAGTCGAGCGCATCATCGTATCTGCCGGCGAAGTAGTAGCTCTGCGCGAGCAGCTTGTTAATCTTCTGGCTCCCGGGCAGTTTCTCGGCCCCCTGCTCGAGCGTCTCAATGCGCTCCTTGATCCTGCCGGATCGGGCGAAGGCCTCATCGGCCTCTTCGTACAATTCCTCGTCGCCGGGCGACTTTTCTATGGCTTGGGAGTAGTACTTTGCGGCGGCACGGCTGTTGTTGCGGATCTTAAGGGCTACCAGTCCCATGTTGCGCAGCAGGACGGGGTAGTCACCAAGTCCCTTGCGAGCGGCCCTTTTCCATGCGTCCATAGCCTCGTCATAGCGGAAGCGCCACGCATAGACGTTGCCCAGCAGGTACCACGCCATCGCATCGCCGTCATTGTACTTCAGGGCCTCTTCCAGCGCCTCGATGTCCTCCCGGCGAT
>SLPQ01000031.1 GCA_007131925.1 Candidatus Brocadiia bacterium | reverse complement strand
TTGCCGGAGCATGCAGCACCCGCGCACTTTTTCAGAATGTCTTACATTGTCCGATCGCCGGTGCCGGGCAGACCACCATCAAAACACTGGAGAGGCCAGCGTAGCCGCAGCGTAGACTCTCAGCACTGCGGTTAAGCCTCAGGTGAAGCTTCTATTTGTCCGACCCGACGCAGAAGGGTTTTCACTACAGGTGTGGAGGCAGCGGACCCCTGGAATGGTACTTTCATCTGCAGGCGATATTTCGTACAATCCAGGCGGCGGTGCCTATGAGAAAGACGCGTGCATACCGGGCGGTAATGGCTCTGCTGAGGATTATCTTCTTCAGCTACGCGGGGCTGGCGCTGATCATGTACGGGTGCCAGGCGAGGATGATATATTTTCCCACAAGCCAGATCGAGGCGACACCTGCGGATGTGGGCCTGCAGTACGAGGATGTAACGCTCGAGCCTGCCGAGGGCGCGCACATCCACGGGTGGTGGGTGCCACATGAAAACGCGCGTGGAGCACTTCTTTTCTGCCATGGAAACGCCGGCAACATCTCTCACCGCATCGACTCCATACTCGACTTTCACCGGCTCGGCCTCTCTGTGTTCATCTTCGACTACCGCGGATACGGTATGTCAAGCGGCCGACCGAACGAAAAGCGAACCTACGAAGACGCAGCTGCCGCTTGGCGACACCTTACCGAAGATCGCCGGATCGAGCCGGAAAGGATCGTCATCTTCGGCAGGTCTCTGGGAGGCGGCCCGGCCGCGTGGCTGGCTGCACGTGAAAAGCCGGGTGTTCTCATCATCGAGTCCAGCTTCACATCTTTGGTCGACGTGGCAAGCCACTACTACCCCTACCTGCCGGTCAGACTGCTCTTGCGCACCCGCTACCCGGTAGCAGAGTATGTGCGCGACGTCAAGGCGCCGGTGATCGTGGCGCATTCGCCCGATGACGAGATCATCCCCTACAGCTTCGGCCAGGCAGTATACGAGGCCGCCTCCGAGCCGAAGCACTGGTACGAGATGCACGGGTCGCACAACGAAGGCTTTATCATGATGGGCGCGGCCTATGCTGAGGGCTTTGACGAATTTCTTTCCAGGTACCTTGAGCCCATGGACGAATCCTGAGGGCCATGGTGGCGGCAAACTCTCGCACCGACAGGTCGCCGGGGCGCGCATCAGCCCAAAGAAAACTTGAAAGGTCCTCACGTGCGGTGTAGGCTTTTTTCTTGATGCGGATGGCGTACTTCTGGCGGCACGAAGAGAGCAGGAGGCGAGCATGCGGACCGGCCGTGGTATCGTCACACTTCTGACAGACTTCGGCTCAGGCATATACTGTGGCGCAATGAAGGGGGCGATCCTTTCGGTCGCGCCGGAGGCGGTCATAGTGGACGTCTGCCACAGCGTCGCAGCACAGGACATCAGCGAGGCGGCCTTTGTCCTGAGTGCGGTCGCGGGCAGCTTTCCTGTCGGCACGCTGCACTGCGTGGTAGTGGACCCCGGCGTAGGCACTTCCCGGCGTATCATACTGGCCGAGGGGGGTGGATACGTCTTTCTCGCACCCGACAACGGCGTCCTGACGCGTGCATTGGCCGCCTTTGACGGAGGCCGGGTCTGGAGCGTGGAAAATGATGCCTTTTTCAGGAAACCTGTCAGCAGGACTTTTCACGGGCGGGATATCTTTGCACCGGTTGCGGGCGCAATAGCCGCCGGCGAGAAGCTGGAGGCCTTTGGCCCGGAGGTAGACCCCAATACGCTCACCAGGCACCTCCTGCCCGAGCCCGTCATCTCAAATGAGAGTATCGAAGGCCGCCTCATTTTCATCGATGACTTTGGCAACCTTGTGTCAAACATCACCGGGGAGCACTTAGCTCAGATCGGTCGATTCCCTGACATCGCAGTTGAATTTCACGGGCACCGCGTCCTCGGTATTGATGCTGTTTACGCCCACGCGCGCCACGGGGATGTTATAGCGCTGATAGGAAGCTCCGGGCATCTTGAGATCGCCGTCGTAGGCGCGAGCGCCGCTGAGCGCTTTCCAGCAGCCACGGGTGACAGGGTACTGGTACAGCCAGCACCGTAAGAGGGCACACACCTGGGCCATGAGTCTTGCCGATCGACTCCGCAGCACACGTCATGCCGGTCAATGCTGCTCCCGCGCGCATCGCTACCGGCGGCAGAGATCTTCGCCGAAGTGAAATTGCATCTGATTTTTTGGAAAAACTTTTTTCACCTCTTTCAGGCGCATCTGCAACATCTCTTAAACACCTTTTACGATACAGCCGGCCTCGAAACACCGCCTGTCACGCAGGCGCCCCTTTTGACGCCCACAAAATCCCAGGTTTTGGTCTGTTACTCGTAAGTCTTTGTGCATAGATCACTTACGATCAGATTAAGTGACCAGGCCGAAGTATCGCCATCTCTGATGCCTGTTTGACCGAGGTCGTTTCGTGGGATATATTTCCCAAGGTCGCCCGGAGTGCCCTTTGCGGCCTGCGGGTGTATCAAGGGAGACGGCTGAAAAGCTACGCGCAAAGGAGTTGAACGATATACGGACCACGTGTGCCGGCGGCGGCCGAGGCATGTCGCCCCTTCGGGGATATAGCTTCAGAAGTGGCCGCTCGAATGTTACATGAACATCAGTGCTTGTCTTTTGGTGAAAAGGCCGCCCGGAGCGGTCGCATTTGGGAAAACCTGGAGGCGCTGTCATGAAGCTGCGAACAAAGGAACGAGGAGTGGCGCTGCTGGTAGCCACCGTGTGCCTGGTCAGCATGCTTGGACTTGCGCTGGGTCTCTTCTATACGAGCATGGCCGACAGGCAGGAGTCGATAGTCAATCAGGCCCTCACTCAGGCGATAGCCGTAGCTGAGGGGGCGACCGAAAAGGCTGAAAAGGAGCTGCTGGAGGCCGCGGCCAACTACAATCCCATACCGACTGGCGGAACATTTACCGTTAACGGCCTTTCGGCTGACTACACTATCGAGCCTGTCGGCGACGTCATTACCGGCAAGTCGCTTGAAGGTGTCAAGACGGTCGAGCAGCAGTACATCATCACCTCTACCGCCGAGGTAAACAACATGCACAAGCAGGTGCAGAAGCTCGTGAATGTGTCGAGCATACCGCTCTTTCAGTTTGCGATATTCTACAACGATGATCTTGAGATCCTGCCGGGGCCGAGCCTGGATATAAACGGTCCCATTCATACAAACGGCGACATGTACGTAGGCGCAGGCTCGACACTCAAGATAAACACGGACTACGTGCGTGCCGTAGGAAGGATGTATCGGCGCAGGAAGGACACAGATGAGCCCACCAGCGGCGGTGTCGAGTTCAAGGTATGGGGCATAAACAGGTTCGAGAAAATGGTTGAAAAGAAGCTGTTCAAACCCGAATCTGTCAGCGGCTTCGACAGTGATTTTCTGGGATACGATGCCGACGGCGACGGCACCTTCGACGGAAGGCACGACTACCCGAGCTGGACAATAGGCGCACTCGACCTCTGGAACGGCGCTGTGCGCACGGCAGAGCACGGGGCAAAGGAGATAGCCGCGCCGGACATTGCAACCATCAAGCGGTTTGTGGAGACCGAGACCGGCAGCGGCGGCGACTACACGTATGATGCTGCGTCTGGTGAATACGTGGCGGTCGCACCCGGGATGGGCGATTACGAGAAAGGCTTTTACCACGAACGGGCAAACGTTGTAATAATTGACGGCGTCGTCTACAAAAACGGTGAGGTTTTCGACAGCTGGCCTGATGTCACCGGCGATGGTTATCCCGACAGCCCGATAAGCGAGAGCACCTTCTATGACGCCCGTGAAGAGACATACGTCACCGTAACCAACGTCGACATGGGCATACTGGCCGAGGCCGGCGCATGGCCCGACAACGGCCTTCTCTATGCTGCAAGAACAGATGCAAGCGTCGAGCAGCCCAACGGCATACGCATCACCAATGCCGCCACGCTGGTGGGCCCGCTGACAATCGCCACGGAAAACCCTCTCTACACTCTCGGCGATTTCAACCGCGACCATCCCAACAGTCCGAAGCGTCCCGCCGCCATAATGACCGACGCATTTAACGTTTTGTCAGACAGATGGGACGACTCCAAGCTGCCCGGCGAGCGGCCGCCGGACGCTAACCCTACCTACATAAACGCGGCGATCATGACCGGTGCCCATCCGACCGAAGATGGCGCCTACAACGGCGGCTTTGAAAACCTGCCACGCTTTCACGAGAGGTGGAACGGCAGCCCTGCAAACATACTCGGCTCCTTTGTGCACGGTTGGCACAGCGAGATAGCCATGGGCAAGTGGGCCTACGGCGACGACCGCTACACGGCACTCAGCCGCGACTGGGACTATGACCGCGACTTTGACGATCCAGGATTTCTCCCGCCCTTTACGCCAAAGGTAACCTATATTAAGAGGGTCGTCTGGGTCAGCAGATAAACAGGTGAGCCGGTTTCGCCTTTGCGGAGGCATGAAATGGCAGCAATAAAACGAAGAAGGGAAAAACGCCTCGGGTTCTCATTCATCGAGGTGCTGGTAGCCGCTGCGCTGCTGGTCATAGGGTTTATGGGCATTTTCGCCTCGCTTCACGCGAGCGCCCTGCTGCGGGAGACCGCACACGAGACGAATGTAGCGATGTTCAAGCTGCAGACGGTCGTGGAGCATATTTTCAGTATGCCATTCGATGACGTCACGACACTGATGCCACAGGGCGAGCCGATCGACGTCATGGGGCTTACCAACCCCGACGAAAACCCCGATTTTGCACTTACCGGTGAAGCCATGACTATAGCGTATGAAGACCCGGCCGCCGATCCGCTGAAGTTCACCGTCAATATCACCTGGGAGTCACGTTTGGGCACTGCGCGACACTCGAGCATCTCATCGGGAAGGGTCAGGTGAGCCATGAAAAGGCTTATGAAGAGACGAAAAAGCCGCTGCGGCTTCAGCCTCATCGAGGCAATGATGAGCACATTCATATTTCTGGCGGTGCTTGCCGCCATCTATTCCACCATCCATAGTGGCCAGACCTTCGCCGGCGTGCAGGACACCATGGCAGTAATGCAGATGGATGCGCGAAAGGCACTCGAGCGCATGACCACCGAGCTGCGCATGACAGGCTGGCTGGAAAACACCTTTGCCGATGAGCCCCCCTACCCTTACATCTTCGTGAACGGCGTCGCATCCGGCTCCTTTGCAGCAGAGAGCCACCCCCCTCCCTCGCAGAACGTCACCGACCCAAATCCCGCTTTTGGCGACGTAAAGACCATAGTGTTCAAGATACCTGTCGATCTCGACGGAAACGGCCTCTTCACAGACGGACTCACCGGCGAGGTGGATTGGAGCCCCTACAACGTGTCATACGCCCTCATCACCGATGCCGGCGGCGTGAATACTCTCGTTCGTCGCGAAAACGGCGTCATCACCCACCAGATTGCGCGCTATGTCGAGAGGATAACCTTTGATACCTTCCGCACCGACTCTTCGGTAAGGATGAACGAGATTGCAATAACGATCTACATGGCGCGGCCTGCTCCGCATGGCCCTTTGCTTCAGACGAGTATGTCCACGCGTGTGACGATGCGTAATGTTGATGACGCAAGCTGAGCAAAAAAGGGGTCTTATAGCGCAACGAAGATCTGACTCAACATCACCTTGACCGCCACGGCCTGCACAAACCCAGGGACATGCCGGCAGTGGCGCTTTGATATTCAGTGGCTTCAACAGGTGGCCTATTGTGACAGGGAGAAGGACCATGAAAGGACTTGAAGGAATCCGCACAAAGAGGAGGGCCTTCAGCCTCGTCGAAATCATGGCGGCTACGATGCTTCTGGTGATCGGTTTCCTGGGTATTTTTGCCACCTTTCATTCTTCAGCAAAGCTGCGAGAGGCCGCCGAGGAAACCAACATGGCAATGTTTGAGCTCAAGTCCGTTGTCGAGTATATCTTCGGCCGCCCCTTTGACCATGTCACCACGCTCCTGCCTGACGGTGCCGTAGCAGAGATACCCGGGGTTACCGACCGAGGACCCCATGCCGGGCTGGACCTGGCCGATAAGGAATTAGTCGTCACCTACGACGATCCGTCGGCAGACCCACTGCATTTTACGGTCACTATAACCTGGATGTCGAGGCTGGGCACACAGCGCACCGAATCGATATCCACAGCGAGAGCGAGGTGAAGCATGACAGTCCTGAAAAAGCAAAGGTGTGCCGGGCGTCAGGGCTTCAGCCTGATAGAAGCTCTTATGAGTTCGTTTATTTTTTGTGCGCTGCTGGCGGCACTTTACGCAGCCATGGCCGACGCCGACCGCATGAAAAAAGTCCAGGACACCTACGCGCGGATGGATATGGATGCACGAAGAGCTCTTCTGCAAATGAGCACTGAGCTGCGAATGAGTGGCCGCGTCGCAAACCCGGCCCCCGGACAGCCAAGCTTTCCCTACACCTTTGTGAACGGAGGCGCCCTTGGCACATACAACCCGCGCGCCAGACACAGCCCGGCGAATATCAACGTAGATTCTTCATCTCCCGCTTACGGGGACAACGTCGAGATAAGTTTTCTCATACCGCACGACAACGACGGCGACGGGCTGCTCACATCGAGCGCTACCGGCAAGATCGAATGGAGCGAATATCACGTCTCCTATGTAATTGTCACCGGTCCGGATGGGATAAACAGGCTCGAGCGCTGGGAAGATGGCACGCGCACCGACGTGATCGCAATGTACGCCGAAAGGGTCGTCTTCGATACGATAAAGACCGACCCTTCACTGAGCCTGCATGAGGTAGGCATCACGCTCTACATGGCGCGCCCGATATCGGGCACCAGCACCTGGGTTGAAACATATCTGACAACAAAGGTCACAATGCGTAATTCCGACGGCCTCCATGAGGAGGCTCCGTCGCCGATATAGTGGCCCCAGAGGCCCGGGAGGAGAAGGCAGATGTATAGAGCACGCAGAAATGAAGGCGGCGCCGCCCTTTTGACGGCCCTGCTGGTGCTTGTGATGCTTGTCGGGCTGTCTGCGGCGATACTCAGCATGGTAATGGCCGACTACCGTGAGGCCAGGTTCAACCGAGAGATCGTGAAGGCCACTGCCATGGCCGAGGCGGCAACTGAGGTCGCACACAAGGCCGTGCTGGTCGCCGCCGCCAACTATCGAGCCGTTCCTGCCGGCGGCACGGCTACAATAAACGGCATCGACGTACCCTACACCATAACACCCGTAAGCACTCAGCGCATCGAGGTGGACGGTCAGGGTGTGCAGACGATTATCCAGCCATATCTTATTGCTTCTGCTGCCACCTCCAACGGCTACACAAAGCACGTCGAAAAGATAATCGATCTCGAAAAGACACCCATATTTCAGTACGTAGTCTTCTATCATGAGGATCTCGAGATACTGCCCGGACCAAGTATGAACCTGCAAGGCAGGATACACTCCAACCACGACATCTATATCGGCTGCGGTGGTACCCTCACCCTCCAGACTGAGCATCTCCACGCTGCGGGCGGGATGTTCCGACGCCGCAAGAACGATGGCAGCCTTACCGCGGGAAACATCGACATCAAGGTTCGCGGCAGCAGCAACTACCGCAACATGGAAAGCAGAAGCCAATTCCCGCCACCGTCGATTTCGGGCTTCGACACGGACTTTCTCGGGTTTGACGCCAACGGAGACGGCCGCCTGGACGGCTCGCACGACTACCAGAACTGGACGATAAGAGCCCTTGAGCGCTGGCGCGGCACAGTACAGACAGCCGAACACGGCATCCGACAGGTGGAGGCACCTTCCGTGGGGAACATACATATGTATGCCCCAGCCGCCGAAGGCACCGGAAACTATAATTATGATGAGTTCAGCGGCACGTATTATCAGGTAGCTGGCGGCACCGGCGAATACGAAAAGGGTCACTTTTACAGGAACGCGGATCTTATCATAATCGACGGCACCGCATACGATGGTGACGGCAACCCCATCATCTGGCCTGACATTGATGGCGACGGACAGCCCGACAGCCCCATAAGTGAGAGCACCTTTTACAATGGCCGCGAAGGCACCTACGTTACAACCACCGACATTGACATGGATATACTCGGCAAATCGGGCCACTGGCCCGACAACGGCCTGCTGTATGCCACAGATACCACCGCCAATCCCTCACAGCCTGACGGCGTGCGGCTTGTAAACGGCAGTGCCCTCGCCGCGCCGCTGACTCTCGTCTCTCCGACGCCGGTATACACGCTCGGAGACTACAATGTTGGCAATGCCACTCATGCAAAGCAGCCTGCAGCCATCATTACGGACGCCTACAACGTCCTCTCCAACGCCTGGGACGATGCCGCTAAGGGACCGGGTAGCCTGCCGAAGGCCACGCCGACCACCATCAACGCCGCCTTTATCACAGGTTCCTATGTCACTCAGCCCGGCAGGTACAACGGCGGCTTCGAAAACCTGCCTCGCTTCCATGAAAACTGGAGCGGGATCCCCGCGCGTATACGCGGCTCATTTGTCAACATCTGGGACAGCGAGGTAGCTACCGGTCAGTGGGTGTACGGCGGTGATCATTACACCGCGCCAAACCGCGACTGGAACTACGACACCGACTTCAACGACATAAGCAAGCTGCCGCCATTCACTCCCTCGGTAGTAGGTACCACCCGCGTGGTGTGGGTGATTAGGTAGCTGGCTGCTTTGTCGAGACCGAGCAGGAAGAATATGCACTTGAACGCCCGCCGCCTGCGGGTATACTTCAGGTGGACAACATATCTTCAAGGCGGCGTAGCCAAGAGGACTAAGGCGACGGATTGCAAATCCGTTATCCGCGGGTTCGAATCCCGCCGCCGCCTCCACTCTTTTCTCTCTCAACTGCAGGATATCATTGCCGGTGACTCCTCAAGCCGGCGCCGGCCTATGTGCGTGGCGCGATCGCGTGGGCGAATCTTATTGATCCCATAGTCTCATGGAAAAAAGTGATATCTCTTTTTCGGGCCCTTCAGCTGCAACCGCGGCACTGTAGCCAGCGCCCATATCAAGCATCCTTACCGTCCAGGAGGACAAGAGGTTCGACCGGCAGAGCCCATCGGTTTGCTCGAGGGCGGCCAGCCCGAGGCCGCATGCTTTCAGTCTGGCCTCCTTGCTTACCCAGGCATCAAAGAAAGCATGCGCGCGGCGATCTCTGGGAAGGGCCTTGATAGCAGCAGTCTCTTCGGCATCGAAGAAATGGTTCACGACCTCATCAATGGGAAAGTCGTCACGGTGGAGCTCAACATCGACACCCACATCTGCGCCTCGGGAGACGGCCACGAGAGCATAATCTCCCGAATGCGAAAGGCTGTAGCGCAGCCCCTCTGGCCCTGACTGACCGGGCAGAAAGGGCTGACCCCACTTGCCGATCTCGATCTGCAGAGACTCAGGCGACTCCAGCAGATAGTGCGACAGCACTATCCTCGTTGCCGCGTGTGACGCAATGAAGCGCCTGCTGTCCCGGCCAAATCGCATACGCTCTGCGCGCTCGCGCTCATCGTCGTCAAGGATTGCTGCCAGTACAGTCAAGAGCGCTTCGGAATGCCCGACAAAGGCGCGCCATACATGTATGGCCCCCTGCGCAATCGGCACGACGCCGGGGTCGCCTTTCCATATGATTTCCCGCCACAGGTGATCTGGGGCCATGCCCGAAATATCCCTCGTCAGCTGTCTCTTGAGGCTTTAGCGGCGATACCTGACGGCAGATTGCAAAGCCAGGTCGGCCTCGCAAATATCAGGTCGCAGCCGCGCCTGGCTCGGACTCCTCATGTGCTGTGTCAGCCCGCTTAGTGGCCGCCAAAAGATGTGGCCTGAGCGCCTGAGCGATCACCTCAGCCTGCCGCTCGTAGAGCACCTCCATATGCCTGCCCGGCAGCATGTGCACCTGAGAGCCCCCGCGGGCCAGCCTGCGCCAGTTGTCGCGTGTATGCGCGTAGGTTGCGCCGGTGGTGTCGGTCGCATAGAAGAGGAGCAGTTTTCCATCGAGGGGCAGCACCCTGTAGCGCGCCATTGCACGTACATAAGCGCCGTTGTAAACCATCCAGTAAGTCTGGTCCACGGGCCGCTCTCTTGGAACCTGCCGCATAGCGCGGACCGGCTGCCCTCGCAGCCGTCTGACGAACCTGGCCAAGATAGTGCGCACATACTCTGTGCGCCGTCCCGCTCCGCCGCTCCACAGCATCCTCGCATGGGTTGCGGCATGTCTGCCGAGTGCACAAGCCGCCTGGTACCAAGTCCAAAGCTTGCGGCGCATGCCCCAGGGGCCGTACGTGTCCAGCATCGCCACAAACGCAACTTCCTCGCCCAGACTGTGCAGCTGCCGCGCCATTTCGTAGGCGACGACACCCGCCGAGCAGATCCCCGCCAGGCAATAAGGGCCGTGAGCGCGCACCTTGCGGATCTCTTCGACATAGCGTGCAGCCAGCCACTCGACGTCAAATCGTGGGTCCTCGATCGGCACGATTCCCTGCGGGTGAAGACCATAGAGCGGCTGCTCCGGCCCGAGGCGCCGGGCAATACTTGCATAAATGAAGGCATCGGCCGTGGCAACGCAAAACAGTGGCACTCGGCCGTCTCGGCCCCTTTCGATCTCCACCAGCGGCGGAAAGACCTGTGAGCCCGCTGTTTCAGTGATCACCTCGGCGAGCTTTTCGACTGTAGGAGCTGCAAATAGTGTCGTAAGCGGCATCCGAGTCGCAAACGCCTTGTCGATTTGCGCGAAAAGCCTGACCGCCAGCAGCGAATGTCCGCCAAGGTCGAAGAAGTTGTCTCGAACTCCGATTTCGGCGACTCCGAGGACCTCCGACATTATCCGCGCGAGCACCGA
>SLPQ01000111.1 GCA_007131925.1 Candidatus Brocadiia bacterium | reverse complement strand
GGGGAGATCGATGGAGTACGCCCCTCACCGATATATCTTGCGGCGCTCGACGAGATCGAGTCGGGTGCGCCGGCCTTTGAGCCTCTGCGTCGTGAAGCCGGTGCGCGCGTGCGGGCGAGAGCCGGTGATCTTGACATAGGCGCTTTTGAACACGCACCGGAGCCTGACTGATTCCCCGGCTGCCCCTGGAGATAAACCGCTCGTCGCACAGCATGCGACGAGCGGTTTCTTTACTGCGGCGGCGCATCAATGGTGAAAGAGCCTTACGCCTGAGATCGCCATTACCATGCCGTGCTCGTTGCAGGCCTCGATGATGCCTTCGTCACGCACTGACCCGCCCGGCTGGAGCACAAACTCGACACCGCTCCTGGCAGCCCGGTCGATGGAGTCGCGAAACGGAAAGAACGCATCGCTGGAGAGCGACACACCTCTGAAGCGCGCTATCCAGGCACTCTTCTCACTGGCGGTTGGCACATCGGGTCTCCGGGTGAAGACGGCCTTCCACGCATCATCATCCTGTAGCTGTGAGTCTGAGAGAAGCTGTTCGATTGCGTTGTTGCGCTCTGCGCGTCCTACGCTGTCATGAAACTCAAGACCGAGTATCCGGGGATGCTGCCTGAGAAACCACGTGTCTGCCTTTGCGCCTGCAAGACGTGTGCAGTGAACGCGAGACTGCTGCCCCGCGCCCAGGCCGATGATCTGTCCATCATAGGCAAAGGCCACGGAGTTGGACTGCGTGTACTTGAGTGCGACCGTTGCTACCATGAGGTCGCGTACTGCTGACTCATTGAACTCCTTCTTTGCGGTCACGATGTTTTTCAGCATTTCGGGAGTTGCCTGAAATGCATTCCTCGGCTGCTCCATTACGATGCCCTGCACCATGCGCGTCTCGATCTCCGGAGGTGTCCAATCCGGATCCGTCTCAATGACAAGGTACCTGCCGCCAGATTTTTCTTTGAGTATCTCAAGCGCGCCTGATTCATATCCCGGCGCGATGACGCAGTCTGAGACCTCCCTGCGGATAAACCTCGCCGTCGCCTGGTCGCATGGGTCTGAGAGGGCTACCGCATCGCCGAAAGACGACAAGCGGTCAGCACCGCGTGCGCGAGCATACGCGGTCGCAAGCGGCGTCAGCTCCACGTCATCAGCGAAAGATGCGACTGCAACCTCGCTTGACATTGCCACGGCCACGGCAGCACCAGCAGGCGAGACGTGCTTGAATGAAGCGGCAGCAGCAAGGCCCGTGGCTGCCTTAAGCTCCCTGACCAGGGCCCAACCGTTCAGGAGGTCCAGAATGTTTATGAAGCCGGGCGCGCCATTGAGAACGCGCAAGGGCAGGACGCCGTCCGTCACATATGCGCGGGCAGGCTTCTGGTGTGGATTCATGCCATACCGAAGTGAAATCTCCTTCTCAGCCATCTCTTATCTCCTCAAATAGAGAGCCGTCACCCAAAAAAAGCAAAAACCGCCCAGGCCTTTGCTGCCCAGGCGGTCGGCTGATCCTGCAAAGCGCCGCTCCCCCGTGGTCTCTTCCACGTCATCCGCCAGTTGCGGCGCACCAGGGCAATTGTGTCTTCGGCAGGCCACGAGTCAAGTGCAAACCCGGCAAAAAGACATTACACGCCGCCGCTTATCCGCGACGTCAGAAGGCCCAGCAAGCCATCCCTTCGACAGCTCCTGGCACCCGCGACAGTACCGCACGTACAGGCGCTCATGGGCGACCCAGGTTACCGTGGATCAGAAAGCGTATGATTGAAACGCAGTTTTCCGGTAGAAGCTTGTATGAATGCGCCGATTAATGACAATAACGCATTATAGGACATCAACAGGCACCAAGAGGCACTTAATGACACGTATAGACGGGCAGGATGCATCCGCCAGACTCCTTACGCCCAAGGAGGCAGCAGCCTTTCTGAGGCTCAATCCCCGCACTGTCACTCGCCTTGCACGAGTGGGCACACTGCCGGCAATAAGAATCGGCAGAAGGTGGCGCTTCAGGCCTGAGGCGCTTGAATACTGGACGACCACGCGAGAAGTAGCCCCTTTTTACGGGCGCGCTCTGCATTCGCAAGCGGAGGGTTTCGCCCTCTCTTATCTTGTCTCAGCCGAGACCGTCATGGTTGACCTTGAGGCTTCCGGCATGCCGGAGGCGCTTGAGAAGATCGTCGAGGTTCTCGAGGAGCGGGGCGTTCTCTCGGAGGGTAAGCTGTTTCTGAAGATGTTGATCGAGCGCGAGGAGCTCATGAGTACAAGCATCGTCGAGGGGGTAGCAGTGCCGCACCCCAGGCGCGCTGTACAGGGGATGTTTGAGCGCTCGATGTTGGCGGTGGCGATTGCGCCCCGGGGGGTGGACTTTTCGGCGACGGGGCCGGTCAGGGTGTTTTTTGTAATATGTGCTTCCGATGACAGGTCGCATCTGCGTATACTGGCACGGCTGTCGCGTGTGCTGATGGAGACGCCGATCGTGGAGCGCATGCTGACGGTGATGTGTCCTGAGGAAGTACCGGTGATAATGGCAGCCGTGGAAGCTGCCTTCACAAATGGCGATCGCGTGGTTGGTTAGTCGCTGCCAGCCATATGGTCCGATGGCCCTGGGCGCAGGATGACTGCATGTTGATGGCGGTGATATCGCAAGGTGTGGGTGACTGCCGGATTCTTGAGTGTCAAAAGCAACACGCCTGAGGAACGTTAGATGATTGGTGTCATGTTGACATATATCCTCGCTGGCGACAAAATGGCTCCTCGGTCCATTAGACAGGCCGATAATGAGACCGAGCGTATAGGTGCCGAGCCCGCTTAGGAGGAACGCTCGCCAAATCGATGCTCTGGCCGGGCGCGACCTGGATGAGCTTCGCAGGGGGCCGATGTCGCCGCCACGCGCGAAGTCGACCCCAACGGAAGCGAAATTGCTTACGATGGTCAATGCCGAGATGAAGCTATGACGCAAGCGATTTGATCAGATACCGGCCAACCACTGGTTTCTGCGCCCCTTCGAGCAGTTAATAGGCCTTCACAAACTGGCACATTGCTGCGGCGATCAGGAAGTTTTGAATCGACCTGGTCGTTATTGCGCACAGCCGGTCGGCAGGCGGTGGACTCTCGAGGACCGAGAGCATGACGCGCTCGTTCGTGGAGAGGCTTGAGTGCCCGGTGACGGTGATTTGCGGATATATTGTGTGGCTTTGAAGAGGAACAAGACGTGAAACTGAGTGAATGCCTTACAGAAAGTGCGCTCGCCGTCGGTGTGAGCGCTTCAGACAAGCGCGAAATACTCTCTACGCTCGTGGACCTTCTGGAAGAAAGTGACGCGGGAGTGGATCCTGGCAGCCTCCTCAGTGAGGTTCACAAGCGTGAGAAGCTTGGTTCTACGGGCATCGGCAAGGGCGTTGCAATCCCACACGTGCACCTCGATGAGATAACACAGATGCACGTCGCGATGATTACGACCAGCGAAGGGATCGACTATGATGCGATCGACGACGAGCCGTGCCGCATCTTCATCATAGTGGTGGCGCCTGACCAAGACCGGGAAACATACCTTCATCTGCTGGCACAGGTTTCGAGGCTTTTCAGGCATGACGAGGTTCGCCGTGAGGTGCTGAAGGCCGAGACGGCTGAGGAACTCCTGGAGGCTTTGCGCCGCGGCGAGGCGGTCTGAGCCGGTCTGCTGCGGTGCTGGAACTTTCTGGAAATCCATGCTGCTTTTCTTAGTATCAGCTGTCAGTGTATGGCCGCGTGGCGATGGTGCCATGGGGCCATAGTTTTATGCGGGAAGAGAAGGAGGATGACATGGCAAAGCGGCATTACCTGCCGACGGTTACGATCGTGGGCGGCGGCATGATAACACAGGTCCAGATACTGCCTTCGGTCTACCAGTTGCAGCGACTGGGTCTTGTAGGAGACATCCGGATAAGTGCGTTAAACGGGGCGCCTCTTAAAGCCCTTGCCGAGGACCCACTCCTGCAGAAAGCCTTCCCCGGGCAGAGCTTTACGCCATATCCGGACTTCACCAGGGTAGATCCCGAGGAGAAGTTTCCCGATCTCTTCCAGGAAGTGCTTGATTCGATGCCGCCGCGGCAGATAGTGATCGCGGCGGTGCCTGACCAGCTTCACTACGGCGTGATAAAGGCGGCCCTTAATGCCGGCCAGCATGTCATCACCGTCAAGCCGCTTGTTCTCACTTATCGCGAGGCGCTGGAGATAGAAAAGACAGGTTACGAAAAAGGTCTTTTCGTGGGCGTGGAGTATCACAAGCGCTTCGACGACCGTAACCTCATGGCGCGCGCTGCATTCCAAAACGGGCTCCTGGGGGATTTTCGCCTCGGCCAGGCCCGCCTTCATGAGCCATGGTACTACAGGCATTCCAACTTTCAGAACTGGATGACCTGCGATAACTCCGACTCGTTTTCCTACATCGCATGCCATTACATAGACCTTGTGGCCTTCATCACCGGCCTGCGCCCGACGGCTATCAGCGTCAGTGGAATCAGCGAGAAGTACCCCAATGGTAATGAGGGCTTTCTATATACCGACGGGCGTGTCATCTGGGAAAACGGCGCGATACTTAACGTTCAGAACTCCCTGTCCTTTCCCGACGACGCTGCAGGTGGAAACAACCAGGGCATGATGCTCATGTTTCGCGGCGAGGATATGGGTACGCTTGTCAGTCACGAGGACCAGTATCGCGGAGTCAAGCACAGCTACCTTTCGAAGGGTTCTGATCCGGGTGATACTATCTTCAGCGAGCCCAACCCCGACTACTTTCGCATGGTGCCTGCCGGGGGCGGCGGCTTGAAGCCGGTGGGCTACGGCTACCGCTCAATCGAGGCGCTTGTCGAGGCGGTGCTGCGCATAGAAAACGATACCGGTGCTCTTGCCGGCAACGAGGCGATCGAGGCCAGCCGCCGCATTCTCAAATCATATGACGAGGAGGGCCTCCTGGCCACGCCCGCCAACTCCGCATACAATGAGCTGGTGATGGAGGCCGGACGCAAGTCCATCCTCTCAGGCGGCAGAGAGGTAGTGATCAATTACGGCCAGGACGCCGGGGTCTTTTTTCGCAGTTACGGCGACTGAGATATTGAGGCAGGTGGGTTGAAACGGGCCCTTCGCGGCATGTGCGAAGGGCCCTTTATCGTCTATTCTTGAAATGTCGGCGGCTTGACCGATTGACTGGCAGGTCATGCGCATATAATGGTCTTGTGTCCCGAGGCCGGACCTGGGAGACATCATGGAGGTTCTCAAGCTTCTTGCAATAGTCACTCTCTACGGCAATTTCACAACGATGGGCGTCGTGGCGTACACTCCGGACGGCATCAGCCCGGATGAGATCGGCCGTGTCGCACTATACATGGTGGAGGGCGGAGTCGAGCGGTCTGCACACGGACTTGCGCGTGTGGGCGATATGGATTTCTTTGCAGGGTCGCTATTCAATCTCGAGCCCGGCCGGGCATATGAGGTGAGGGTTGAGTTTTACGGGCGTGACGGTAGCCTCATCGCCGAAGGAACCGCCTCCGGGGCAACACGCCAGGAGCCGACGATCCTCGAGACAAGATCAGCTGTATATGTGTCGCCTGCGGGAGACGATTCAAATGACGGCACTCTCCAACGGCCGCTGGCCACTCTGGCAGCAGCTCTGGAGCGGGTCGAGGGGGGAACGACCATATTTATGCGCGAGGGGACCTACTTTGAGGGCGATCTCAGAGCCAGAGCAGCCGCTGCGGCCGACGCACCAATAGTGGTGGCGGCATTCCAGGGAGAGACGCCGATTTTGAGCGGGGCCGATCCACAGCTCATCCAGTCGGAATGGGAGCTTCAAGGAACCGTTTACAGCGCGCCCTTTTCGGGCATGACGTGGAACGTGACTATGGAGGAAAAGGCCACGGGCGAGTTTTTCAGGCTGTATCCTTTGCGGAGCAAGTCCGAAATCGAATCCGGCCGCAGCCGCTACGGCCAAGAGGAGCTGACCTTTGAGCAGCTCGGCTTTACAGGCGCCTATCATTGTGACGGGGACAATATACACATCGTCACGCCCGGCGGCGGTATATCGGATTACCGTGTGTACGCGTCCCGTTTTACATATGCGGTGCACCTGCAGGGCGTCTCCCACTACGCCTTCGACGGTATCGAGTTTCGCCATTACGGCAAGGGCGACTACGGCAGGGCGATCGGGCTTTTCGATTCAGATGAAAACCTCATTCGCAACTGCAGCTTTCTTTACAGCAATAGCGGAGTCTGGCTGAAGGGGGACTCTTCAAATAACACTATCGAGCATAGTCTCTTTCTGGATGACCTGGCGCACTGGCATTTCAGCTACACCAAGGGCGATTACGGCTGGAATTACCACAGCCAGATCGAGACCGGCGCTGTTTACACTGACGGCAGATACACCGGCAGGGGGCTGGTTATCCGGCACAACCACATTGAAAACCTCTTTGACGGGGCGCACCTGTGTCCTTGGGTCGAAGTAAATGAGCTTACAAGCGAGACCGATTTTTCCTACAACACCGTCTTAAATGTCGCTGACGACTTTGTGGAGACCGATGGATACAGCCGAAATGTCAGGATCGTCGGTAACTACATGGATCGCTCCCTTTCAGGTATATCGCTTGCCCAGGCCCTTGACGGGCCTACCTTTATCATCCGAAACGTCATAGCCAACAGCGGCATGTCGCACCAGGCGAACGATCCTTACGATTACGACTATGAAGGCTATCCCATCAAGACCAACGGCGGACACGGCGCCGACATCGGCTCCGGGCCCGTTTTTTTCTACCATAATACTGCGTGGACTGCCGATCCCACAAGCCGGGCGTGGCTTGTCAAGGACGCCCTGTGGCGGTATTTCGTATTTCGCAACAATATATGGTGCGGCAAGGCCATGGGCATCGACGTGTGGCACCCGCCTCTCTCGCCGGTGGACTGGCAGTACGACTGTATCTACCACGAGCGTGGCCCGTTCATGAGAATGGGTCGCCAGCCGCTCCGGACGCTCGGCGTTGCTCAGACAGTCACAGGTACTTTTCAGAACTGCATCTCTGCATATCCTGAGTTTGTGAACCCGACAGCTGGGGACTTTGAGCTGCTCGATGGCAGCCCTCTTATCGATGCCGGGGTGCCGGTGCCGGGGATAAATGACGACTTTAATGGTGAGGCGCCGGACATCGGCGCATTTGAGCGAGATTGATCTGATCAGCCATTGCACTGCGAAGCAAGGAGAAAGGGCATGAAAAGGCAGACTACCTTCGGCGTGATTGTGGGCAACAGGGGATTTTTCCCGGAGCACCTGGTAAAGACTGCGCACGGAAAGATAAAAAGCCTGCTTGAAAGGGCAGGCTACGGGTGCGTCATCCTCGATCCTGACACCACCAAGGGCGGCGCGGTTGAGAACCACGCGGAGGCACGCCAGTGTGCGGACCTCTTCAAGGCGCATGCGGACGATATAGACGGCATCATCATTACCCTGCCAAACTTCGGCGACGAGCGCGCCGCTGCAAATGCTATCCGATGGTCGGGGCTCGACGTGCCCGTACTGGTGCAGGCAGAGCCGGATGATCCGAAGGAGATGTCGCTTGAAAACAGGCGCGATTCCTTTTGCGGAAAGGTGTCGATCTGTAACAACCTGCGCCAGTACGGCATACCCTTCAGCCTCACCGGCCGGCACTGCCAGGCGCTGGAGAGTGAGCAGTTTGCATATGAGCTGGATCTCTTCGCTGCGGTATGCCGAGTAGTCCGTGCCTTGAGGCATGTGCGATTTGGCGCCATCGGTGCGCGAACGGGCCCCTTCAATACCGTTCGTTACAGCGAGAAGATCCTCGAACGCGCAGGTGTTACCGTAGAGACGGTGGATCTCAGCGAGATCCTGATGAACGCCGACAAGCTCAAGGGCTCCAGAGAGGCCGCCCGAAAAAGCGACTCCTTGCGCGGCTACGTCGACTGTGCCCGAGTGACCGAAGAGGCTTTCGATCGCATGGGTCGTCTTGGCGCTGCCATTGATCTGTGGATCGCCGAAAACGCCCTGCAGGGCATAGCGCTGCAGTGCTGGACGGCGCTTGAGCAGATCTACGGGATAGTGCCCTGCGCGCTCATGAGCATGCTTTCAAACTCGGGGCTGCCGGCCGCCTGCGAGGTCGATATTACCGGTACGCTTTCAATGTACGCACTGCAGGCGGCTTCGGGGCTGCCTTCGGCAATAGTTGACTGGAACAACAACTACGGTGACGATCCCGACAAGTGCGTTGCGTTTCACTGCTCAAACCTGCCGCGTGACGTCTTCGAGCAGTGCCGTATGTCCTTCCAGGCGATCATCGCGGGTGACATAGGAAAGGAAAATGCCTTCGGAACCATCGAGGGGCGCATAAAGTCGGCGGAGGCTACCTTCTGCAGGGTGAGCACCGATGATACCGACGGGCTCATCCGTGCTTACATCGGAGAGGGGCGCTTCACGGACGACAAGCTCGAGACCTTCGGCGGCTATGGTGTCCTGGAGGTGCCGGGGCTGCAGACTTTGCTGCATTACATATGCAGGATGGGCTTTGAGCATCACACGGCGGTAAATCTCTCCCACTGCGGTGAAGCGCTCTGCCAGGCCATGAGCACGTACCTTGGCTATGATGTTTACCATCACGCCTGAAAAGCGACACGAGCGGTGCAAAGTGCGGAGCCCAAAGGGTAGATGAGTACCCGCAAGGACGCCGTCATGACGCGCCGCCGATGTATGATCATCAGTGCTTAGACGATGTCCATGAATCCGAGCGGGTGCCAGCCGTCATCGCCGACAGGCTCGATGGCCAGCTTCACCCTCGGCTGCCCGGTGGCGGCATCCACTAAGCCGCAGTCAACTTCGATCGTGCCCGGCTTGAGACCTGCCGGCAGGCTGATCTCTTCGCGAAAGAAGTTGTGGTCAGGCAGCCATTTTCTGATGTCCTGGGCCGACTGCACGATGTGGGAATCGCCGCCCTGGCGAAAGCGCCATGCGAAGCGATACGGCCGGTAGATTGGCGCGACGCCCACATTGTCGATAAAGCAGTCGATCGAGGCGGTACCACCCCGCCGGACCTCAAGCGGCAGGATCATCTGCCGAAGCACAAACCTGTAGCCCATGCGCTTATCAAATTCGTAAAACTTCTCCGCCCACTCCTCGGGGATGCAGCTCGACTTCGGCATGAATATCGAAAGATGGTACTTGTAGCCCTGCTCGATTATCCAGTCGATATCCCACCCTTCGTTAAACCAGTGGCCCACAACCCAGCAGCTCTCGAGCGTCACGGGCGCGCTCTTCCACCGATCGCGCAGGCCGTCCCGCCAGACCATGGTCGGGTATTCATCGTACATGTGGTTCCAGCGCTGGCCCTCCGGCATCCCGTCATGTGCCCCCATCCTCATGTCGCCATAACAGTCTCCCCGCCAGCCGTACCGGTCGGCCTTGGCCGCGGCATACTTTGAGCCGTGCGTGCCGATCATAAGCACAAGCTGGGTTGTGGGAAAGCTTTCAAGGTATATGTCAACGAGCCTCTCAGAGGTCTCTTGTGTGCAGTTTCCCCCCATTTCGCCACAAGGTCCGCCGTAGGCTACGTCAAAGCTTTCGAGGTCCGGATGGCCGTCATAACGCTCACCGAAGGCACGGATAAACTCACCCCAGTGCTGCAGATACTTGGGGTCATTATGATCGGGATGGCGTCTGCCCTTCGCCGTCACGTAGTCCTCTCTGGCACCGGTGCGCCAGTACCAGTCCGGCATGTCCTGTATATAGGGCTGGATGCGCACCTGCAGCGACTGTTTGCGCACGCGTGCCGCTTCAAGAGCGCCGTCGATGATTTCCCAGCGGCGCTGGCCCTTTTCCGGCTCGATGACAGACCAGAGCCAGCGACAGTAACTCATGCGGGTGTCCGGATACCGCTCGTTGTGCAGGTTCCCGTCAAACGGGGCAAACTCAGTCGGAGCGACGCTGTCGTTCCACGCAAGTCCGGGATAGGGTGCGTCTCCGTTGAAGCGCTGAAAGGTCGTAGTACCCTTGTGCGGATTCAAGAGATACCTGTCGCTTTCGCTCGGACGTATGCGCTGAATCTTCTGGTCGGCGCCAAATGCGGCCCGCCAGCCTGTGGCATCTTGCCTGGCCATGGCAGGTGCCTCCTTTCCATCCGTCATGAAGATATTGTGAGCTTCTCACCACGCCTGAAGGATACTTTGCGCTTGAACTCAACGACAGTCCCGCCATTGGTCACATGAGCGGTACACGGTACTGCCTTGCCTCCTGAGCGTGCTCTTGCGCTGTCCTCGGCCACGCCACCCAGCTCGAGCCTCTTGAGATTGAGGCGCCCACGGGCGACCTCGATCTCGACGATCGTCTTTGCGCGAGGCTTTACTCTTACAGTACCCCAGGCATCGGGCGTGTTCCAGACAAAAGTGGCCTTCCCATCTCTAACGTCAAAGCGCAGCCTGCCCTCCGGCGAATTCAAGGCAAAGCCGGAGAGTGCAAGGTACACAGCCCAGGAGCTCAGCGCCCTGTTGTAATGGCCGCCACACTCTATGTGGTTGTAGCGCATGCCGAAGCGCTCATACCTGTCCCAGACCATTCGGGTGATGTCGAGCCCCTCGCGCTCGAGGCCGAGGAGGATCATCTCCGCCGCCACCGCAAACTCAACGCCCGACCAGGGGCAGTTTGCCTGGTCGCTCGTCTCTCGCCTTATGGGCACGCGCCCGCCCCTCGGCCAGTCGCAGTTGGCAAGATATCCCTCATCACGCTTACAGTATCTGTAGGCGGCCCTGAGGGCTTTCTTCGCGCGTGAGATCCTGACGATCCCTTCGGCGTCGGTCTGACGGACAAACCAGTCGCCACAAAGCTGGTCGACCATGCACCCGTCGTTGCCTTCGCCTGTGGCAGCCTCGTGACTGAGGCTGTAGTACTGGCCGTTCCAGAGCTGGTCCTCGAGCGTTGCAAGAGCCGTCTGAGCCTTGGCCTTGAGCTGGTCAGAGCGCTCGGTGAGCCCCAGCAGGGCGGCCATCTCGGATGCAGCCTTGAGCGCGCCGACGTACTCGATGCCTACGTAGGCGCTCGTCCCGTACAGTGGAAACTGGTCGTATGTCTGATCTACGCCGTTATTGTCGGGTAGGCCGTCGCCGTTGCGATCGGTACTTTCGATATCTGCAAGAAATATCTCGACTGCCGGCCACACGCGCTTGACGTAGTCGATGTCCCCCGTCCATAGCGCGTCGCGCCAGACGAGGAGTATGTACTGCGGCGAATTGTCTATGCGCCTGTTTTTGCGTATACAACTCTCGCTGAAGGTCATTGGAAAGCAGTGTGGGGGCCGTCGGTCGCGCTCCGCGGTCACCAGCAGAAGCTCCATCTGTCTTTTCTGTATTTCAGGGAAAAACTGCGCGACCGGAAAGCTGCCGTAAAGCGTGATGTCGGGCGTGTGGAGACCACAGCAGCCCAGCCCCTCCCACATGACAAAGCGCCCCTGGGCATCCCACCATGTTGCCTTGGTGAAGCTTGTCAGCTGTGCTGCAGCCGCATCGAGCACCCACTTGTCAGGCGAAGATGCGTAGTAGGCGTCTGTGAACTCCCGCGTGCGCGTTTCGAGATCCTTCTGCTTTGAAAGACCATACTCCATGACTTCCCGTGCGGACCTGAAAGTGTTTGCGTACCAGTGGCCGATCGTTTCCTCGCCGCCGCCATTGCAGGTGCGCTGCTTCTGGTTCGGGAAATGCCATGCAACAGCGAAGCTCACCTCTGCCGTCTCGCCACCCTTAAGTGTGATCGTGCGGCACAAGACTCCACGCGACGGGCCGATGACGGCATCTTTCTTGGCCACGGGCCTGCCGAGATCGTTGCCTACGAGACCCTTGAAGTCGCCCCTGTCGAGGTCCTCGAGATGCCCAGTCTCCATAATGGGGTCATAGATGTCGCGCGGATGCACCGCGTAAAGCACGTAGCTTGTGCGGCCGGACTTTTTCGACCAGGCGCCAAGACTCATGGACCCGGCGGACTCATGCCCGGCGGGTATGCCTTCGCGAGTGAAGTCAAGGCAGGTTGCACGCCGGGTGGTTTTGACAGTCAAGCGCGAACACTTCTCAAGCTGGTCATAGCCGACGGCGTTTTTCATGGCGCCGAAAAGAGACACTGTCTGCTCTTTTCTGCTGCGGTTTTTCAGAGTGAATGTAAGATATGCAAGCGGCAGGCCGCTGTTGTCTGCATCCAGGGGTATGAAGGGGCTCCATGCCTCCATTTGAACGTCGACCGGGTAGCCGGGCGTCTGGTACGCAAGCCGCGCGAAGGGAAAGCGCCCATCGTAGTCGATCCTGCGAGGATAAACCATCCATGGCATATGGTAAGGGTCGCACGTCCAGCGAAGCGACTCCCAGGACAGCGAAGGGTTGAAATCGCCCCATCTTGGGCGGTTGAGCATCAACACGCGCGCCTTCTTGCCGTCGTTTGCACACACTCCGAAAAAAAGCCCTTCGTCTTCCATTTCAGTTGTCGCAGGGCCGTGCCCCCAGGGGTGGTTGTTCATGATCTGCCATTCGTAGAAGTGTCCGTCGGCACGCAGCTCAAACGACCCCGTCCCTATGCCGCCGAACGGTATGCCGCAGTGTTCGACGGGAGAGACGCCATATTCGTAATCCATATGTGCCATCCTTTCCTGGAAGCGACCCCATTACTGGTCAGACTTTCTGGTAGGCGTTGATGATCTCAACCGAGGATGTCCCGTCTTCGAGATCTATCGCCTTTACAGCAAGGGATATGCGGTTTTCACTGTCGAGGGAGTCCCACAGGGCCCTTGCGGCTCTTTGCGGGCTGCCATCAAGCGGCAGAAGGTACGGCTCCCCCTGAAACGAAGGAAGCGGCGTGCCGTCACTGACATACGTGGTGACTGTGTAACCGGCGCCCGCAGGCAGTGTTTCGTACTGGAATGTCTCCCGGCAGCACCCATCGCTGAAAGGGGATTTCTTCAGAATCGAAAGATATGTACATATATGCTCACCGTCAATCAGCGACATTGAGGATATTCGCGGCGTGAAGTTTGGCGCATCCGGCTCGTACTGCCTCGTTTCGAGCGCCTGGACAAATGTCGATCCGTCGGAGAGCGCCTCGTAGACAGTGTCTGTCTGGTCGCCGTTGCTGACGATGTAGGCGCCCTCCATCTCTCGCATAGCACTGTAGATTATCAGCGACGGGTCATCGACCTTCGACACATCGGCAGGCTCCGTGCGCAGATGGCCTCCATCGGCGGTAAAAACACGGTTGCGACTGTTGGCGCTGCGACCCATTATCCAGTACACCTGAAAGAGCCTGCGCGAGCCCTCGTCAAGGCCGACACATATGCCCCTTCCGGGGTAGTGGTTTGACTTGAGGGTTTTGAGGTTTTCGTGCGGTGTAGGCGACATTGCCGTCCTCCGATAAAGTTTGCGCTGTCAGGCCTTCCGGCTCCATGCGTCCGCAGATCAAATAGAGCCGTTCCTTTTCTGAGTCAGGAAAACACTATCTCGACGCGATTGCCCCTTCCAGATAGGATATCCACATATCCATGCCCTCACCCGTGCGGCAGGAAAGCGGCATGACGACGGCCTTGTTCGAGAGCTTGCGGCAGTCCGCGGCGGCTCGCTCGATCGAGTAGTCAAGGTAGGGCAGCAGGTCGGTCTTGTTTATCACCACTGCGCCTGCCCGCACAAAAAGCGCAGGGTACTTGGCCGGCTTTTCGTCACCCTCAGGCAGTGAAACGACGGCCACTTTCACATCTTCGCCAAGGTCAACGGACGAAGGGCAGACGAGGTTTCCGACGTTTTCGATGAAGAGTATCTCCACGCTCTCGAGGTCAAGACGCGCGATGGCGCCGGCGACCTGCGCGGCATCCAGATGGCAGGCGCCCCCCGTTTCGATCTGAACGGCCTGGATGCCGGCGGCTTCTATCCTCTTTGCGTCGAGGTCGGTCTTTATGTCTCCCTCGATGACGGCCATGCGCTCGCCGAAGTGACGCGCAGTGGCCTCCAGCAGAGATGTCTTTCCGCAGCCGGGCGAGCCGATGAGGTTGACTGTGAAGATGCCCCGGCCACGCAGCACGCCGCGGCTTTCAGCCGCCAGTGTACGGTTCTTGGCGGCAATGTCGATCTGTGCCTTTGTGCGACTCACTTCTCTTCACCTTCCGTTTGAATCTCTCGAATCAACACATCCATGCCGGCCGTCACCTCCCGGTCAAAGCCGCCGCACGAGGGGCAGCCCTCGAGGATCTCCGTGCAATCGTATTCAAGGCCGCATGCGCACAGGCACCTTGGTGCTATTTGGTCGATGACGATTTCCGGCTCGCCGAGCCCTTCAGCGCGCGCCACCTCTCGTATGCAGAAGTCGAGCGCATCGGCCAGGACTCCCGACAGCGTGCCTACCTCAATGCGCAAGAGTGCAATGTCGTCCCCGCCGGCGTGCTCCTTGACCGCATCGCAGATGGCCCCGGCTATGCTGAGCTCGTGCAAATCCTCAGGCCTTTCCCGTAAGCTCTCAGTCGCCGATGAAAGTCCCGGCCAGAAACCGGTCTATCTCGTCGGCTGCGCAGTAGCCCTCATAAACAGCCTTTGCCGCAGTGGCGCCGCCGTTTACTATGTCTCCTCCAGCAAAGACACCTTCGATGCTCGTTGCGGCACTGTCTGGCTCAGTCCTGACGAGCCCTGCGTCGGTCAGCTCGACACCGTCAAGCGCCTCGGCGAGGCCAGCCGGCAGGCTCTGGCCGATAGCCTCTATAACGGTCGAGACTGTCATGATCCATTCGCTGCCTTCGACGACATGCGGTCGGCGCCTGCCGGACGCATCAGGCGCACCCAGCTCGGTGCGTGCGACCTTCAGGCCGGTCAGCCGGCCGCTTTCGTCCATGAGATAGCCCATCGGCTGTGTGAGGATCAGAAAATGGACGCCGGCGGCAAGTGCCCTGTCCCGCTCATCGGGCCAGGCCGGCATTTCGGCAAACGACCTGCGGTAGACGAGGTACACGTCGCGCGCCCCCAGTCGCCTCGCAGTCACCGCCGCATCGAGGGCGGTATTGCCGCCGCCGAGGACTGCCACGCTCTCGCCTGGGTCTGTCAGCTCCCCGCGCTTGGCCGCCTTCAGAAAGGCGAGTGCATCGACTACGCCCTCGGTCGGCCTGGCTGCACCCGGTAGCTGCACGCCTTCTGCAAGCCCCATCGCCAGGAAAACCGCGTCAAAGCCCTCTGAGCGCACCTCGTCTAATGTCATATCTGCGCCGAGTGCCTTGCCGACGCGCCAGTGGAGGCTTGTCGATGGTACGCCGCCGACAAGCGCATTTATTTCCGCTGCGGCAACGTCCTCAGAGAGCTTCTCAGGGGGTATAGTCGCGCCGGCAGTGCCCGCAACAGTGCCGGAAGCATCAAATATCGTAACCTCGTGGCCGCGCTCCAGCAGGCCTACCGCGCAGGCAAGACCCGCTGGACCGGCTCCTATGACTGCCACGCGCCTTCCTGAGCTCTCTTCGCCTGTCTCGACGCCCACCCATCCCTCATGCCGCGCCCTTTCGCTGACATAGCGCTGCAGCAGCTTGATCGGTACAGGTATGCCCCTGAGGTGCTTCTGGATGCAGTACCCCTCGCACTGAACCTCGGCCGGGCAGACCAGTGAGCATATCTCGGGCAGGACATTAGTGCGACGGAGTATCCGGTAGGCGTCGTGGTCGCGGCCGTCGGCGATGGCGGTGACAAAGCCGGGGATGTCAACATTCGCCGGACAGGCTCGCTGGCAGGTGGGCGCCACACAGTCTCGGCAGGTCTCGGCGAGCCTGCGCACCTCGACCGGGTCGCGCATGCGACCTTCCATGTATATGGGCCCATAGATTTCGCCGTCGCGCACCACGCAGCCCGCACGCCCTCCGTCCCGCATGATCTGGGTGCACGAAGAGCAGGTGATGCAGACCTCGGTGGGGTCGAGTGCGCCATCTTCAATGAGGGCCTTTGCGAATTGCGGCATTGCGAAGGCGTTTCGTCCGAAGCCTGCGAAGGTTGACTTGCCCGCGGCAAGCGCCGCCGCGGCAAAGTACGGCGCAAACTGCCGCAGCCACGAGTAGCCGGTGCTCACGATGGGAAAGCCCGGGTTTCTGCGTTGAATCTCACCGGCTATATTCACTATTCGCGCTACCCCTTCGAGCGGATGCTCGTCGGGTATGTAACCATCTGCCGCCGGCTCGTCATACGGCCGGCCGTAATGCGGGTTGTAGTAAGGGTTAGCGATGGTGATGTTGGCGATCGATATCCCCTCGTCGCGCAGACTGCTGATAAGTGCGGCGGGCTCGCTAAGGTCCGGCCTGGTGTAGTCATCGCGGTCTACGCCAAAGCCGTAAGGGTAGGGGATCGCATCATATGCATTCATGCGCAGGCCGACCAGAAGGCCCGGCACTTCATTGAGAATGCGGCTGGCAACAGTGCGGACAAAACGAGTGCGGTTTTCAAAGCTCCCGCCGAATCTGGAGTCCTCCCTGGTAAAAGATGCGTGAAGCTCCGCGACAAGATACCTGTGGCATGACTTGATGTCGACTCCGTCAAAGCCCACACGCTGTGCGAGCGCGGCAGCCTCGACAAAGCGGTCGATAAGTCGCTCGAGCTCATCGTCACTGATGAGCGGATAGTCCGCCGACAGGTCGTGCTGAAAGTCGAGCGCCTCGCTGTGATGCGCAATTATCGGCGCAGGTTTGCCTTCGGGCTTCGAGTAGCGCCCGGAGTGTGTAAGCTGCAGTATCATCACGGGCCGGTGAGACTCGCCCATCGACTCGCGCGCAGATAGAAGCGCCCCTTCGGCCAAGCGCGCGAAGCCGTCGTAATTCTTTTCATTGATAAGTATCTGGCGGGGGTTGGCGCGCCCCTCGTGCACAACGGCGGTTGCTTCAAACCATAAGAGCCCGGCGCCGCCGGCTGCAAAACGCCTGTAGCGCCTGAATGTCAGCTCGTCAGGGGCGCCTTCGCGTGTGCCGTCGCAGCCCTCCATCGGATGGATGGCCATCGAGTTGGGAGCTGTGCACGGGCCGAGCGTTACGGGCTTGAAAAGCGGCTCTACGTTTTGCTGCAGATCGAGATCAAGTCCCAGGCGCGCGACGTCGGCGGCTATCTCTTCGATGGTGCGGTAGTGAAAGGGCTCATGCTCTGCCATGTGATATTTGCCTTAACGGGTGGAATACGCCTGCTTCACACGAAAGAGCGCATTTTACACAACGCCCGTCGGCGGTCAATAACGGCGCCGCGATACTGCTCGTGACAGGCAAGAGGTCCTGTGCGAACTAAACGTGCGCCCCGGTCAGTCCCTACCGCTGAAGAACGTGCCCGCCTGGCGCACGGCCTCGACGCCGGCGGCCACAAATACCTGGTCGTCGGCGCGAAACTTCGCCGAGCCGCGCGGAAATATGAAATCTCCGGTGACATCACGGTATATCCCTGCAATGACGCATTCGCTGGGAAAGCCTTTCATACGGGTGAGTTCAGCGACGCTCTTGTCAGCGGCCAGGGATCCCTTGGTCACGCGGAAGATGACGATATTGGCCTTGCCCTGACCGAAGGTGGCTACATGCTGGACGTTTGGCCGCTCTATCTCTATGACAAGGCGATTGAGAAAAAGGTCGGTGATGGGTAGTGTCTTGGTAACTCCCGCCAGGTCAAAGGCAGGCTGGCTCTCAGCCCTCCTCATGCGTGAAAAAATACGCATTACTCCGTAGCGGCGCGCCAGCAGCGAAAAGGCGAGGTTGGTGCCGTCGCTGCGCATGGTGGCCACCGCTACCTCTGCCTTGCGAATGCCGGCCTGTTCAAGTATCTCGGACTCAGTGGCGTTTCCATGCAGTGCCACCACACCAGTTCGCGAGGTGAGGTCTTCGCAGGTCTGCCGGTCTGAGTCGATTGCGACCACGTCATGCCTGTTGCGTGCAAGCTCGGCTGCAAGGGCCGCGCCTACTGTTCCGGCACCGCCTATCAGTACAAACATGTCATGTCCCCCTGTGTATAGCCGCACCGGCGCTGGTTATTCGCCTTACGTTCGCAGGCGCATATTGCTCTTGTGCTTTTCAAGTCCATGCCTTCCTGTTAAACAGCAAGAGGACCGGCAGTATCTCAAGCCTGCCGGCCAACATTCCAAGTATGTATGTGAACTTAACCGTCTCCGGCAACTGCATCAGCCCTGCCGGCGGTATAAAACAGGGGCCTACGTTTGAGACCGCCGAGGTCATCCCGGAGAGGGACTCCATGGCGCCCCACGGCGAGAGCATTGCAGTGACCACTCCGCCCGCAACTATCAGTGCCAGCCAGCCGAAAAAGACGGCCGTGCAGCGCTGCAGCTCGGTCATGTCGACCCTGCTGTCATCTACAAGGAGCATATGTACCGCCCTGTGCGGCCTGACCGCGCGCCATATCTCATTGTAGAGCGTTCTGGCCATCAGATGCACACGGTATATCTTGAGGCCACCCGATGTCGACCCTGCGCAGGCGCCGGTGAACATAAAAAGCAGAAACACCTGTCTCGACACGGCGAAAAAGTATCCGGGGGCGGATATGCTGCGTGTTGCAAAGCCGGTGTTTGTCAACAGCGCTGCCGTCTGGAAAAGCGACGTTCGAAACTGCTCTTCAATATCTCCGGCGCCTTCGCCGACGGCATTCATGACAACATCCGTGAATACGAGGGCCGTGCCTACTACTGCCAGCGTCCAGAAGAGCCGGATTTCGCCAGTGTCCCAGAGCGCCTTTACGCTGCCGCGGATCAGTCTGTAGTGCGTAATGAAGCTGATGGCCCCTGCGAACATGCCGGCGATGAGCAGGTACTCTATTGCCCTGTAATGCGGGAAGTCAGCAGGTCTGGCAGCAAAGTAGCGGACACTCTCGTCGAAAGGAGTAAAGCCCCCTGTAGACACTGTCGTGAAGGCCAGGTTAAGACTGTCAAGCACTCTCACGCCGCAGAGCAGCAGACCGACGACTATCGCCACGGTAATGCAGGTATAGATAGTCCAAAGTATCTTGACAGTATTGAATATCCCCGGTCGCGGCCGCCGGGTAAAGACCTTGTGACTCTCCGCCCCGTAAAGGGCATGTGCGGAACGTGCAGAAAAGAGCACCAGGATAAAAAACGACAATATACCAAGCCCCCCCAGCCATTGCGTCAGGCTGCGCCAGAAGAGAAGGCTCGGGGGAAAATGCTCAAGACCCGCAAGCATCGTGATCCCAGTTGTCGTGAAGCCGGCCATCGCCTCGAAGTACGCATCAAGGTAGGATATGCTTGATCCGTCACCCCCTACTATGGCTGAGCGGACCTCGGCGACTGCCTGCGGAAGTTCAGCCAGACGGTAGGGAAGCGCCCCCACCGCCGAAGCCCCCAGCCAGCCAAGCGCACAGACAAGCATCGACTGGGCGGGTTCCAGTGCGCCGCTTTTGAAAATCATGTGCAGAATTGAGCCGGCTGCGAAGGCAACGGCCGCCGGTACCAGATAAACAAGGGGCGAAACCTCCTCGATCATCCCCCCAGTGGTAAAAATGAGAACGAAGATCGGCATCAGTATGAGAGCTGCAAAAACCATCAGCAGCGTCCCTACGTTCGCGAATACCGGCGCGAGACTACTGAAACGGTTGCGCATGGCATAGGCCTTCAGTGTAGAACATTACTTACCACAAGTGTTGCGGCAGACCGGCTGCCGGCCTACCTGTTAGATTCGGCAAGCCAGGCGTCATGCGCCAGAATTACCGTGGACGGGCAGGGCCCATTCAGTAATAAACTTCGACAGCCACTTCGAAACGCGCAGCAGAAAGCCCGGACGGCTCCTCGGTCTCGATGACAACCCACTCCAGTCCGGGCGCGATCCCTTCGAAGATGAATATGACATCATCCGCATGTCGGCCCTGAGTTGTATCCTCCCCGGCGTGCTGCATGCCGCGAAACCTGAGTGTCCGTCTATCGGGCCTGCGGACGAGGCGCCATTGCGGCTCGTCTTCACCAGGGTGCGGCAGATGGACCGCCAGGTAACTGCCCTCCCGGATCCGCACAAGCTGGTAGCTTTGAGTCCATCTCAGTCTCGTAACACGTGCACCTTCCGGTGGCACGGCAAGCCTTGGGGGCGCGCAGCCTGCCGCCGCCGCAAGGGCGCTGACAGCAACAAGAGCCTTTAAGAGAAGGTAAAAAATGGCCCGGTACATGGGCGGTCTCCGCAGCATCGTGTCAGTCGGTAAAGACAGCATTCTAAGAAACAGTCATGGCAAAGGGCAACGGAAAAAGTGTACGGCGGGGGTTACTGCGGCGCTTGACTTGCGCCCCTCGCCGTTGATGATGGCCTTGTCTCGGCGGGCAGGCCCACAAAACAAAGAGTTCTCTTACCGGGAGGTTTCATGGCAAGGCTCAGGATAGTCCAGGTCGGCCTCGGCAGCAGGGGCCGGATGTACTGGCAGGCGGTGACGGAAAAATATGCCGACCGCTGGGAGCTCGTGGGCATATGTGACTCCAACCCGGGCAGGCTTGAGCATGTGCGCTCGGTGCTTTCTGAGAAGGGCATCGAGGCGGGCGCGTACATCGCCGCAGACTTCGACAGGATGCTCGCCGAGTGTACTCCCGATACGGTGGTGGTGACGTCGAAGGACTCAACCCACGACGGCTACATCACAGGTGCACTCAAGGCCGGCTCAAACGTCATAACCGAGAAGCCGCTGACCATTGACGAGCGTCGGCTTCAGGCGATCATTGACACGGTGCGCGAGACTGGCAGGGCAGTGCGCGTTACGTTCAACTACCGCTACTCGCCGGTGCGTGCCAGGGTGAAGGAGGTGCTCGCATCTGGCGCGGTGGGCCGGGTGCTTTCGGTGGATTTCAACTGGAACCTCGACACAAGCCACGGTGCCGACTATTACAGGAGATGGCATCGCCACAAGGAAAGCTCCGGGGGCCTCATGGTTCACAAAGCCACCCACCACTTCGACCTTGCAAACTGGTGGCTTGACAGCGTACCGCACACCGTTTATGCGGCGGGAAAGCGAGAGTTTTACACCGAAGAGCAGGCCGCCTCCTACAGCCTTACAGTCCACGGCCACAGATGTCAAGACTGCCACATGAGGGATCGCTGCAGGTTCTTTCTGGACATCTCCGCCAACGAGAGTCTCAAGGCACTTTACCTCGACCATGAAAAGCATGACGGCTATTTTCGCGACAGGTGCGTATTTTCATCTGCAATCGACATCGAGGATACTATGTGCCTGGTGGTGCGCTTCAAGAGCGGTGTGATAATGTCCTATTCGCTCAATTCGTTTCTGCCGTGGGAGGGCTACCGCGTCGCATTTAACGGCACAAAGGGAAGGCTGGAGCATGATTGCCAGGAGACTGTGTATGTCTCGGGCGACGGGACCACGCCCGGCCAGATGAAGGCGGGAGCCACTACGATTACGCTCTATCCGCACTTTGCCTCGCGCAGGGATATACCGGTCTTACGGGCCGAGGGTGGCCATGGGGGTGGTGACGAGCCGCTCCTTGACGATATCTTCGCCGAGCGGCCGGGGCCTGACCCGCTCGGCAGGCGGGCCGACCACCGTGCAGGCGCGTGGTCGATATTGGCCGGCATCGCCGCCAATCGCTCGATGGAAACGGGTGAGCCGGTTGAGGTGTCAAGCCTTGTGAAGGGCCTTTGTGAGCCAGACCTTCCGTAGAGGCTTTATGCCGTGCCAGCCCAAAAAAAAAGGGCGTCCGGGCGGACGCCCCTTTGCAATCTCGTCGTGCCCACCGGCAATGCCGCGCTACTTCTGCGCGGCGCGGCTCTGCCAGAGTTTGCACCACTTCAGCACGTTGTCGATCCGGTCTCTGGTTGAGACGCCTTCCTCGTGGCCCTCTTCGACTATCCAGCCCTTGTAGTCTATCTTTGCGAGCACCTCGAAAAGATCCGCTATCGGATAGGTGCCTCTTTCGATGGCGCAGGACTCCGTCTTCCAGCTTGCCTCGCCGTCTGGGCCTTTGGCTGCCTCGACCCAGCGGGCATTTTTCATGTGAATCTCGGCAAGGTAACTACCCATGATGGAGACGGCCATGCGGGGCTTTTCATAACCCTCGCCGACGAGATTGCCCGGGTCATAGAGAATGCCTACATCATTCGGGTCCATGCAGTCGAGAAAGCGCATGGCAGCGCTTGCCGATGCGCAGATGCCGCCCGGATGGAGCTCAAAGCAGAGCCTGACGCCAGCGGCACGGCTGGTTGGCAGAAGGTCTTTAAGTCTCTTCTGGGTCTCCACGATCACCTTGTCGGCATCGAAAACCAGCGGCTCGGCATCCGGCAGCAGGGGTGCGATGCGCATGTTGGATATGTCGGCCTGCCCGCAGGCTGTGACGAGCTTCTCGGCGCGGTCAAGGTCCGTCAGGCTCGCGTATGAGGCTACCGAGGCCACTTCGAGGCCGTTATCCCATACGGGCTTCAAGACGCCCTTGGGATCGGCGAAAAAGTCCTGTTCGAGGATGCCGTGCTTGTTGTTGCCCCAGGGGTTGAGCGGCTTGGCGGGATCGAACGTGTTTGAGTCGACTATCCTGGGCTGGATACCATCATAGCCGACCTCCTTGGCAATCGCGCAGGCCTCTTCAAATGTGCACTCCGGCGCGAACGTTGTAAAAAAACCATATTTCATTTTTCAGACTCCTTCCTCTCGATCGGCGCGGCCATCTGCCGCATGAATCCATCGGGAGACTCAATTTACCGCAGCCCTGCGGCGCGTCAAAGAAAAAAAAGCGCATTGCAGGGCGCTTGCCCAGCCGCTCCCTGCGCGTAGAATGTGTGGCAGGCATTTCAGATCATCGAGCCTGTGATAGAGAAAGGGGCAGCTGATGCACTTCTTGCAGGGGACCATCTCGTACCCGGAGGTCAAGTGGGGTACGGCCGAAGAGCGCGCCGTGCGAAACACGCCGCTGGTCGATTTTGTGGACAAGCTGGCTGATGTAGGGGCAGACGGCATCGAGCTGTGGGGAAGGCACCTGGAAAACCTCGGAGAGGCTGAGGTGGAGGCGCTTGCCGGCGCGATCAAAGCATCCTCCCAGAAGGTGGAGATGCTTGCGCCGTACTGGGATTTTTCCTCTTCGGACGAGGCCGTAGAGAAATCCCTTGGGGACGCGCATGAGTACCTTCGCATAAAGGATATATTCAATTGCAACAGGATTCGCGTCTTCACGGGTGCGCCCGCATCCGCCGAGGCTACCGAGCAGAACTGGCAGCGTGCACTAAAAGGGATGAACGAACTCGCGCGCATGTACGACGGCACAGGTGTGACCTTCGTAGTCGAAACTCACGGCGATCAGCTGGCCGACACCCCGGAATCCTGCCGGCGACTCATGGAGGAGCTTGATGAGCCCTCAGTGCGCCTGAACTACCAGCAGATGGGAGGGGCGCCATCCGATGAGCTTGATCTGATCTATCCGTGGGTTTCTCACGTGCACGTCAGCCGCACATCCCGTTTTCCGGAGAAGGCCGAAGCAGTCATAAAGGAGCTTGTCCTGCGTGGCTACGACGGCACAGTTACGGTGGAATTTTGCACGGACAGCCTGCCGGGGGAAAATGAGCAGTTTGACCTGGATCGCGCCATCGCCGGTATGACAGCAGACATCAAGCTCCTGCGCGCCCTGGCCGGCTCGTAAAGCAGTCGCACTGCGCGAGGGCTATGCCACGCATGGCAAGGCTTGAGAGCTGCGCCGGCCGTGCGCACGCACAGAAGATGCCTGGCAGCGTTACATCACGCAGGTGCTCAGGGCGTCGCTAAGGGCTGACTCTTGCGGGCGGCCGTGTCCTACGTTAGAATGACAGGTCCGATTCTGGCCATAAAAGGCGTCGGAAGGCGTCGTTGCCGAAAATAAACAGAGCGACCTGCACAACAAGACTTGAAAGGAGCAAGCGATATGGGCATGGGCTATGACCTTACGCCGCGGGACACCGAAAGCATAGAGACCAGGCATCGTCGGATTGCAACAAAGCTTCCGGTGCCCGAGTCCCTTCCCATCCTCGAGAGGCTGCGCAAGTGTGAGCCTGTTTCCATGACCGGTCAGCCCCCGGTGGTGTGGGACAGAGCTGAGGGGATGAATGTTTTCGACCGTTGGGGCAACAAGTGGCTTGACTGGTCGAGCGGCGTGCTTGTTACGAATGCCGGTCACGCGAACCCGATGATTGTTGATGCGATCATAGCCCAGGCCAAGACACACCTGCTGCACAATTACTGTTTTCCATCTGAGATCCGCTCGCGCCTTGCCGAGCGCCTGCTGGATATAAGCGACGCTGCGTTTGACAAGGTCTTTATACTTACGACCGGCAGCGAGACGACCGAAAACGCCATCAAGCTTGCGCGTACATACGGTGTGAAGGTCGGCGGCAAAAAGAAGATAAAGATCGTCTCTTTCGAGCGTGCCTTCCACGGGCGCACGATGGGCGCACAGCTTGCCGGCGGCGTACCGGGCCTGAAGGAATGGATCGTCGAGATCGACCCCACCTTTGTGCAGGTGGAGTATCCGGACGGCTTCAGATGCGAAAACACGAGCTTTGAGTTTTTCGAAAAGCAGCTTGCCGACAAAGGTGTGACGGGCGGGGAAGTTGCCGGCGTCATCACTGAGGCATACCAGGGCGGTGGAGCGTCATTTGCCCCTGCGGCCTTCATGCAGTCCCTGCGCAAGTGGTGCGACAACAACGACATAGTACTCATCAGCGACGAGGTGCAGGCTTGCTTCGGTCGCACTGGAAAGCTCTTCGCATACGAGCATTACGGCATTGTGCCTGACCTGGTCTGCTGCGGCAAGGGCATAACCAGCTCACTGCCGCTCTCGGCTGTCATCGGCAAGTCGGCCATCATGGACATATATGGCCCCGGAGAGATGACATCCACGCACACCGGCAACCCCATTTGCTGTGCCGCCGCGCTTGCGAATATCGACTATATGCTGGATAACGACCTCGCAGGCAATGCCCAGCGGATGGGAGACGTCCTAAACGAGGGGCTGGCTGGGTTGGCCGAGAAGTATTCAGAGATCGTCGGTGCGCACCATGGTAAGGGGCTCGTCGCCGGCCTTCACATGGTCAAGCCCGGTACCAGGGAGCCAGACGCCTCACTTGCCTTTGAGATTACCAATCGCGCCTTCCGCAAGGGCCTGCTGATGTTTGCGCCGGTCGGCTTTGGCGGTGCGACCGTCAAGATCGCTCCGCCGCTGGTTGTCACCGAGGATGCCGTCAGGGAGGGGATCGAGGTGCTCGACCAGGCAATTGCCGAAAGCGTCGCCGTGGTTTCAAAGCCATAAGACCGGGCGCTGTGAGAGTCGGCCGTCCTGAGAGTAAGCTCTGAAGCGTCCTTCACGCCGCATCTTGCGCGCTGTGGTGACTCTGAGGATTGATCAACCGTCCTGTAGGGCTGAAAGCGTGAAATTCGGACTATGCCGCCACGCCTGTTTTACGGGTCTGCCGCCATTTTGACCTCCGGCGGCATTTCCGGGACTTTTGTGTTGACTCACTTTTACAAGCCTATTATGCTGCCTGAAAAATGCCTGTGCAGAGTCAAGGCAATTGGCGGCTCCTGCATTCTGGCAGCGTACGCAGATGACCAAGATTTGCGATGGTCCCTTACAGGCTTGGTCACAAACTCTCAGAAGGTGGCGTGTTAACCGTTTGAAAGGAGGAGCTTATGGGTGTGACACGGCGTGATGTCGTAAAAGGGGCGATGACGGCCGGTATTACGGCGGGCCCCCTTGCTCAAGGAATCTCGGCCCTTGCAGGGCAGGATGGGACGGCAGCAGGCGAAGGCGCCGCAACGGGACAAAGGGAGGCAGCAATGCAAAACATGCGCACCAGGTATCTGACGAGGCTCAATGATTTCGAGATCAGGGACTATCTGAAGCGTAACGACGTACTCTTTATCCCTGTCGGCACTGTCGAAATCCATGGTGTGATGCCGGTTGATTGCGAGTATGTCCTGCCGCTGGGGTATGCCGTTGAAATGGCAAAGCAGACGGACGGTCTTGTGTTGCCGCACATGGCATACTTTTATCCCGGCGGCACTGCGATAGGGGAGGGCACGGTGCACATCAGCCCTTCGGCGGGGAAGGCGTACCTGATGGAGATCTGCAGGTCTCTGATGCGGCAGGGCTTCAGGAGGCAGGTGCTGCTGACCGCTCACGGGCCTTCGCTTGTGACTGCAATGCCGCTGGTGCGGGAGTTTTTTGATGAGACGAAATGTCCGATCGGTTACGTAGATCTTCTTACCCGGTTTTCAAGTGCAAGGGACAGCGGCATAGCTGCCAGTTTCAACGTGATGATGTGGGGCGCCTATTCGATAATCGGCGCGCTCGATGATGTTCATCCTTACCCCGTCGCGGTCCGCAGAGAGCCATTCCCCCAGCCGGTGGCTGATATCCATGCATCAGGGGCATACGCCGGGTGGTTTTTCGATGATGAGACTCAGCACGGATGGTTTCCTACCACGGAGCTTTCGCCCCAGGAGCGTGAGGAGCGAGCAGCCGAGGGAGTTGAGCAGATCAAGGCTGTCATCGAGCATATGGATGTTCCAAACATATTAGACACTTTGCGCAGGCTCGATGAGTTTACCCAGAGGGAGGTAATGCCGCAGTATGGTGAGATACTGCCCTGACAGGGCAACAACGCCGCTGATCGCAAATTGAGCGCAGGGTCGCGGCTCGCCCGCGGCCCGTCGCTCAGCAAGAGTGTCGCCGTGCTGGAGCCATGACAGAGGCCTTGTGAGGCTCTGGCCACAAAGTGTGCTCAGGTGCCCTTTATGGAGGATTCATAATGGGTGAAAGGAGCGCTCGCGGCCCTCTTATAGGGCGCGATTTTATATTGGCGTCGGTGCTGGCTGTCGTCTCGGCGGCATGTGGTGGTCCGGTGGCCGCGCCGGACGTAAGCCTTCGTGTGCCTGATGGCTTTCGTCCAGCGCCGGGGGCACGCTCCGAACGTTATACTGAGACCGGCTGGGCCGGCCACATAGTCCACGAAAAGACTGGCATCGAACTGGTTTTCATACCGGCGGGCGACTTTCTCATGGGCTCGCCTGAGGACGAGGCGGGCCGCAGAGAAAACGAGGGCCCGCAGCACCGCGTAGTGATTTCAAAACCCTTTTACCTCGGCAGGTACGAGGTAACTCAAGAGCAGTGGCTTACACTTATGGACACAAATCCGAGCAGGTTCCGGGGCGATGACAATCCAGTTAACCAGATGACGTGGTACGAATGCCAGGAGTTTCTTTCAAAGGCCGGTGACGGCCTGCGCCTTCCTACAGAGGCCGAGTGGGAGTATGCCTGTCGTGCCGGCAGTACTACCCGGTACCATTTCGGGGACAGCCATGAGCTGCTCGGTGACTATGCCTGGTATGATGGTAACAGTGGCGGCAGGATGCATCCCGTGGGTGGGAAGAAACCCAACGCCTGGGGCCTCTACGATATGCATGGAAATGCCTGGGAGTGGTGTGCGGACTACATTGCCTCCTATGAGGCCGCCGAACGTATCGACCCTCAGGGGCCTGCATCGGGGACATTTCGCGTAAGGCGCGGCGGCAGCTGGGGCACCATTGCTCGCCTGTGCAGGTCGGCCTGGCGAGACGCCTTCGCACCGAAGCATACATACGGCCACACTGGGTTTCGCGTCGCGAGGACTGCCGAGTGATGCATGGCATCTCGTCGATGCAGCATTTCTGCTGCCGTGGCAGGCATGGCTTGCGGGGAGTGCACAAAGGTGCATTAGCGGGCGTAGCATGGCTCCGGCGGGCTTCTATTAACCTCGTAAAGAGTCCTTTGTCCGCGCAGGTTGACGGGTGCCTGTCTGGAGGCGCCCCCTTCACAACTGGCATCTCTCAGCCACTCGCATCGAAAGCCGGGTCATGTCCTTTGTGAAGTTTGAACCGCCTCGATGACGATTACAGGTCAAGGGCGCTGATCTTCGGCGCTTGAGGCCGTACTAAGGCGTGTTTGTCGGGGGCACGAGATGGGCCAGTCACGATCTGCAGGCGACCGGGCGCTTGCCCGCGAAGAAATTGCCGCGACGGTCACTCGAGCGGTTTCTGAGGTAAAGGTGGTGGATCTGCACACGCACCTTTATGACGTTCGTTTTGAGGGCCTTATTTTGCGCGGCGTAGACGACCTCTTGACGTATCATTACCTCATAAGCGAGGTGTTGCGTGTTTCAGACGTGTCCGCGGAACGCTTTTACCGCCTCTCTAAAGAACGGCAGGCCGCTCTTGTCTGGGACGAGCTCTTTGTCAGGCGCTCCCCGCTCAGCGAAGCGACGCGTGGTGTCATCACGGCCGCGACAGGGTACGGCCTCGACGCAAGGCGCGAGGGGCTCGATGGATTAAGGCGCTTCGCGGCGGCGATGAGCGCGTCTGAGCATATTGATCGCACGCTCGACATCGCCGGCATTTCGCACGTGGTCATGACAAACGACCCCTTTGATGACGATGAGCGGCCGGTGTGGTTTGAAGAGAGGCCTCGCGACGAGAGATTTCTGGCCGGCCTGAGAATCGATCACCTCATCATGCATCTTGAGACATCCTGGAATATGCTTGGCGAGTGGGGCTATGCCATTGCACCGGACTTCACCGGCAAGAGCGCGCATGAAGCGAGGCGTTTTCTGGCGGACTGGATCGGCCGGACCGGCGCTCGATATGCTGCGGCGTCGTTTCCGCCGGACTTTTCGTGGCCTGATGACTCGGTGCCGGGACGGGTCATGCGCGAGTCTGTCATACCCGCCTGTCGGGAGGCCGGCATACCCTTTGCCCTCATGATAGGTGTAAACCGCCGCATAAACCCGGCGCTCAAGAAGGCCGGGGACACGCTCGCGCGCGCCGATGTCTCTGCAGTGGGACGCCTGTGCAGGGAGTTTCCGGATATACGCTTCATGGTTACTATGCTTTCACGGGAAAACCAGCACGAGCTGGCCGTCATGGCGCGTAAGTTTGCGAACCTCGCTGTCTTCGGCTGCTGGTGGTTTGTGAATACCCCCTCCATAGTAGCAGAAATCACCGCCGAGCGTGCTGAGCTTCTTGGGCTGTCGTTTGTGCCGCAGCACTCCGATGCGCGTGTGGTTGACCAGCTCGTCTACAAATGGGCGCATGCGCGCAGGGTCATCGGCGAAGTGCTCGCCAAGAAGTACCTTGACCTCTTCGACTCGGGCTGGGCTCCCTCGCTTGCTGAAATCAAGCGTGACATAGAGCTGCTGTTTGGCGGCTTGCCGCGCGAGTGGCTCGGGATCCGATAGATTGCCGCTGATGAGTCACCTGAGGGGCGATGGCAGAGAGTGTGTCTGCGCACCTCTTATCGGTGGGGACTTCCTTGACGAAAATCGAAGCCTTGACAACTCATAAGCCGTTCTGTGGCCTTCCCAGGCACTCCTACGAAAGAGCGGACATATACCTGGCGATGTGTACTGGGCTGTTCGCGCTTCTTGTACGCCTAATGGCCGCGGCTACCCTGAGGCTCTCCGGTGACGAGGGGGTAATCGGGCTGATGGGGCTGGATCTTCTCAACGGACTGCCCCCGACGGTGTACTGGTACGGGCAGGAGTACATGGGCACGCTTGAAAACATCATCGCCGCGCCGTTTATCGCGGTCTTTGGAGCGCGTGCGATCTCTATACGGATGCCGTCTGTCGTGGCGACCGGCACGGCGGTCGCCCTGGTGTACATCTATTTTGCACGTCGTGGGGAGCGCATTGCTGCGGTGACAGCCGCCATGCTGCTTGCCCTGTCGCCGACATTTTTCAGCGATATAACCTCACGCGCCAGGGGTGGATACGGCATAACGCTGCCCCTCGCAGCCGGTATGGTCCTTGCCGCGGCGCCTCAGCAGGCGCTGTCTTTCAAAAGAGGCCTTCTGCTTGGGCTGCTGGCTGGGATAGCCTTCTGGACAAACCCGCAGACCGCGGGGATTTCGCTGCTGCTTCTGGTGTGGGTTGCTTTCGCGCGGTGCTCAAAGGCCGGCATGGCAGGGCTCTGCCTTGGTGCATTGGCGGGCCTTGCGCCCTCCCTTGTGCACATGGCGCAAACGGGCGTTTTCATGCGACTTTCGATGACCGCTTTTCAAGGGACGCGCCCGGGGGCTTTGGTGGTCCTGCGCAGGGCCTTCGCGGTACTTGGCATAGGTGGCCCGGCGCCACTTATGCTGAAGGCTGCGACCGCGGCGGTCAACGCCGGCTTTCTCGCTGTCGGGGCGGGAATGTATATTATAGCGCGTGCCCGGGAAGGGGGAGGCCGGGAGCTTGACGCGCTGGGCGTGATGCCCTTGGTGGCTGGGGTGATGGTTGCGGCATCGCCGACGGCCTACCCGCAGCATCGCTACCTTTATTTGGGCTATTTTGCTCTGGTCCTGCTTGCAGCGTGCGGCTGGCAGCGTCTTGGCGTGCGAGCGGCCGGGGCCGCCCTCGGTGCTCTCCTGGCGGTGAATGCCGTCTCCCTTGCGCTATATCACCGCTCGGACCCTTATGCAGAGGAATACTTCTGTGCGCGAGAGTATCAGCAGGTCATCGAGGTCCTCGAAAGCAAAGCGATCAATGATGTCGTTACTGACTATGGCGTGGACTTTTCGCTGATGTATTTGACAGAGCTGGATGTCATGGCCCTGCCTGTGCCGCTTGGCGGCGTGTGGACTACGCGTTACGAGCAAGCGCTCGTGCGGGTCCCTGATGCCGGATCGTTTGCCGTGGTTCTTTACGTCCAGCCGGAGCATGAGAAGCTCAAAAACCACATGCGTCCGTCGGTTTTTGCGGAATTTCTCCTGGAAACCGGCCGTACTGCCGAAGTTCACACCTTAGGGCGAATAACGATACTCCACAATATAAGCGGCATGGAGAGCGCCAGCGACCTCACCGAGTATGGCATTTGGGCCCATGAACGCTATCCGGTGCTCGAGGCTCTTGTACCATCTGTGCAGGCTGCACCGCTCTACAGGAGACGATAATGCTTTTCTTTACGCTGCCGGTCAGCCAAAGACGCAGCTCAAAGACCGTGGAGCGCTTCGAGACCGCAATGATTGCCATGCCTGCCGCATGAGTGGCTGCGAATAGCTGGGAAGTCATCTCTGCCCTTGACGAAAAGCCTTCTTGATATACAATTTACAGCGCAAGTCCGTGCTCCCCGATAGCTCAATTGGTAGAGCGGGTGGCTGTTAACCACTAGGTTCGAGGTTCGAGTCCTCGTCGGGGAGCCAAATGATTTTTGCGTGACTTTTCGTCACTATTGTGTTAACGTAAAGCCGGGCAGACCAAGGTCGCCCGGCTTTTTTCGTAACCTATGACGGGTAAAGGGTTAGGGGGGAACTGCGTGGTGCCCG
>SLPQ01000013.1 GCA_007131925.1 Candidatus Brocadiia bacterium | reverse complement strand
CTACACCGATATGGCCATGGGGCACGCAGCCGGGGTCCTTGCGGTCCTGGTGCTCTCCGGCGAGTCTACACATGAAGACGCCGAAAAGGCCCCTGACGAGCACCGACCGCACCTGGTATTTGAAAACCTCGGCGCGGTTCTCGATGCCCTCACGCAGGGCTGAAGCGCTCGTCCTGCGAAAGCCGCAGCGAGCGCTCCTGTTTCCCCGGCAAAGACCGTGGCCGCCATCCTGCGTCACGTGCCTGGCGGACAAGCCGCCCGTATAGAGCGCGCCATTCAGCCGAAGACTTCTGCGACTTTCTCAGATACGCACCACTGCACGTGCCCCTTACAGGCCCGGAAGAATGCGCCTGGCGTTTTCGATATAGATTTTCTTCAGGACATCGTCCGGCAGCGCGATCCCGTGCAGCGGCCAGTTACCCTGGATCGGGGTGGATGACGGGATGTAGTAGTCGTCCGTTTCGAGATATCGATACATTGAGGAGAAGTAGGGGTAAAGAAACTGCTCTTTGAAATCCTCCCGTTTGAAGAACTCCTCGTCCGAAGGCATCCGTACGCCGAGCATTATGTGTTCTGAGGAGATGCCGGTGTCGGTCCCGAAGAGTATGCGATCCTGGAATCTTACAAAGAAGTTGTGCATCATCTCCGGGTGGTGCCTTCCCATCTCGACAAATCGTGCGGACGTGTCGATATACATGTTGGGGTATTTCTCCAGCCAGAGAGCGACCGTGACAGGATCTTCGGGGAAGTTTGCGACGTGCACGCAGATAAACTTCATCTTCGGATGGCGCTCTATCACGCGGTTTCGCGCCTCCAGAAGCTCGTACTTCGACGGCAGACCGGGCTTCTGGAAGACCCAGTCAGGATGTGCCTGAAGCTCGGTCAGTCGCTCATTGGTCTGTGAAAGGGGCTGGTGAAAGGCAAGCGGGTCAGACGTGTGGATAAACATCGGCACTCCCAGTTTTGCGCAGCGCTCCCACACGGGATCGAGTACCGGGTCGTCTATTTTGAGCAGTTCGCCGGATTCCCAGCGTGCCCCGAGGCCGAGCCGCTTGACCTCCTTCAGTGCCGATGCGCCGGCCTTCACAGCGGCCTCGAGGCCATCGGCCTGCGTCTTGCCCCAGGCCGGGTCGTCCAGGTTTTCAAAATCCAGCTTCACACACCATGCAAATCGGTCGGCATGCTTGCCGCCGAAGACCTTCTGGCCCTCCTGGAAGTCAAGTACCGTTCCAGCAGTGAGATTTACCATTGCATCCAGGCCAACCGCGTCCATGGTATCGATGGCTACTTCGGCGCCGTCGAGCTCAATGTGCGTGTGGGCGTCGATGGCTGGAAACCTCGGCTTCGGTGCGTTCACAGGGACTCTCCTTTCAGACCAGGGGTTTGGACGCGCCCAGAGGGCGATTCCATAGCGGAAAATACGAATACTACAGAAAGGTGCTCCGAAGGCAAGCGCCTGAAGGCAAATTTCTTCGGTATTGAAATCAACCTCCACCCCAAATCGGTATACAGAAAATGAGGCCGGTACCGGTGAGGCGGATGTTGTCAGCGTCGTCTCAGGTCGGCCTTACGCCGGGGTGGGTGGCACCGGCGGATGCGCAGGCGTTGGAGCTGAGTGCTCTTTAAGACCGTTGGCTTCTATAAACGATTGTCAGCAAACAGCTTGTGTCATAGACTTACCGTTCCTCTATTTGATGGTGCCTACTACCGGCTTTACGTTGACTTAAACGCAGAGCGGCACTATAATGTCTCGCTGTCGGGCACGCGGCAACGCAGAAAGGATGCGCGTGGATCACTTCAAGGAGTTTACAAGGGGCATATTAAAGGAAAACCCCGTCTTTGTGCTCGTGCTGGGCCTGTGTCCGACACTTGCGGTGACTGTCAGCCTGGTAAATGGCTTCTGGATGGCGGTCGCTACAACGTCGGTGCTGGTCTGTTCGAACATCATTATCTCATGTCTGCGCCGCGTGATACCCCAGGAGATACGCATCCCCTGCTTTATCGTGGTGATAGCAAGCTTTGTGACTATGGCTGACCTGACGATGCAGGCGTACCTTCCAGAGGGGATAAACCGCGCACTCGGGATATTCATACCGCTCATAGTGGTAAACTGCGTCATTCTCGGCAGGGCTGAGGCCTATGCGGCCAAGCACTCGGTAGTGCGCAGTCTCGTTGATGGTCTCGGCACGGGCCTGGGTTTTCTGCTGGCACTGCTTTTGATATCGGGAGTCAGAGAACTGACCGGCTCCGGCACTCTTCTGGGGCTTCAGATTGCCAGGGGCTATCAGCCCGCATATATAATGGTGATGGCGCCCGGCGCGTTTCTTGTGATGGGGCTGCTGCTGGCCTTTTTCAACGCCCTGCGCGCGCGCAGGCAGGTCATGCCCCACGCGTTTGAGATCGAGCGGCCTGTCACATCGACGGAGCTGAAAAAGGAATCCGCCTGATGCAGGAATACACGGTAGACATGGGCTCGTTTTTCGCCATCCTGATATCGATGGTCTTTGTTTCGAACTTCGTGCTGGCGCGGTTTCTGGGGCTGTGCCCCTTCATAGGGGTGACCAAGCGTACCGACAGCGCATTCGGCATGGGCATGGCGGTCACTTTTGTGATGACGCTGGCTTCGGCGGTTACGTGGCTGATCCACCGTTATGTGCTGCTGGCGCACTCGGTTACCGGGGCCAACATATTTGTCCGGTTCATAGGTCCGGAAACTTCTCTCGAGCCGGTCTTGCGGACTATTTCGTATATATTAGTGATAGCGACGCTTGTACAGTTAGTGGAGATGTTTCTCAAAAAGAGCGTGCCTGCGCTGTACCAGTCTCTGGGGATATTTCTGCCGCTCATCACGACCAACTGTGCGGTACTCGGAGTTGCGCTTCTGAATACGACGGCGACCGAGGAGGTGCTGACGTTTCCGGCGGCGGTCTTCCAGGGTTTCTGCGCGGGGCTGGGGTTTCTGGTGGTGATGATATTGATGAGCGGGATACGGGAGAGGCTCGAGGTTCTGGACCTGCCGGAGGCGGTCAAGGGTATACCGATCGCGCTGGTGGCGACGGCGCTGATGGCGCTTGCGTTTACAGGTTTCGGCGGGTTGATAACGGTGCCTTGAGATTTCTGAGGTGGCCGATCTGCGTGTCTGCTGAAAAGAGGTGGCGGTTTGTCAGGCCTTGTAATAGCATCGGTTGTGGCGCTGGGCGGGCTGGGCGTGATATTTGCCATCGGCCTTGCCCTTGCAAACGCCAAGCTGGCAGTACATCGTGATCCCCTGACCCAGGAGATACTGGAGCTGCTGCCGGGGGCCAACTGCGGCGCCTGCGGCCTGGCCGGGTGTGCCGCTTATGCTGAGGCCCTGGCTGCAGGCAAGGTGCCGGCGAACCTCTGTGCACCGGGCGGTGCTGAGCTCTCCAGTCAGCTGGCAGACATTCTGGGCGTGGAGGTGGAAGATCAGGAAGGGGCCTTCGCCATAGTCCACTGCAACCGCAGCGAGGCGAAACAATCGGTCGACTACCACGGTATAAAGGACTGCAAGGCGGCGTTGCTCGTCAGAGACAGGATTTATGACTGCGAATACGCATGCCTGGGCTTGGGCACCTGCGCCAGGGAGTGCCCCTTTGATGCGATCGTGATGTCGCCTGAGGGACTGCCGATCATCATCGAGGAAAAGTGCACGGCTTGCGGGGTATGTGCAAGAGTTTGCCCAAAAGACATAATTAGTGTTGAAAAGAGTACCAGCTTTGTGCATATTCAGTGCTGCAGCCGTGACAAGGGCGGCGTAGCTCGCAAGAACTGCCGGCGGGCCTGCATCGCCTGCGGGCGCTGCGCGAAGATCTGCCCGGTGGATGCGATCGAGATAAAGGAGTTTCTCGCGATCATAGACTACGAAAAGTGCATCAGCTGCGGCAAGTGTGTCGGCGAGTGTCCGACCGGTGCCATAGGAAACTACAGGCAGATGAGAAGGAGGAAGGCCAGTGTTGCGTAAGGCTTTAAGTTTTCTTGCCGTTCTGGCGGTCTTGACCGCCGGTGCCTATGTGCATGCCCAGCGCCTTATGCGCCTTGACAGCTGGGAGCTGGACTACAAAGGCAGGCCTCCTCGGGTCATCGAGATCCGCGAAGACATGGATCTCAGATCCTACACCTATGTCATTTACGAGGTGACAAACAACACTGACACCGAAATAGATTTTCACCCGGCCTTCGAGATAGAGACCAACGAGGCGCGGATCAGGCGCGCTGTTTCGCGGCCGGATGTCTTCGCACGCATAAATGCCAGGTCGTTGCACGAGTTGAAGCCGTTCCGCAGCATGAAGGGGCCTATTCGGCCCGGAGAAACCAAGCGCGGCGTGGCGATCTTTGAGACGGTGGACACTGCGGCAAATACCCTTACGGTGTACGTGTCGGGTCTGACGGGCGATTTCGTGACCAGGACTCTCGAGGATGGCCAGGTCAAGGCCTTGTACAGGACATACAAGTCCGTTTACTACAGGCCCGGTGACGGATTTCAAGTCACTCTGGAGCCAGTCTCGCTGGTTTCGTCCGAGTGGATCTGGCGCTGACATCTACCGATGCAGCCATGAGGTAAACTGCTTCGAGCTGTAGGTGCCTGCGCGCCTCGTCGTCTGGTTGGCCGTGTGCATGCGCTTGTGGCGCTGTGCGAAGCGTCACAGGGGTCTCATCACCGGTGCGCTTGTCTTATCACGAATGCGTGATAAGACCTCCTGGCCGCACCAGTCCCCTACAAGTGCCGCTGAAACCGCCAGGCCCGTAATCATAAAGGGCGAGAGCTCCATCAGCCGAAATCCCCATGCGAATAGAGCCGGCTCGTGTGACATGACCACCCCCACGGCTGGGAGCATCATAACCCCCACTATCGCTCCACAGGCCACCCATGTGCTGGTTCGAGGCCGCAGTATGAGCGCCGTGATGTACGCTGTCACGAAAAATGTTATCACCAGAAGCGCTGCATAGAACCGAAGCCTCCGCAGGCGGTCGGTACCTGTTTCCGTCATGAGGCCTTCGCCCGCCGCGCGCCAATCACCAGCCGGCTCACCGGCACCCGTATGCCGTGTGTTTTCCCACTCCGACACTCTTATGCGCTCGCTCAGCTCGGGCAGGCCGATTTCACGAACGAAACCCCTCCCACTGGGTCCCCACACTGCAAGAAAGCTCGCAAGGACTATTGCCGTCACGCCGGAGGCGATGCCGGCGAGGAGGCCTATGCCCGCATTTTCAGCCACGTAGAGGGCGGACTCGCGACTTTCACTATAAACCTCGACACTCCTGGCTTCTCCTGAGGCAGATCCCGGAGGCGCGGCCCGATCCAGCAACCTGTCGACAGCGAACCTGCCCATATAGCCGGCATATATTATTGTAAAGCTCCAGAAAAGGTAAGATGCATAGTATATGCAATAGAGCAAGCGCCTCTGGCGCGTGAGCTCCGCAACGCCTTCCATGACGCCGCCGGCCGCTTGCTCCATCGTTTCCCTCCTGGCGGGGCTCATCCCGGGCCAACCCTCCTGCTGTGCCCGAGACAGCCTGACCAGAAACTCCTGAGAAGGCAGCCGCCCGGCAGGGACGGCAACTGACTCAATAATGCTTGTGGAGTCAAGCTCCACAAAGAGAAGCCCGAGTGCAAGTGCTAGCACAAGGGGCCGCGAAGACGTCTGTCGGTGGATGATGGCTCCTGCCGCGCACGCAACCATGGCAGTCAAAGTCAGGCGTAAAAGGTTGTAAAAATCTTCAGGGCCCTTGATTGCGGTATCTAAAGGGCGAGGTTCTTCGCGGCGAAAGAGAGCTATGGTGACAAAGATCACAAGCACCAGGAGTGCCACAAGCCCGCCCTTGACCGAGTTGCGCAGCCGCTCCGGAGCCGATGGCCCATCGTGCGCACCAGTAGAGCCTGCGGTCCGATCGCGCGTGTTTCGTCCGGTAAGATCAGTCGAGGACAAGGTTGGTCTCTGTCCTTTCCACTCCCTCTATCGAGCGTACCCTGGTCAGGATAGCCTCGAGGAGAGCTGTGTAGTCAGGCGCCTGGATGAGTGCAATGACGTCCTGCTCTCCGGTGGTAATATCCGCTCTCATGATGTCCTGCAGGCCCCTGAGCGCGTCTCGAACCGCCCTTTCTTTACCTACGCCGACCCATATCTTAAGATATGCCATAGCCATACCGCACCTCCACAGCAAATAGGCCGCTCATATTCAGCGCAGCACATGTACCTGCGCCGGATCAGCAAATACACCGCGACAGAATGCGCCACATTCGCCGACGTGCCTGCCTTTTCATGGGTGCGGGCCGGTACTATCCCCGCGCAAACGCCCCTTTACCTCCACAACGTCTCCATCGGCCGCCACCTTGACGACCCCCGGCAACGCCTCGTCGGCGATCTCCTGAAGCTCGGATGCCCTGTCGTTGTAATCCGGGAAAATATGCGTCAATACAACACTGCCTATATCAAGAGACCGCAGGCGTTTAAGGTTTTCTCCCAGGGGCAGCAGATGGCCGAACTCCAGCACCAGGCAGTCGGCACCCCGGGCGACCGGTATTATATCATCTACGCCGGCCAGATCACCGCTGTAAACGATGCGCGCGCCTGCGGTCTTTCTTAGCGCATCAGTGTGAGTCGGCCGGCTATTTGCAATGGTGATTTCATAGGAAAAGGCCTGGCAGCGCAGAAATGAATACCCGCTGTGCCTGGCCACAAACTCCTTGTACCCTGCCAGATGGCCGGTAGGATGTGCGCGCACCGACAGAAACTCGTCGCTGTAGACCAGCCCGACCTCTACAGGCAGGCAGTCCACGTGTACGTCCATGCGCTCAGCAAACATGTAGCAGGCTGCCATGAAGTCCCTGACCGGCCCTATTGCCTCAGATGGCAGTGCCAGCACAAAACTCTCGACCTGCGGGAGGTAGTCGGGGTGATTGCGGTAAAGGTGCAGATTCTTCACAAACTGCAAAATGCCGCCGGAGTGATCGCTGTGCATGTGCGACACAAAGGCCGCGCGCAGCTTTTCAATGGGCAGGCGCGCCTCCAGCATAGCCCTTCCTACGGGCTCGCCAAGATCGAAAAAGTACAGTCCGTCGCCAGCCTCCAGCGCCACTGAGGCATGTCCGCGGCCTGGCATTGATATACCGGATGCGGTGCCGAGAATGGTGATTCGCGCATTTACGCCCATGGCCACTTACCTGATTTGGCCAGTGCGGCCGCTCCCTCGCAGAGCTGCCGGGCAAACTCGTCCGCACCCATTCGCCGCTCCACAAAGAGAAGATAGCCGAGGTCCTTTGTTTTCGCGGCAAGGTGGCGGTAGTTGCGATAGTCATGCACATACTTGACGCCGGGTGTGGTGAGCAGGGACATGTCCTGCGGCAGACGAGTCTTCTGCCAGAGTGCTTCCAGTCTTCGCAGGGCATCTTCTCCTGCCCTCAGGGCCGCATCGACACGCAAGCCGGCAGCCTCCAGGAGGCCTGCCGCCTTGAGAGCATCGCCCGAGGCTGTCGATGCGTAAGCGGCCTCAATGGCCGTTTCCGCCTCGCAAAGCGCAAAGAAAAGCTCTGCACGCGCCTTCATTATCCGTACCGTCGCCAGTACCACCTCCAGGGCGTATCTGTTTTGACGGCGGGCGTCGAGTATCTCTGATGAGAGCACTCGGTGGGCGTTGCCGAGCAGGGCATTGATCTTATACGCCTGGCTCATGCGTGACGCGTGAAAGTCGCGCCAGCGCTCTCCCGACGGGCGCGGCATCAGCGAGGGGACACCGTAAGTTTCTTCAGAATCGTATGCGCTCTTCGGGCTCAGCAGCGAAAAGCAGCCGGGTGCCAGAGCGCCGAGGTCTGCGTAGACCGAGGCGAGCGTACCGTCATGGCAGTTATGAAAGACTTTCGTAAATTCACGCATAAAGTCGTAGTCGAGGTCGACAGACGGGTTCCATGCCGCCTGGGCCGCACCGGCAAGACCCGGCCAGTAGCCTTCACTGTGCTGGCCTGAGTCTTCCCATGTCGTTGCGAGCGTGCCCTCCAGACCGGCGGCCGCAGCGGCCTTACCGAAACCGTCGATATTCGAAAAGTGGTCCATGTAGCCTGGCAGATAGGGGTGGCCGCTCTCGGCCGATGAAGCGAGTATCACGCGAAGCCCGGCCTCTCTGTATCGCTCGATGTGTGCCGCGCAGATTTCAGCGGCATTCGGGCGGTAGTTCCATCGCACGTAGAAAAGCTCATCGGAGATGACCGAGTAGTCCTCACCAGCGTGCTTTATAAGCATATCATCCCAGACCATCGGTATGCGGCCCAGAGCCTTTATCTTTTCGCTGCAGCGATCAAGCCACCGCTTGAAGAGGGCGAACTTGCCGACCTCCTCGACCTCGCGGCGACATTTCGGACACGATCCGACAAGCCACGCCTCATCGCCGCCTATGTGAAAATATTTCGTACCCTCAGTCGCCTCGGCAATCTCCTCATAGAGGTCGAAGAGGACCTCGTACGTGCCTTCCGCCTGCGGGCAGAACTCCGCGAAGTCGCCCTGCTTCTCCCTGAGATGCGCATATTGCGAATGCTTGAGGATGTAGCTGGCATGGCCGAGCCCCTGCACGAGCGGCACAAACTCGATATGATACCTGCCGCACTGCCTGACAAACTCCTTTAGCTGGCCCTGCGAAAATCCCACCGGCGCGGAGATTTCCCCGCGACGCTTGTACAGAAATTTGTCCTCGATCTCCAGAACAAGTGCATTTATCTTCAGTGAGGCAAGACGGGGTACAAGCTCCCAGAGGTATTCGAGCCTGTCCATGTGGTGCTTCAGATCGATATGAACGCCCCTGAAGGAGGTTTCAGGCTTGTCGATGATCGTGCATGAAGGCCAGAACGGGCGCCCCTTTCTGGTATCAAGGAGCTGCGCGGCCGTGGCAGCAGCGTAAAAAAGTCCTGCCTCATCGCCGGCTGCGGCAGCAAGGCCGGTAGAGTTGATTGCAAGACAGTAGCTTTCCGGCGTGGATTCAACCCTGCTGAAGCTGCGCCGCGCCTTTTCGATGAGGCGCGTGGGCTTGTCGCTGCGCGCAATCCACAGGCCCAGCTTCGCAGCGCGCTTATGGGATATCTCAAGGCCAAAGCCGGTCCGCTCAAACACGGCTGCTGTGAGAAAATCCGCGGCAGTATCGGCCTCGGCCTCCACATGTATTGTCGCGCCATTTGCAGATGCCAAGCCCGAGCGGGCTGGTTTGAGGTCGTGGGGCACAGGGATAAGGTTATACGGCATCATTTGCCCTCCATGGTGTTGTGGATTTTCACCTCCCGAGCGGGAGGCCTTTACAACGCTCTACGCCGCTGCGCCATTGCAGCAAGTCAAGCCCTCTGCAAACGTTTCATGCAAGAGAATCAAAGGCTGCCGGCATCGTCTTTTCGACGCGTTGACTTCAGCTGCTCTGCATGGCGCGCGCCCATTCTATCTCTTTCAACACACCCTTTTCCAGTGTCGTTTTGGGCTGGTATCCCAGAAGGCGGCGCGCCTTTGAGATGTCTGCGACGTAACGGGTGACCTCGCCGGGCCTTGTGGGCTCAAAAGTGACCTGCCCCTTCTTGCCGATCGCCTCGCCGATTATCTCCACAAGCGCTGAGAGCGTGTAGCCCCTGCCGGAGGCGAGGTTAAAGGTTTCATTGGAAACCGTACCAGCTACCAGGCGCTCAATTCCGGCGGCGATGCCCGCGACACAGTCATCAACATAGGTAAAATCAAGGATCTTTTCCGGCCCGTAGATAGTCAGAGGCTGGTCCTCGATCATGCGCTTAATGAAAAGCGGTACGACGCGCTCGAGTCTTTCGAGGTCATTGTCGAAACGTCCATAGACGTTTGAAAAGCGAAAGACAAGGTGCCTCAGACCGTAGCAGCGCCCGTACGAATAGACAAACGCTTCGCCCGCGATCTTCGATGCGGAATAGGGACTCTCTGCCACTACGAAGTCGGCGTGGCTTTCCTCGGTGGTGGCACGCATGATGTCGCCGTAGACCTCGCGGCTCGAGCCGAAGATAAAGGGCACCGCGCCCATGCGTGCCGCTTCGAGCGCATGGAAGAGAAGACGGACGTTTTCGAATGCCTTGGAGGGGTTTTCAACCAGCTCGAAAACCTTCGCGTGAGCGGCCAGATGGACGATGCAGTCAAAGTCGCTTTCTGCAAGCCCCTCGATAGCACCCGGTGACGGCTCTGCCAGGTCCATAAGAATAGTCTCAAAGGAGCCTGTCCAAGTATTTGGCCGGATGTCGAGTCCTACCGGGGTGTGACCGTCGGCAAGGAGTCTTTCGGCCAGGTTTGTACCTATCTGGCCGCTTGAGCCTGTTATAAGGACCTTCACCAATAGCCCCCAGGGCCGGCACTCGCAGTCTGGCTTCCAGGGAGTGCCTGTCGAAACGTGGCATAAACTGTTGCTGCGAGGCGGCATACGCCCGCATGCGAGCATTATACATTCGCCGGCGCGCCCGCTCAACGCAAAAGCAGTGTGCCGAAACGTGTGCCGGACTGGAAAAGTGTCGCAGAGTAGGGTTTGACATGGCCCTCGCTTCCCGGTAAAATGCATTCTTGCTGGGTCCAAGAGGCCTATTGGGTGGCTGTGATATGAAGCGCAAGTTTGAGACTGAGAACGTGATTTTCTTTGTCCTGATCGCGCTCTTTGTGGCGGTAACAGGCATCATGGGCGTGATACTATATGGCAAGAAACCCCACCCCCCCGAAAAAACACTGCAGATTCTTATAGCAGCCGATCCCGCCGCCATCCAGGAGCAGGAGCAGTACTCGGCGGCATACAGGGAGATATACCCCGATATACGCATCGAGACAATACAGTTTCCATGGCGCAACATCTGGCAGAAGCTCGAATACATGATAGTGGCCGGCATCCCGCCTGATGTCTCAAGCATAGAGCAGCCGTATCTTCCAAAGTTTATCGACCTTGGAGCGGTGGAGCCGCTTGACGACTGGATACGCAATGATCCTGATTT
>SLPQ01000214.1 GCA_007131925.1 Candidatus Brocadiia bacterium | reverse complement strand
GACCTGCCGCTGGAGCGGTGGGATATGCTGCCGGATTTCAACTGGCCCGACCCGCGCAATCCGGAGCGCTACATCTCTACTGCAGAAAGGCTCGCGGCACCTGAAGCGAGCGACCGGTACGTGCACATGGGGTGGTTTGTGGGCGTGTACGACATGATCCTGCGGCTGCGCGGCTGGGAAGCGTCGATGATGGATTTCGTGGCCGAGCCGGTGCGTATGAAGGATCTCATCGCGCGCGTGACCGATTTTATCGTCACTGCCGTTGACACGCTCGCGGAGAAGTTTCCCGGGCGCTTGAACGGCCTGCTGATCCCGGATGACTGGGGCGGCCAGCGTGGCACTTTCATGAGCGTGGCGATGTGGGAGGACTTTTTCGGTGAGTCGTATCGCCTTATCGGCAGGCACATACACGATGCGGGGATGCACTTCTGGCTCCACAGCGACGGCAGGATAAACGACCTTCTCGACACGCTGATCGAGTGTGGCCTGGATGTGGTCAATATGCCCTCGCCGACGGTCGTCGGCATTGATGAGGTGGCCGAGCGTTTTGCCGGGCGTATATGCTTCTGGAACGGTGTAGACATTCAGAATACGCTTGTAACCGGAACCGACGAAGAAATAGAGTGCGAGGCGCGCATGCTCGTAGAGAAGTGGGGCGGGCCTTCAGGTGGTTTCATACCTACCGCCGAGACAAATCTCAGCGCCATAGGCTCCGACCCGCGCAAGGCGCTTATCGCTGTAAACGCCTTCCGCAAGTACGCCTGGGGTCTCGGGCCTCTTTCTGCCGGAGAGGAGGCCGACTACCTGGCAAGTCTCAAGTGAGGACTATATGTCGAGGTTTTCCGGTAGCGCCACGCTCTCCAGCTCGAGCTGCGGCGGGCGGGACTGCTCGAGCATGCCGCCGTCGACGTTTATAACCTGCCCGGTGATAAACTCCGAATCATCCGATGCAAGAAATGCTGCCAGGGCCGCCACGTCACCAGGGCTTGCGATGCGGCCCATCGGCACCATGGCTCCAAGGCGCCTGGTGAGGGCCTCTTCGTCGCTGCCGGGCGGGGGTGTTTCCCTTACGGCGATCGGTCGTATGGCGTTTGCCCGCACGCCCCAGGGTGCAAGGTCCACTGCTATTGCCCTGGTAAAGGCCTCAAGGGCACCCTTGAGGGAGTCGTAAGCTATTCGCTGGCGGTGCGCCTGGACGGCACCGTTGCTTGATATGCTGATGATGCTTCCGCACCTTCTCTTGGCCATGGCCCTGGCGGCGCGCTGTGTCAAGATAAACAATGCATCGAGATTGCGCGCCATGAACTCCCGCCACCCGATGCCGGTGACCGTCAGAAATGGTCCGCGCTCACCTCTGCCCGGGTGCACAACGGCATTGTTGACGAGTATGTCCAGCCTGCCATAGTCGTCGAGTATGCCCTGGACCACAGCGCTTATGGTCGCCGGGTCGCTGATGTCGCCGGGCAGTGGTGTGGCCTGGTAACCGTCCTTGCGCCATTGCTCAGCAAGCAGATTAAGAGCATCCGAGTCGATATCGTTCATGAAAACACGCGCGCCCTCCCGCAAGAAACCCAGCGACACCCCCTTGCCGACGTTGCGCGCAGCGCCCGTGACGAGCGCCACTTTGCCTTCGAGCTTCATTTTGTGCCCCCTTCCCCTTACTCCGGTCTGAATATCTGCAGATGCCCCTGCTCCGGCGGCACTATCTGCGGGTATGCCAGGAGCAAGGGATCGACGTAACAGTTCCAACGGCTGTCTGACCTGAAAAACCGGTAGAGCCGTAGCAGGGCAGCCCTTCGCAGGTCATCCAGGCCACGCTCCTTGTCGACAAACTCCAGCTCGCTCAACACTTCGCCTCGAAACGATTGCTTCAGAATCTCGAAACAGCCAGACAGTGAGAATATACGGTGTCTGCGCGCTATTGCAAGGCGTACCATGGCGCTGGAAAAGAGCGTCGGTCAGGGCGCCTGGGTGGGGGGATAATTTTCGAAGGGCCGCTGGTGCGGCCCTTCGATCACAGCATCATGAGAGCTCTCAGAGCTCCACAGGTTCACAGAGGCTGCTGGACTTGGCCGCTGCCCGTCCGCAGATGTGGCAGAGGTACTTAGCGTCCTTGGCTGCAGCGGCTACCTTGTCCATCTGTCTCTTCGCGACGAGCTCGCACATGTGGCTTGCATGCCCGGTATGCTTTCCGTAGCTCTTTGTGGCCGCCTTCTTCGCAGACTTCTTTGCCGCCTTCTTAGCCATCGCCTTCCTCCTGTCCTGCGCCCTGTAATGCAAAGCGGTCCCTTAGATCACGCCCCCTTGAGCGTCATGCCGCCTGTTACATACTACGCACACCCGTACGTGCCGGCCGTTGCGTGTTGAGCAAACGCAATGCTCAATGTACAATGACTACACTTAGCATCGGATAATCTCAAAAAAATTTGCGATTTGCATGCATTTTTGTGCTTAGGTGCTGTCTGGAATGATGGTAGGCGCTCGGATTGTCAAAGCGTCCAAGGGAAAACTGTACAAGGAAATGGAGGTGTGGGCATGCCCGAATTTGTCAATCCGTTCAGCGGAGTAGTGCCGGACAGGCGACTCAGCGACAGTGAGCTGGCACGCGCTATCCGGCTTAGTATCGCCGCCGAACACGAGGCTGTGCATCTATACGAGTCACAGGCCGATGCCACAGACAACGAGGTGGCGAAGAAGATCCTGCGGGATGTTGCCGATGAGGAGCGCGTTCATATCGGAGAGTTTCAGCGCCTGCTGGCCATTCTCTTGCCGGACGAGGAGGCCTT
>SLPQ01000215.1 GCA_007131925.1 Candidatus Brocadiia bacterium | reverse complement strand
CGTGTGAGGGGGGAGAGCGCTGACAGGCAGTTTTTCATGTCAAGCGACTCCAAGACTACCCCCGCCCCCGCCTGGTAAGCAATTGCCCGGCGGATAAGAAAGCGCTTGCAGGCGCCGACGGCGCTGCGCCCAGGCGCATCCTGAGACTGCAAACAACGGGGGCGGCTCAGAAGAGCCGCCCCCAAAGCTTTGAGTCTACCGCACTGCAGGTCTGCCTTTACCGTTTCTGCCACCGGAGCTCAGGCCAGCGACTGGTCAGCACCTACCGGGAAACTCCCGTGGACTGATAAGCACCTATATCCATTCTCCTCTCAACCCTGCGAGGCAAAAAGCCTGGAGCTCTGCAGGCCGGCTGATGGGCAGGATAGGGCTTTTCCACGTCTGCAACGGCCTCAAGATAAACAGGTGATGGGCCGGCGCCTCCGTCTCCACGCGAATGCTGTGTCACGAGGCGGAGCGCCTTCATATACTCCTCCTGTGAGGCACCTGCATCGAGCAGTGGTGAGTCCTCACGCGGGCGAAAGTCAAACCCGTCCCGATCGACAAAACCGGGATCATCGCCTCTGATTTTATTTTCGAGCGAGGATGGGAGATCGCCGGCGACTGTCGCTATCCAGTTGTTCGTGCCGGTGATAGTACCACTGCCGCTGTGGATCATGAAGCTTTCGCCAGGCCCGGCGAAAGCATTGTTGATAAAGACAACATCGGTCGTCGCGGAGTCTATTGAAAAAAGCTGATAATCGTGCGGAAAGCAAGTCACGAACGTGTTGTTAAGGGCCACCACCTTGCCGCAAGCTACACCCGTACCGTTACCTATGCGCAAGAGACTGCGCTGTGCGGCTGGGGCGTCTTGGACCTGATAGGTTCGCTTTACAGCTACGTTACCGAGGCAGAGGGTGTTTTGCTGGTTATGAGACGCGATACCCATCGAGGAGTACATATCCTCCTCAACCCAGTTAAACGCGAAGATGGTGTTGTGCCCGCGCGATTTGAAATCCACGCCATCAAGTGAGTTGTGAATATAGCAGTGCCTGACGATCTGGCGGCGCGCGCTGAAGTAGAAATTGTGCGTGCGGTGGGGGTTTAGGGGTGTCCCGTCACCACGCCGATGCTCGAGGCGGCCGTTATTGCCGATATTGCAGTTTTCGACGAGGATAAAATCCGCATCTTCGGTTGCCATCTGACCGTTCTCACATCCATGAATGTGGCAGTTTCGCACCGTTATATTGCTTCCCTGCAGAAAGACCCCCGCAGCATTGCGGCTGAACACCTGCTCAAACCCACGCCCGTCGCCCTGCGCACTGCGCAGCTCAAAATTTTCCAGTATCACGTCATGTGTTTCCGGAGGAAAGAAGAATATTCCATTTTGGACATGGGTTCGCGAGGCGCAGATAACGGGCTTGCTGCCGTTTTCTTCCACGCCCCTGACGATTATGGGCGCCTCGGGCGTACCGCTGGAAGTAACCAGGAGCCTCGGTCTGTCGAGGTAGTATGTGCCGGGCTCCACCTCGATTTGGTCACCAGGCTGTGCAGTGCCGTCGAGCAGCTCAGCCAGAGTGTTAAGATCGGAAACTTTGTGCGTGCCGATCACACCGGCCGCCGAAAGCACAAAAAAGAGCAGGATCGCGATCGCAACGCAGACAAGCATGGGACCTCCTCCACGTGATCTTGAGAGCTGCAGCCGCCCGCCGTCGGCGGGGCGAGCGGTCGTCCGTCTCGGCGGGGTAACCCTGTTGCACAAGAAGAGTCTATTGCTTTATCCCTTCAAACTCGTACGCGCCTAGGTCGATCCTTCCCTGAACGCTGCGTGGCACAAAACCTGGGGCCTTGCGGGCCGGCTCATGGACAGGATGCGGCCTCTCTATCTCCTCAAGCGCCTCGAGGTAGATGGGGGAGGGCTTGGCGCCCCCGTCGCCCCGCGAATACTGTGTCACGAGACGGATAGCCTCCATGTATTCTTCCTGTGAGACACCTTCGTTTACAAGCGGGGAGCCGGGCAGCAGCCTGAAGTCGAAGCCAGGCCTGCTGGCGAATCCCGGGTCTTCGCCCCTGACAGTATTTTCAAACGAGTTGGGCACATCGCCGGCGATCGTTGTTATCCAGTTGTTCTTGCCCGTAATAGTGCCGTGGCCATTGTGGCTAAGGAAGTTTTCTCCGGGGCCGGCGAAGACATTGTTCATGAATATCATGTCAGTCGTCGATGTGCGAAAGGTAAAAATATAATAATCCCGAGGGAAGTATGTTATAAATGTGTTGTTAAGGGCCACGACCTTTCCATGAGCAACCCCGGTGCCATCGCCGACACGCAAGAGACTGCGCTGCGCATGAGAAATGTCGGGTCCGATATAGCTTCTCTTCACGGCGACATTTCCGAGCCAGAGGGTGTTTTCCTGGTTGTGGGACTCGGTGCCCATGGAGGAGTACATGTCCTCTTCCACCCAATTGTAGGCGAAAATGGTGTTTCTTCCGCGTGACTTGAAATTCACTGCATCGAGAGAGTTATGAATATAGGAGTTCTTTATGATCTGGCGCTGCGCAGTGAAGTAGAAGTTGTGCGTGCGGTGCGGATTCAGCTGTCTTCCGTCGCTTCGCTGATGCTCGAGACGCCCGTTATAGCCGATGTCGCAATTTTCGACGAGGATAAAATCAGCTGTTGCCGTGGCGAAAAGGCCGTTTTCGCTGCTGTGAACCTGGCAGTTGCGCACCGTCAGGTTGGTCCCCTGTAAGAAGACCCCGGCCGCATTGCGACTGAATGTCTCTTCAAATCCGCGTCCGTCGCCCTGTGCGTTGCGCAGCTCGAGATCTTGCACCACCACGTCGTGCGTCTCCTCCGGAAAATAGAAGATGCCGTTCCACACGTGGGTTCGCGAGGCGCATATGGTGGGCCGGATGCCGTTTTCGACCTTTCCTGTGATGATTATAGGGGCCTCAGGCGTGCCGCTCGAGGTCACGAAGATGCGCGGCCTGTCAAGATAGTACGTTCCGGGCTGTATCTCGATTATGTCACCCGGCTGGGCACGGCCCTCAAGCAGATGCGCCAGTGTCTCGATGTCATACACCTTATATGTCTTGGCGGCTCCGGCGGCTTGAAGGATCATCAACAGCAGAAAAGCGAGGGCAAAAAACAGTTTCATTTCTTATCCTCCGTTTCGATCTTGCCGGCCCCTTGTCAAAGGCGGGCGGCCGACGGTTTTCAAGCCCTGGCACTTAATCGCTCTTGTAGCTCATAAGATGCCACGTGCAGATCCTCTCGGCAGCCCAGCCCGGCCAGTTACTGTGAGTCTCCGACAAACTCATATGCGCCTATATCCATATTTTCGCGGATAGCGCGTCGAGCATAACCTGGCGCTCTGCGGATCGGTTGGTAGGCCGGATAGGGATTCTCTATGTCCTCAAGAGCTTTGAGGTAAATGGGCGAGGGCTGCGAATTCGCGCCGCCGCGCGAATACTGCGTCACGAGGCGGATAGCCTCCAGGTATTCCTCCTGCGAGACACCGCCGTTGATCAGCGGGGAGTCGCCACGCAGCCGGAAGTCGAAGCCCGTCATGTCGGCAAAGCCGGCATCATCTCCCCTTGTGGTATTTTCAAACCCTTCAGGTACATCACCGGCAACGCGGGCTACCCAGTTGTTCTTTCCGGTGACCGTGCCCTGACCATTGATGCTGCCAAAGCTCTCACCAGGTCCGGCAAAGACGTTGTTCATCAAAATCGCGTCTGTGGTTGTGCGGCTCTGTGTCCAGAAATAGAAGTCGCGCGGAAAGTAGGTAATCAGCGTGTTGTTCAATACCACCAGCGTGCCGCTGGCGGCGCCTCCATCGCCGATGCCGAGAAGACGCCCCTGGTTGATGCCTAAATTGGTACGCTTTATGACGACGTTTCCGAGCCAGAGCGTATTTCGCTCATTGCCTGAGGCGATTTCCACGGAGTAGGCCGTGTCCTCTTCCACCCAGTTGTAGGCGAAAATGGTATTGCGCCCGCGGGACTTGAAATTTTGTGCATCAAGCGCGTCGTGGATATAGCAGTTTCTGATAATCTGGTGCCTGGCGCTGAAGTAGAAGTTGTGGGTGCGGTGAGGGTTCAGCGGGGTCCCATCGCCACGCTGGTGCTCCGTGCGTCCGTTGGGCCCTACGTTGCAATTTTCGATGACAATGAAATCAGACGTTCGCGTGGCAAACAAACCGTTTTCGCTGCCGTGGATGTGGCAGTTGCGCACCGTGAGATTGCTGCCCTGCATGAAGATACCAGCAGCATTGCGACTGAAGACTTGCTCAAACCCGCGGCCGTCACCCTGTGCATTGCGCAGCTCGAGGTTTTCTACAACTACGTCATGCGTCTCCTCCGGAAAATAGAAGATGCCGTTCCATACGTGGGTTCGAGAGGCGCATATGATGGGCCTGACGCCATTTTCGATCTTGCCGGTGATAATTATGGGGGCCTCAGGCGTGCCGCTCGAGGTCACGAAGATTCGCGGCCTGTCAAGATAGTAAGTTCCGGGCTGTATCTCGATTATGTCACCCGGCTGGGCACGGCCCTCAAGCAGATACGCCAGCGTCTCGATATCAGATACCTTGTGGGTCTCGGCGGCCGCAGCGGCGGTGCCGAATCCAAGCAACACAAGACAAACGACAACACCGTACAGTCTCATTCCCTTTCCTCCACCGAATAGTCAATCATCTGCATCTGTCGGAGGCACGCTTACTTTGCGGATCCGAGCACACATACTATCAGCGCTGTGCACCTGCGCTGACACCTTGGTGCCTTCAGACTTTACAGGCCTTTCTTCTGGGATCACCAGGCCGGTCCGTCAAATCCGTATGCGCCTATATCTGTGCTTTCCTCACCGCTTCGCGGCCTGAAGCCGTACCCCTTGCGAATAGGCTCGAAGGCCGGATAAGGTCTTTCTATCTCCTCGAGGGCCGCGAGGTAGATGGGCGAGGGCTCCACGTCCCCGTCGCCGCGCGAATACTGCGTTACAAGGCGGATGGCCTGCATGTACTCGTCCTGTGAGACGCCGGCGTTTACAAGCGGTGAGTCGGAGCGCAGTCGGAAGTCCTGAGCCAGGTGGTTGACAAAGCCGGGATCAGTGCCCCTGGTGCTGTTCTCAAGGCCGTCCGGAATCTCGCCGGCGACAGCCGCTATCCAGTTGTTCTTTCCGGTGACGGTGCCGTGGCCGTAGAGCCAGGCAAATCTCTCTGCCGGTCCGGCGAAGACGTTGTTGATAAAAATAGCATCTCCCGTCGATGAGCGTTCGTTAAAGAAGTAGAAGTCGCGTGGGAAATAGGTTATGAAGGTATTGTTGAGCGCCACGAGAGTCCCGACGGCCACACCGGTGCCATCGCCGATACCGAGAAGACGACCCTGGCCATGGCCTCTATAGGTGCGCTTCATGACGACGTTTCCCAGCCAGAGTGTATTCCGGTCGCCGCCGGAAGCGACCTCCACGTTGTATACAAAATCCTCTTCCACCCAGTTAAATGCGAAAATCGTGTTGCGGCCTCGGGACTTGAAGTTCTGCGAATCGGCGGCATTGTGGATGCGACAGTTCTTATAGATCTGATGCTGCCAGCTTACATAGAAGTTGTGCGTGCGGTGCGGATTCAGCTGCCTTCCGTCGCTACGCTCATGCTCGAGACGGCCGTTGTGGCCAATGTCGCAGTTTTCCACGAGGACGAAATTGGCGTTGCGCGTCGTAAATATGCCGTTTTCATTGCGGTGGATGCGGCAATTGCGTACTGTAATATTGGTCCCCTCGATGAAAACCCCAGCGGCGTTACGGCTGAAAGCCTGCTCAGAGCCGCGCATGTCACCCTGCGCATTGCGAAGCTCGAGATTTTCAAGCACTATGTCGCTGGACTCCGTACTCATAAAGAAAATCCCGTTTCTAACATTAGTCTCCGATGCGCATATGGCAGGGCGTACGCCGTTCTCGACCTTGCCCCTGACAATTATGGGGTATTCCGGAGTGCCGCTGACAGTCACGAAGATGCGCGGCCTGTCAAGCAAGTACGTTCCAGGCTGGATCTCGATCACGTCGCCCGGTTGGGCCTTACCTTCAAGCAACTCTGCCAGCGTGTCCAGATCGGATACCTGGTGTGTCACTGCTCCGGCCGCCTCAGTGGCTGACAGCAAGGCAAAACAGGCCAGCGTCATCAGCAAAATCAATCTTGCCATCACCTTCCTCCTTCAGTAAGCAACGTTGCATCCATCGGAAAACTTTTCACTGCAGGCACTTTCTCGTCCAGCCGTACTATATTGACTGCCGCGCGCGCCCGACTCCCGCTCATCTGCTGTAGGGGCAAATATAATGCAGGACGTCTGCAGGAGCCGCAGGCGGGTTTCTGATATGTTACGAAGGGTCTGTCGAATCGCGCTTCCACAGGAGCCGCAAGTGTCGCTGGTAATGCAAATACCTGCACAGCGGGCATAGGGGCTCCTTTTGGGCGGAATAGCATCCAAAACGACCGGAGACTAACAAGCAAAAGCTAATTCTACAGGGTGAGTATGGATTTTTCCATATGTTCACTGCTGGATTATTGCACGATGTGAAAGAATCTCACAATAAAGGTGTGCGCGGGCGCAGTAGAGCGCCCTTCGGCTCTGGAACATATGCAATGGGGCTGCCAAGGTGCTCTCAAGGGTTGGCTGCTCTTAACACAGTCACCGGCAGCAGGCAAGAGAGTCAGGATGGGGTGCCCCCCATTCTTTGGACAAGCAACAGTCTCGATTAAGAGAGTCTGCCTGTCAAGCAGTTGTCGGAACGTAAGGAGCCCGCAGGGCGACTGGCGTTCCAGCAGCCGGAGCGTCTTCGCGACCCATCGTGCATCCAGTCTCCCCATGATGCACCTCCGCCGGCAGGCGCACACGCGTAGTCGATGCAAATACCGACAATTCCTACTTCTACGACGATTCCGGCCGCCTCACAAGGGTCTCAGACGCCACGTACGCCCCCGCCAGGTCCATCATCTACGCCTACGACCTCTCAGGCGCGCGCACGCTCATGGTGCGCCCCTCGGGCGGCGCCCTCTGCTACCACTACGACGCGCGCGGGGCTCTTACGCGCGTGGCCGAGGGCGGCGCGAGCCGGGTGGTGTACTCCGATGATCACGCCGGGGCGAGAACGCGCCTGCTCTACGGGAACTCCTCCTACGCCGAGTACCTCTACGACGGCGCGGGGCTGGTGCACCTTCGCTTTGGCTACGCCTTCGCTTCGTTGCACCAGCCACTCTCACCCCTCTTACCGTCAGAGTGTCAGCTTAAGTATCAGCCGTTCCGTGAACCTAGGCGCCAGTGTAGTAACCCCTGCTTTGGTACACCGGCACGATTCCGGCCTTTTGGTTATACTAACCGGAGTTATGTTGTTCGTATCGTGCGAGGCGGGCGACAAGGTTCATCAAACGTTTGCCCATCAAAAAAGCCTCCCTGCGCTCCAGCAGCCATTTCCACTGCAGGGTAGGCGGACTATGGCCGTGGGCACACCTGATGTGGCGCCTATTTACTTTGGGCCTGACGAGTCACAAAATCTGCCTGTCAGTGCAAGAAAGTAATAGCATCACACAGATCGGAATAGTATGATAAGGGGTCACCTGTTGCGTCATATTTAATCTTGATGTCTAGGCATCGTCAGTCGCAATGGCATGTTTCAGGGCAGAAACAGTAAGGATTACGCCGTCGTGCCCATACGGGTGCCAAGTGTTGATCAAACGAGCTGATTCTTCGAAAGCGGCAAAGACAAGGATCGCTACGGGCGCAATGTGCCTGGCGGGGACGGTAGTCGGGCGTACACTGGTCGCACTTTTCGGTGGTCTCAGGTGGAGCAGGGAGCCGTTTGTGAACCTTTGTGTCTCTGCCGAGGATATAACCGCGCCGCCCAACCCCGCATCTGATGGTCTTCTTCGCTTCAATATAGCCGGCATGGTCAGCGCCGAGGCGACTTTTTCGACGTATCGGCGGCTGGTGGAGCGGATAAGCCGGGACGCGGGCCTCGAGGACAGCCTTGTGCTGCGCCGAACCCACGCCGAGGTCCGCCAGAATCTATCGGGCCAGAGAGTGCAGGTGGCCTTTGTCTGCACATGGACCTACCTTCATGCCTCCCGGGAGAAGAGCATCAGGCTGCTGGTTCAGCCGGAGTTCGAGAAAGGCCTGGAGTACCGCTGTCTGCTGATCGTCCCGTCGGAGAGTCCCAGCCGAAAGATAGAGGATCTTCGCGGACAGACTATGGCATTCACCGACCCTGAGTCCAATACGGGTTATATGGTTCCGACGGTGATGCTCTTCGACAGGGGAGGGACACCGGGATCCTTCTTCGGAAAGACGGTTTTCACCGGCAGTCATGACAACTCCATCCTGGCCGTGTTGCTGGGGGCAGTAGACGTGGCGTCGGTGGACGCGTTGGTGTGGAAGTCACACCTGCGAGAGCAGCCGTCGCTGGCCTCTCGGGTCAGGATAATCTGGAAGAGCGAAGAGTTTGGTGCACCCCCCGTAGTGGTACCAGTTGGTCTCGATGCGCGGCTGGAGCAGCCTTTGCGGCAGGCATTTCTGCGCCTGCATGAGGACGGCGAAGGCCGCGAGATATTATCAGGAATCGGTATCGAGCGCTTTGTGCCGGGGCGAGAGGAGGACTACCGTAGCGCACTTGATATATATGCGTCTTGAAGCTGGGAAAGCGGCCCCATGACTCTCAATCGATGGTCTCTGCACCAGCTTGTCCTGTGGCTGGGGATGTTGACGGTCATAATCCTGTTTGTGCCTACGGGTTTTTACCTGATGTCGGCGGTGGCCTCATCTGCAGAGCGATCACTCGGCGAACGTGGAGAGAGCCTGGGGAGGTCCCTTGCTTCGCAGATTACCGAGCCTTTGCTGCTCGGGGATCGAGCCGCTCTGCATGACGCGCTGAGACGCTCGCTCACGATCGACTCGGACGTGCGGTATTTCTGGGTGGCGGACTCGCGTGGAGAGGTGATAGAACACACGTTTTCGCAAGGGTTTCCGCGCGGGCTTCTAAGTCTGCGCAACGGTCAGTCGCCGACCGTCGTGCGGTATCGCAGCGGCGAGGGGCCGCTCATGGACGTGTGCGCCCCCATACTGTCGGGGCAGCTGGGTAACTTGCACGTGGGCATGTATCGGGGCCGAGCGAGGGATGACCGCCAGCGCCTGATTTTTCCGCTTGTGCTATCGCTGGTTGTGGCGCTTTTGATTGTTGTTTTCGCGGCTCATCTCGTGGCTATTCAGATAAGTCGGCCTCTACGCCAGTTGGAGAGCCAGGTATCCCGGTTTCCAAAGCTTACAATGGCCGACCGTGGGGCGCGAATCTCCGGCACGCGCGAGGTGGAGTCTCTGGCTGCAGGGTTTGCAGAGCTGGTTGAGCGCCTTGAAGCCCTCGAGGCGGAGCGTGTCGTCACGCAAAACCGCATGATCCAAGCCGAGCGCCTGGCGGCCCTGGGTGAGCTGTCGGCCGGGCTGGCCCATGAGATTCACAATCCTCTGGATGGCATGTTGGAGTGTGTGCGCTACCTTGACGCAGCACCGCACAAGGACGAGCGTGCGGCGCGATACCTGCCCATGCTGCATGACGGGTTGCAGCGGATCGCCTGCGTGATGCGACAAATGCTGAACTTTGCCAGGTCGGGGCAGGGCACCGCCAGCGAAAGGTGCTCGGTCTCGGATCTGGTCAGGTCACTCTTGGTCATGTTCGAGGGGCGTGAAGATACGGGCCGGGTGCATCTGACCTGCCGCAGCTCCGGCCCCTGCGAGTGCATGTGCAACCGCCAAGAGCTTTCACAGGTGATCTTGAACCTGATGTTGAACGCGGTCGATGCCACCCGGGACCTTGCCGTGCCCGAGGTGTTGATCGAGGCCACCTGCGATCCGGGGTGGGTGTACCTGACGGTGGAGGACAATGGTCCGGGTGTCGGCGAAGGAATGCGGGAGCGCATATTCGATCCCTTCGTCACCACTAAGCCAGCGGGCAAGGGCACTGGGCTGGGGCTCTCGGTGTCGCGCCAGATGGTCAGAGCAGTTGGAGGTGACCTGGAGGTGTCAGGGCAGCCCTCGCGACTGGGCGGGGCCTGCTTTATTGTGCGTCTGCCCCGAGTGCCTGGTCAGGAGGTCTGTAATGGGTAACACCAAAGCCAGCATCCTCATAGTGGAGGACGAGGCGATCAAGCGATCGGTGCTCGCGGATGGACTTCGCGACGCCGGGTACGCAGTCGTGACCGCGGCCGACCCTATCGAGGCCGAGCCCCATGTCAAGGATTCCTCCTTTGATGTGGTGCTGACGGATCTGCGCATGCCCGGACAGAGTGGGATCGAGTTTCTTGAGGAGTTGAAGAGGCAGCGACCAGAGCAGGCGGTTATCGTGATGACGGCCTACGGGACCGTGGAGACAGCAGTCGAAGCGATGAGACTTGGAGCGTTCGACTACGTCCAGAAACCATTTTCCACCGAGGAGCTCCTGCTGAAGCTCGACCGGCTGCTGCGCTACGAAGGGCTCTCTCGCGAAAATCAGACGCTGCGCAAGGCGCTGTCGCGCCCCGGAGGGGAGACCCGGATGGTGGGAAACTCAAAGCCAATCCGCGCGTTGCTGGCAGGGATCCACGCTGTCTCGGGCACTGACTGCACCGTCATGATTCTCGGCGAGAGCGGAACGGGAAAGGAAATGGCCGCCCGTGTACTTCACGAAACTTCGCACCGTGCCCGGGGTCCCTTCGTTGCCGTCTCGTGCGCAGCGCTTCCCAAAGATCTCCTGGAGGCGGAGCTGTTTGGACACGAGCCGGGCGCCTTTACCGGGGCCACCAGGCGAAGGATCGGACGCTTCGAGCTGGCCCACGGAGGAACCCTCTTTCTGGACGACGTCGACGACACCCCGCTCGAGCTCCAGGTGAAGTTTTTGCGTGTCCTTCAGGAACGCACATTCGAGCGTATCGGCGGGGAGCACCCCATCCGGGCGAATACACGGATAATATCAGCCACCAAGAAAGACCTCGCCACCCTCGTTG
>SLPQ01000104.1 GCA_007131925.1 Candidatus Brocadiia bacterium | reverse complement strand
GGGCACGAGGTGGACTTTATCGAAATACTTGACGAGTCTGCCCGCGGCATCGTAATGACACGCGCGGTTGTAATATCGGCTTATCATGTCCCCTCCGGCCGGATCGGCGGCGATGGCGCCGGCCACCAGCGGCCTGCCGGCCAGGCGCGCAGTCGCCGCCAGAAGGCTGGAAGTGTCGAGGACTTCCTCGGCGCGGATGCCGCTTTGCGCCTCCAGCAGCACAATCGCCTCTGATGCGTCAAGGCCGGCAGCGCCGATGCGCTCCTCTGTCTCCGCGTCTATAAGGCCGCGAAGGCGGTACTCACGGGCGATCTCGCCGGCGGTCATGCCGTTTGCGATCCAGTAGTCCGGCACTCCCACCAGACCCGGCATTATTGTCTCAGGCCAGATAATGACATCCGCCCGGCGAGCCTCACGAGAGAGAGTCAGCTCACGCAGCCCGGCGAATATCTTTGCCGACTCCCTCTCTGTCTGACCAAGCTTGAGGTCCTGCGGGATGTTTGGCTGGACGAGCGCCACGGTGGGACCGTCGGCAGTCTCAAGCCGCCCAAGACGCCAGTGCCCATAGCCCATCTGCGCCAGCACAAACACTGCCGCTGCAGCGCCGGCCCGGCGGCGCCACGGTCGGATTTCGCCGGCGAGGGCCTCAGCGACCAGCACGTTTACAAGGATGATCAGCACGCTCAAAAAGACTACCCCTCCGATGTCGGCAGTCTGGATGAGCACAGGCCACCTGTAAAGCGCGTGGCCCAGATAAAACCACGGCAGACCGGTGAAAAGCCAGCCTTTCGCCAGCTCCAGAAGGGGCCACACAAACACGGCGCTCACTACTCTCGGCACGCTGAGCCGCCGCTGCAGCCACTCAACACCCCAGAGAAACACCGCCAGATAAATGCCGAGATACACCGGCAACGCAAAGGTTCCCGCAGGCGAAACAAACCATATCCAGTAGAAAAGAAACAGGTTGGCGAGATAGCCCGCCCCCCATGCCACGAGAAAAAGCCGCCCCAGCGACATATCTCGTGCGCCGACGAGTCCCGGTACCAGGGCGAAAAACACAGCCAGTCCCCACAGCGGCGGCCAGAAGGCGGCCGAGATAAGAAGCGCCGACAGAAGGATGAGCAATTCGCAGCGCCAGCGCTTCACAAAAATCAATACGATTGCCTTTGGGTCGGTATCTTTTTTCTGCGTCATGTGGTTAAATGATACATTACGCGCCCCTGATGCACAAATCATTAGATGTCCCCGCTCACGAGATTGCATGAAATGCGGTAAAACAGGTATCTGATACTGCGCTTTTCAATGGCAGGCCAGTCACTTTTTCAAAAAAGCCGCCTCTGCAGCGGTCCCCTGCCCGGGGGTGAAAACCGCGCGGCTTTCCTGTATAATATACGATCGGGGAGGAGATATTGCCGCGTGTTTTCATAGGACTGGGTGCCAATATGGGCGGGCGCGAGGAGAATATCCGGCGCACGCTTGCGCTCATCGAAGATACGGGCACCGCTTCGGTTGTGCGCATAAGCGGTTTGGTGAAAACGGAGCCGGTTGGCGGGCCGCCAGGCCAGCCGCAATTTATCAACGCCGCGGCTGAGCTTGACACTGATCTCGAGCCCGAGGAACTCCTTGTTGCTCTCAAGAGCATAGAAAGGCGTCTGGGCCGCTTGGATCGCGAGCGCTGGGGCCCCAGGGAGATAGACGTGGATATTCTGCTTTACGACGACGTGGTCATGACTTCGCCGACGCTTGAGATACCGCATCCGCGGATGCTTGAGCGTTCCTTCGTGCTCGTGCCGCTCTCAGAGATCGCTCCCGGCGTCGTCCATCCGGTGTCGGGTCGAAGCATCGGCTCCCACGCAGGACATCAAGCGCCTGAGAGGGGGAAATGATTTTCTGCAGGACAAAGGCTGAAGCCAGCAAAGCCCTCGAGAAACCCAGAGCCCAAGCACGCTCTCTGGGGCTCGTCCCCACTATGGGCGCCCTTCATGAGGGGCACATGTCGCTTGTGCGTCGCTCGGTGGCTGAGAACGACGTGACCGTAGTGTCCGTATTTGTCAATCCGGCGCAGTTTGACGAGTCGAGAGACCTTGAGAAGTACCCGCAGGACCTGAGGCAGGACCTTCTGCTTTGCGAAAAAGCGGGTGTGGATGTCGTATTTGCCCCGACGGTGGAAGAGATGTACCCTGAGGACTTTTCTACGTGGGTGGAGGAGACGCAGCTCTCCAGGGGCCTTTGCGGTGCTGCTCGCCCGGGGCATTTCCGTGGTGTGACGACAGTGGTGGCAAAGCTTTTCAATATAATCCGGCCAGGGCGGGCCTATTTCGGCGCCAAGGATTTCCAGCAGGCGGCTGTGGTCAGGCGCATGACGCGAGACCTCGACATGCCGGTGGAGATAGTAGTCATGCCCATAGTGCGTGAGGGCGACGGCCTGGCAATGAGCTCTCGAAACTCCCGGCTCCAGGGCCCATCGAGAGAAGAGGCACTTGTGCTATCCCGAGCGCTCGCCCGCGCGGAGGAGCTGTACCGGGCAGGCCAGCGGGATGTCGGAGTGCTCGTAAGGGAGATGCTCGACTGCATACGCAGCGCACAGCATGTGCAGGTGGACTACGTGGAGATCGTCGACGCTGAGAGCCTTGAACCTCTCGAGCACCTGAATGTGCCGGCCCTTGCGGCCGCGGCGGTTTACATCGGCGACACGCGACTTATCGACAACCGTCTGCTCAATCCCACAGAAGAAGGGACGACTCCTTGAACAGGATCATGCTTCATTCAAAGATACACCGGGCGAGGATAACCGAGACCCGCCTCGACTATGCCGGCAGCATCGCGCTGGACCCGGCGCTGATGAAGGCGGCCGGGCTTTTGCCCTTTGAGAAGGTGCTCGTGGCAAATCTTTCTAACGGGTCTCGTATTGAGACCTACTGTATCGAGGGCCGCGCGGGCTCCGGCGAGGTGTGCCTTAACGGCGCTGCCGCCCGTCTTGGCGAGGTGAACGACCTGGTTATCGTGATGGCCTTCGCCGTCACATCCGCCGAGGAGGCGGCCACGGACTGGCAGCCGTGCGTAGTACATGTTGACAGCAAAAACCGCCCGCTCGATTAGGAGAGGACGTTGCATCCGATTTTATTTCGAATACCCCTGTGGGGCGACAGGCACTTCGACATAGCGACCTACGGCGTGATGATGGCGCTTGGCACTCTGGTCGGGGTGCTGGTGGCGTGGCGACTGGGCAAAAGAGACGGGGTGCCCAGCGAGGTGGTCATGGACGTGAGCTTCTGGGGCGTCTTGAGCGGCATAGCAGGTGCCAAGGCGTGGTACCTCATCCAGTACTGGCATACCTACCAGGACAGGTGGGAGCTGCTGGGAGCCATCAGGAGCGGTCTTGTATGGTACGGGGGCGCGCTCGGCGGCATGGCCGGCATTATCGGCTGTCTTCTCTACAAGCGTGTGAAGGTTTTCAAGGTCCTGGACATATGCGCACCTGCAGGCATCCTTGGCCTTTCATTCGGCCGAATAGGCTGTTTTTTCAACGGTTGCTGCTTTGGTCGCGTTACGGACTCGGCACTCGGCGTGCGTCTGAGCGACATGAGCCCGGCCTTTTCACATCAGCTGGCAAGAGGCATCGTCCGCGCCGCGGCAACTGCTACCGAGCCGGTGTATCCTGCGCAGCTTTTCAGCACGGCCGGCACACTGGCGGTCTTTGGGGCGCTTCTTGTGCTGAGGCGTTGGCGCAGATTTTACGGCGAGCAGCTTGCGTGGCTGTTCATACTGTATCCGGCGGTAAGATTCACAGTGGAGTTTTACCGTGGAGATCAGGCGAGGGGCTTTGGCGGGCTGTCCGGGGCACAGGTCTTCAGCATCATATCTTTTGTCGTGGCGCTCGCGGCGCTGATCTGGTTGAGGAAGGCACGGCCGGCGGGACTGGCCGTCGAAGCGACTTCTGCGGAGCAATGACGCAGGCGGCTACCAGGCCTGAGCGTCTTCGAGGACATCGGGGCTGTCAGGCAGGATTTCGAGGCTTGGAAATGACCGCCTGATCCTCTCGATGTCGGGCCTTGATATGCGCAGGCGCATCTGGATGCGCTCTCCGGTCAGGCCCTCCGAGAGCACGTTTCCACGCTGGCGCACCAGTGCGTACAGCCTGCCTTCTGAGGCCGGCAGCGATACCTTGACCTCCATGACCCCTTGCGACATCTCCTCTGCTACCGCACGCGCAAGCCCCTGGAGCCCGTCACCTGTAGCGGCCGAGATGACCACCGCACCCGGATGGGCCGCGGCGAGCACATTGAAGTGGGCAAGGTCCTCGACCGCGTCGTACTTGTTGAGCACGATCAGGATCCTCGACCCGGCGCAACCCAGCTCCTCGAGGACGCTGTTGACCGCCTCTATCTGGTGCTCGGCTTCGTGGTGTGAGGCATCAACAACGTGCAGAAGCAGGTCGGCGTTTTTGGCCTCCTCGAGCGTGGCCTTGAAGGATGCGATGAGGTGGTGCGGCAGGTTTCTGATGAAGCCTACAGTATCAGAAAGCAGCACACGCCGTCCGCCCGGCAGGTCCCAATGCCGTGTACGGGTCTCAAGGGTGGCAAAGAGCTTGTCCTCGACTCTTACCCCCGCGCCGGTCACGGCGTTCATAAGCGTGGACTTGCCGGCGTTGGTATATCCGACAATGCTTGCGCAAAACTCGTTGTCGCGCCGCCCTACCTCGCTTGCCCGTCGCTTTTCAATGGACGCCAGGCGCCGCTTCAAATCGCTGATGCGCCGGCGCACCCGGCGCCGGTCGACCTCGAGCTGCTGCTCGCCAGGGCCGCGCGTACCGATGCCGCCCTCTATCCTGCTCAGGTGCGTCCACATGCGGCGCAGCCGCGGCAGGGTGTACTCCAGCTGGGCAAGCTCCACCTGCACCCTGGCGGCGCTGCTGCGCGCGTGCGTGGCGAAAATATCGAGAATCAGCTCGCTGCGATCCACCACCTTTACATCGGTGGCCTCCTCGAGATTGCGAAGCTGCGCCGGGGTGAGATCATGATCAAAGATAATGACGTGCGCATTTTCGGCGCCGGCAAGCTCCCTGAGCTCACGGGCCTTTCCACGCCCGATGAAATGCGAGGGGTCAGGGCTCGTTCGCCGCTGGGTGATGCTTCCCACCACGCGCGCACCGGCGGTTTCAGCAAGCTGTTCCAGCTCGGCAAGCCTCTCATCTCCATCGACGGGCTCGTCGGGCAATACCACGCCGGCGAGGAGTGCCCGCTCGAGGCGAACCGTCAGGTCAGTGCGTTTGGGCTGGCTATGCGACATCAGAGCTCTGCTGTATCACTCCTTTCCCCCTCAAGTATATGAAAAAGGCCCGCCCCGGTCAACAAACGCCGCGCAGACCTGCTCGCTCGTCGGGGGGCGGTTTCGTACTTTGCGTCAGTAGCCGCTGATGTAGTGGCTGCGGTTTCGATATACGGGGTTTGCAAAACGCAGGTCAACGTATTCCTTGTCCGATAAGCCGCCGCTCTCATCGATGACTCTCTTGAGATTGGCTATCTTATCGTCGGCTGCCAGCTCGGTTACATTCCGGGAGTAGACAGGCCTGCCCCAGAAAACCCTCGTGTGGTCTGAGGTGATCAGCACAATCTCGCTCTCGCGCTGGCTGCGCCGGCCGCCGATATTTGATGAATCAATGGCGCTGATGCGGGCCCTCTGGACAAGATCTTCATACCCCTTGAGAAACCCGGCAAGCCTTGCAGCCTCGACGACGGCCGGGTCGTTCCACGCCTTGCCGGCCGGCGGCGGCGAAGTATGGACATAGACAATCATAAGGAGATCCATATCGACGTCGCTGGGTCCTGCAAAGTCGCCGGGCAGCCGTGTTCCTTCGGCGTCGACCAGGTAGTACCTGCCGCCGCGCAGCACCAGTGCCGCCGGCTCGCGAAGCTCGACCGTTGCGCGTATGCGGTCCGGAAAGGCACGCTCCACCGACTGTACCTCCTTGACCATCGGGTTTGCCGAGAGGGCGGCGGCAACCTTTCTTGCCGCATCAGCATCGAGCAGGCTTATCTTCTCGCCTGTCCAGCCGAAGTTCTTAAGCTGCTGCTCGAGTGAACCTTTGAGCCACTCGGGCTTGGAGACAAATTCGAGACTCGACGGTGAGAGCTGGAAATCCTTCAGATCAAGAGCCCTGTCCCTGGCCAGCGCCAGCGCCAGCCAGGCGCCCGAGGCCACCAGCGCGCCGATGAGCAGCCGGAAAAAGGTACGAGACCAGAAATCGGCCCTTAAGAGGAAAAAGCCACCTCTGCGGGCCGCCTCTTCGGATGTCTTCCTTGATGAAGCCAATGCTGTCCTTTCTCAGTGTGTCCCGGCGCGTGCGAGCCGCGCCAGGGCCATTCTCACGATGTCCCCGCAGAGCGTCGCAAAGTCGCGACCCATGGCGGCTGCGGCCATCGGCACAAGGCTTGTCTCGGTAAAGCCTGGAATCGTATTGACCTCAAGTACATACAGTAGCCCGTCTCGCCCGAAAATCATGTCCACACGCGAAAGGTCCCTGCACCCGAGACAGTCAAAAGCCGCCATCGCAGCCTCCCTGGCCCTCAGGGAGACTCCCTCGCCAAGGTCGGGATCGACCACGTAGTCGGTCTGCCCCTTTGTGTATTTGGCGGTGTAGTCGAAAAATGCCCCATGGGGGCGCAGCTCGATGACCGGCAGCGCCTGGCGCCCCACCACCCCGACGGTGATCTCCCTGCCAGGCACGTATCTTTCGACGATGGCCGTCCCGCCGAGAGACAGCGCACCTTCAAGGGCGGCATCGAGCCCGTCAGGATTCACAATCGAGACCCCGATCGAGGAGCCCTCGGCCGCTGGCTTCACGACCATCATCTCCCCGGAGCGGACCTTAAAAGAGCCTGCCGCAGCATCGTCGATCGCCCCTCGGACAACCACATATTCGGGTGTTTGAAGACCGGCTGCGGCAAATCTTTTTTTCGACTCCACTTTGTCCATGGCCGCGCGGCTTGCGGTCGGATCGCTGCCGGTGTAGGCGATGCCGGCCTCTTCAAGCAGGGCCTGGACCTGTCCGTCCTCCCCAAAGGCACCGTGAAGCGCAACGAAGACAACATCCGCCTCCACTTGCGAAAGGCAGGCCAGGTCCGGCGTGTCAACGATCGCCTCAATGACTTCAAAGCCCGCGCCGGCCAAGGCCTTTGCAACACCCCGCCCGGACCGCAGGCTCACCTCGCGCTCGCTTGAAACGCCGCCCATCAGGACGGCCACCCTTGTCTTATGCTCGTTCACAGCTGTGCCCCTTTGGCCACGTAAGTTAATCGCCAAAGAAGATGCCCCTTCTTTACCACATCTCTATCTCCAGCTCCAGTTCGACGTCGAATCTCTCATAAACCTCCCGACGCACCCTTTCTATGAGGCGCCTGACGTCGCAGGCAGTCGCACCGCCGGTGTTGACAATGTAGTTGGCGTGCAGCTCGCTTATCTTGGCACCGCCCACCCACGCGCCCTTCAGACCCGCCTTTTCAATGAGAGCGCCCGCGGGCGGAGCACCGGGCGGGTTCTTGAAGACGCAGCCGGCGCTCTTGGCTCCGACCGGCTGGAGCCGCCTCTTTTCCAAGAGGATCTTGCGCATGCTGGCACAGACCGCATCACCCGGAAAAAGCTTGAGCTCAAGCTCCGCAGAGACAACCACAGAGCCCGCCAGCGACGAGCTGCGATAGGCAAACGAGATCTCGTCGCCGGCAAGGTCCCGGAGCCTTCCCGCGGCGTATACACGCACGCGGTGCACGAGCGGCCCCACGTGACCATACCTGCCGCCGGCGTTCATGACAAGCGCGCCGCCGATGGTGCCGGGAATGCCCACAAGGCACTCCGCGCCCGAGAGCCCCCTGCTCGCACACTCCGCAACAAGTCGCACCAGCAGCGCACCGCCGCCTGCGGTCACCCTGGTGCCGTCAAAGTCGATGCCGGCAAGAGTGTCGCAGAGCCGTATGACCGCGCCGGGCCAGCCCTCGTCTCTCACAAGGATATTGGAACCGCCGCCAAGTATGCGATAAGCTTGATTGTTTTCATCGAGCCACCTGAGGACCTCGCACAGCTCGGCCTCGCTGTGCGGCTGGAAAAGAAGCCGGGCCGGCCCACCGATGCGAAAAGTCGTCAGCGGCGCCAGCGGCACATCCTCAGTCAGCTTCGCGCTCAAGTCGTTCAAAGAGTGCATCGGCCACTTCGTTGACATTGCCCGCCCCCATCGTTATCACAACATCCCCGGGGCGCGCCTGGGAGATGATGCGATCGATGATGCATCGCCACTCAGGTATGTACTCTGCGTGGTAACCCAGCCCCCGCATCTGCGTGACAAGGTCCCTGGCGTTTACAAGCTTGCGCTCCCTGTCGCTGTCGCGCACGAAATAAATATCAGGCACGATTATCCTGTCCACCTGGGCAAATGACCTGGCGAAGTCCTTCAGGAAAAACCGCGTCCTGGAGTACTGGTGCGGCTGAAAGACAACCCATATCCTCCCCGAATCATAACAGTCGCGTGCAGCCTTGAGCGTAACCTGTATCTCCGTGGGATGGTGCGCATAGTCGTCGATGACCGTCACACCTGCAGCCTTGCCCACGATCGAAAAACGCCTTTCGGCGCCGCAAAAGTCCTCCAGCGCGCGCGCCGAGGCGACAAAGTCCACACCCAGCTCGTCTGCAACCGCCACGGCTGCAAGGGAGTTGAGAACATTGTGTAAGCCGGGGATGGCAAGCCTCATTCGGCCGACCATGAGCGCATCCTTCATGACGTCGAAGCAATAAGCGCCATCAGAGCAGTCGAGATTGACCGCCTGCCAGTCGGCCTCTACCTCGGCTCCAAATGTAAGACGCCTGCAACGGGCGGCTGAAAGCACCGACATGGCGTTTCTGTCGTGTGCGTTGCCCACGAGCACGCCGTCCCTATCCAGGAGCCCGGCAAACTCCCTGAACGCCTCGACGATCTCCTCCAGGCCACCATAGTAGTCGAGATGATCCTCCTCGATGTTGTTTATTACGGCAATCTGCGGGTGCAGGTTCAGAAAAGACCTGTCATATTCGCAGGCCTCCACTACGAAGGCATCCCCGGCTCCCTCGCGCGACGAGGTGGCCAGCTGCGGCACCGTCGCACCCACGACAAATGACGGATCCATGCCGGCACTCGTCAGGATCACGGCCAGCATCGCTGTTGTGGTAGTCTTTCCATGAGTGCCGCTGACAGCCACGCCCGTCTTCTCGCGCATTAGAAGCCCGAGAGCGCTGGCGTACTTGATGATCTCCATCCCGCGCCTTCTGGCCTCCACGACCTCCGGGTTATCCTGCCGGACCGCAGCGGAGATTATAAGCATCTCGGTATCAGGAGGGATGTTTTCGCCCGCCTGTGAGACGCTCAAGTATGCACCCATCCCGCGCAGTGTGTCAAGGACGGCTCCGTCGACCAGGTCAGAGCCGGACACCGACACCCCTTCATGCAATAGCATCCTTGCGACGCCTGACATCCCTACGCCGCCAATGCCTGTCATATGAACTTTTCGAACGGGAAACGCCATAACGTTACCCCCGCAGTATTTCAGTCGTGCCGGCCGCCCTCGGCCAGCCTGATTATCATATCGCCCACGAGATCGGCAGCCTCCGGCCTGCCGAGCGAGAGCATGGCAGCGTGCATGCTCTCAAGGCGCACGGGAGCATCAAGGTGCTCCTTGAGCAGTCGCGCCAGCAGGGGGACGCCTTCGTCCTGCTCTATTATCTGCGCGGCGTCCACGCGCGCAAAGATTTCAGCATTTGCCCTCTGGTGACGGTCCTTGTGGTGGGGGTACGGCACAAGAAAGGCAGGCAGGCCGAAGAGCGCAAGCTCGGCAAGTGTCGTGCCACCTGCGCGCGCGACCACCACGGCCGCCTTTGCGTAAACCTCTGCCATATCCTCTATGAACGGCGCGACCTGTGCGCAAATACCAGCATTAGCGTAGGCCTCTCTGACTCGGTCGACATCACCGGCACCCGCCTGGTGTATCACCTGGCGCCCCTGCAGGTCAACCTCAGGGAGAGCCTCGAGCACCACGCTGTTGAGGCCGACCGCACCGGTCGAGCCGCCCAGTATCAAAAGCGCACCCGAGGTATCGTACCGGTAGCTGCTGGCGGCCGCCACCACGCTGTCCCTGACGGGGTTTCCCGTCACGATGACGGGCAGGCGCTCCGAAAGGTGCTCGGCAGCCGCCTCCCATGAGACGCACAAAGCGCTGGAGCGCTTTGCGAGGCGGCGAGTAGCGACGCCGGGAAGTGCGTTTTGCTCGAGCAGCAGTACAGGTATGCCAAGATGAGATGCCGCAGCAACAGGTGCATACGACGAATACCCACCAAGGCCCACGACCACATCGGTCCGCGCCGCCTTCAAGAGCCGCCTGGCCCGCAGATAGCCGTGGGCCAGTGAGACGATAAAGCCCGGCACGCTCAGCACGCTTCGCGGAAGTGGCGAGGAGGGCAGGCCTGCCGCAGGCATACCCTCACGGTCGAGGAGCTCAACTTCAAGAGCCCTTCCAGACCCCCAGAACTCAATCCGGCTTTCGGGGCGAAGGCGCAATATGCTTTGTGCGGCGGCTATCCCGGGAAATATGTGGCCGCCTGTACCGCCCCCGGCAAAGACCACCTTCATCACGACACCAGCGGCCGGGTGGCACCGCGCGCCGAGGTGTGAGCGATGCTGTATAGCAGCCCTGCAGCGATAAGCATCGTTACCACCGAAGAGCCGCCCGCGGAGATAAACGGCAGCGCGATGCCCTTCGTGGGAAGAACCTGGGTCACCACCGCGATGTTGATGATCGCCTGCAGGCTGACTATCGTCGTGATCCCGGCGGCCAGCAGCTGCCCCTGGAAATCCTGGGCGCGCATCGCTATCAGCACGCCGGAGATGGCAAAGGCAAAATAGATTGCCAGTACAAGCGTAACTCCTATAAGGCCGGTCTCCTCCGCCAGTATCGCATAGATGAAGTCCGTCTGCGCCTCCGGAAGAAAGGAGAGCTTCTGTTTTGAGGCGCCAAGGCCCACACCGGTGACGCCCCCTGAGCCAATGGCGATGAGAGACTGTATGATATGGTAGCCGGTCCGGCCGGGGTCCTTCCAGGGGTCGATCCAGGCATCGATACGATGCCTCGCGTATCCCTGGGAGACTACCAGCATGAGCACCGGCAGGGCGCCTACCGCCGGGGTAAGAAGGTGATGAAGGCGCGCGCCCGCCACAAAAAGCACCACCGCAGCCACCACCGCCACAAGAATCGCCGTGCCGATGTCGGGCTCCACCAGTATCAGGACCGCCATGAGGCCAGTAATGCCGGCCGAGGGCGCAAAGACGCGTTTGAGGTCCGTGACACGGCGATCCTTGCCCGCCAGAAAGCCCGCCAGAAATATGACAAGGGCAAGCTTGGCAGGCTCCGATGGCTGCAGGCCGACAGGCCCCAGCCTCAGCCACCGGCTCGCGCCGTTTATCCTGGTGCCCACGCCCGGGATCAGCACAGCCGTCAGTAGGACAAGGGAGATTGCCAGGAGCAGCGTTCGCCGCTCAAGCACCGCGTGGTAATCAAGCCTGCCGACAAGAAAGGCGCACACAAGACCGAACGCCACGTATACCATCTGCCGGAGAAACGTTTCTGAAACAAGTGAGCCGTCACCGCGGGCGGTCGTTGAGTATATCATCACCGCCCCGATACCCAGAAGCGCTGCCACCGTAGCCACCAGAATCGTCCTTGCCGCATCGTCGCGAGCCGCCAACTTGTTCCTCCTCACCTGAGCTTGAGACTGGCCACTCCAAACGCCGCGAGCAACGCCGCGATTATCCAGAGCCTGACCGTAACCCTGCTCTCAGGCCAACCCATGAACTGAAAGTGATGATGGATCGGCGCACACCTGAAAATCCGTCTGTCTGTGCATTTGAAATGCAGCACCTGCAGTATGACACTGACCGCCTCGGCCACAAATATTCCGCCGATTATCAACAGAAGCAGCTCCTGCTTTATCGCCACCGCTACAAAGCCAATCGCACCTCCCAGTGGAAGCGAGCCGGTGTCTCCCATGAAAAGCTGCGCAGGGTGGCAGTTAAACCAGAGAAAACCAAGCGTCGCGCCGCCAAGCGCACCGCAAAAAACCGCCAGCTCACCCGCACCCGGCACGTGTTGAATGAAGAGATAGTCGGAGAAGATCACGTTTCCCGCGATGTAGGCCAGGGCTGTAAAGGCCACCGTGACCATGATCATGCAGCCCGGCGCCAGTCCGTCCAGACCGTCGGTGAGGTTGACTGCATTGGACGAGCCGACCACCACGAGTATCACAAAGGGTACAAAAAGCACGGCAGGCATGTGCCACGCAAAAAACCTTATCGAGACGAAGGGAAGCTGCAGCAGCGTGCCCCAGTCCGCCTGACCCGCTTCATAGTGCCTCAACAGCGAAAGCGCTATCACAGAGGCTACGAGGGTTTGAACCACCAGCTTCATGCGGGAGCTGAGCCCCTTTTTCGAGGGATCTGTCATTTTTATGTTGTCATCGACGTAGCCTACAAGGCCCAGCCACAGGATGGTGAGATTTCCTATGAGCACGTAGAAGTTCAGCGGGTCTGCCCAGAGAAAGGAGGCCAGTACCGCTGAAAAGACGATCAGCGCTCCGCCCATAGTCGGTGTATTTGACTTGTCCTTGTGCAGCTCGGCAAGGAAGGTCGAGTCAGTCTTGTCGGTTTTCTCAGAGATCTTGCGGCGCCGCAGGTGTGATATGAAGGAAGGCCCGGCAATCACGCATACAAGAAAGGCCGTTATGGCTGCAAAGGCAGTCCTGAATGTAAGATACCTGAATACATTGAGTGCGCCGAAGTGACCTTCAAGCGCATATAGCAGCTTAAAAAGCAAACCAGCAACCTCCCCCTCTCAGGATGGTTACTTGAGCAGTTCAAAGAGCCTCTCAAGGCACATTCCCCTCGAAGCCTTCACAAGCACGATATCTCCTTCACAGATCGTGCGGCGAAGGGCATCCGCCAGGGATTCGAGCGTGGGAAAGAAAGCCGCAAACTCCTCTGACATACCGCTCTCGCGGGCGCCCTCCACGCAGTGCAGCGCCTCCTGGCCCGTTACCCAGCAGAAATCCAGCCCGGCGCCGGCCGCCATGCAGCCGACATCACGATGAAGCTGTGGCGAATGCTCCCCCAGTTCAAGCATATCGGCAAAAACGAGGAACTTCCTTTTGCCCTTCCGCTCAAGGAGCTCCTCTATCGCACCGGAGACGCTTTCGGGGTTGGCGTTGTAGGCATCGTTTATGACCAGTGCGCCGCGGATCTGCCGCTCCTCCAGCCTCATCGCGGGCAGCCGGAATGAACCGAGACGTTCCGCAAGGTACTCAAGCTCCACACCAAGCCTGCGGCAAACGGCTATGGCGGCCAGGGCGTTGTGAATGTTTTGCCGGCCGGGTACGTTGAGCTCGGTGCGAGCCGCGCCGTTGAGGAGAAACTCAAAACCGGAAGGGGTGCGGGCGATACCCGCTGCAAAGACGTCCGCATCCTCGCCGACGCCGAAAGTGACCACGCGCGGCGCCAGCCGGCCCATTTTGATGACCTCGTCATCATCGGCGTTTAAGATCGCAACCCCGTCATCGGTAAGCTCATGCAGCAGCTCCGCCTTGGCCCTGGCGACACCTTCCTTCGAGCCAAACCCCTCCAGGTGGCTGCGGCCTACATTGGTGATCACCCCCATGCCGGGTGCGGCTATCTGGGCCAGGCGCGCGATCTCTCCTGGCCTGTTGGTACCCATTTCGATCACTATGACCGCCGTGGACGCGTCCGCAGAAAAGATCGTAAGCGGTACGCCGACGAAGTTGTTGAACGATGCAGGGCTGGCTACCGTAGAGAGCTTCTCTTCGAGCAGGTGCCGTACCATCTCCTTGGTGGTGGTCTTGCCGTTGGAGCCGGTTATGCCCACTACAGCCGCCTGCAGCGAACGGCGGTAGGCGCGCGCAATATCCCCCAGGGCCGTCAGTGTGTCTGAGACCTTTATGAAGGTGTGATTTGCGTCCTGCCTGTAGAGTGGGAAGTCCCTGGAGTAGACCGCCCCGCATGCTCCAACCGCCAGCGCGTCCCTGATGAAATCATGCCCGTCGTAGCGCTCGCCGCTGAGCGCTACGAAAAGATCGCCCGGCGCGATGCTGCGCGTATCGGTCGATATGCCGGTCACCTCGTGCTCACGCGAACCGCAGACCATCAAGCCTCTGGTGGCAGCCCTGATGCTTTCAACGGTCATCGGCTTCATTTGCGCCGATCTCCCACGACGCCTCGGATGATCTCCCGGTCATCAAACGGGATGACGGTGTCTTTGAACTTCTGATATGTCTCGTGGCCCTTGCCGGCCACCAGGAGCACGTCACCCGGCCGAGCCAGCCTGCATGCCGCTTCAATGGCCCTGGCCCTGTTCGGCTCGACATAGAGGTTTTCATCCTGGCGCATGCCTGCAGTGATCTCGTCTATGATTGCACGGGGGTCTTCGCCGCGCGGGTTGTCGCTTGTGACCACCACAGCGTCGGCAAATTCCTGCGCCACAGCGCCCATGCGCGGCCGCTTGGCACGATCCCTGTCTCCACCGCAGCCAAAGACCACTATCAGCCGGCCCTCGGTCAGAGGCTTGAGTGTCATAAGGACGTTTCGCAGGCCCTCATCCGTATGGGCGTAGTCGACGAAGGCGGCAAAGCCCGTCGCCTCCCGCACGCGCTCCAGCCGGCCGGGTACTCCCTCGATGGCCTGCAGGCCCGCGGCGGTCTCCTCCAGCCCCACGCCCAGAGACATGGCGGCGGCGGCCGCGGCCAGTATGTTGTAAACGTTGTGAACGCCGATAAGTGCAGTATGTATGTCAACCGCTCCGGCGGGCGTGACGAGCGTTATGGAGGAGCCGTCAAGGCCGGATGACTGCAGCTCGCCGGAAAAGTCCACATCTTCTGACTGCATACCGTACCAGACCCTCCTGGCCTTTGTCCGCTGGGCAAGGGTGGCCGCGTGCTGATCATCTGCATTGAATATCCCCACACTCTCGCGCGGCAGATATCGAAACAGCTTGCCCTTGGCATTGAGGTACGAATCGAAGGTCATGTGGTAATCGAGATGCTCATGGCTGATGTTCGTGAAGACGGCGCAGGCAAAGTTCACAGCATCCACCCTGTACTGATCGAGCGCATGCGAAGAAACCTCGATTACGGCGTACTCGGCCCCCTCCGCGGCCATCTCCGCCAGGTACCTGTGCAGCTCGTCGGCTGCGGGTGTAGTGGTTCCGGCGGGCACTACCCTGCCGGCGAACTCGTAGTTTATCGTGCCTATGAGCCCGGTGCTCTTGCCGGCCACCTGCAGCACGCTGCGCAGGAGATATGTTACGGTGGTCTTGCCGTTTGTCCCGGTGACACCGACCACGCGTACCTTGCTCGATGGGTGCCCGGCGAGGATGTCGGCCATTACAGCCAGTACGTGGCGAGTGTTCGGGGCGGTGATGAGACAGATGTCGTTTGGGACGTTGACCTTTTCCTGTGCGACCACGACTTGCGCACCACGCTCTATGGCCTCTTCAATGAAATCATGACCGTCCGCGACAGCGCCCCTTATGGCCACAAAGACCGAGCCCCCAGCCGCCTTGCGCGAGTCGGAGGTCACTTCATCGATATTTCTATCGACGAAGTTGAAGACCTGTACATCCTCAAGTGTGGTCAGCAGCCTCCTAAGGCGCATCGGCACCCTCCCCGTCAATTCCGGCCGATGCATAGTGAAGCTCGACAGCGTGCCTGGGGGTATCGACGAAGATATAGTCGAGAGTCGCCTCGAGTACCTCTGCTGCGTACGGTGCGGCCACCGTGCCGCCAAAACGACCGGGCCCTGCCGACGGCTCATCGACGGATATGATCACCACGGCGCGCGGGTCCTGCACGGGCGCCACTCCGATGAATGATGAGACGTACTTGGAATGCGAATAAACTCCGTCTATGAGCTTCTGGGCTGTGCCGGTCTTGCCGGCCACCGCGTAATGCTCCAGCTCAGCCAGCCTGCCGGTACCACTGGCTACCACGTGGCGAAGTACGCGTCTGAGCATGACATCGGCCGTCTGGTCGCTTAAAACCCGGCGCCTGACCACCGGATCGAGGTAGCTCTCCACGGGCTCGCCGTCAGGGCCCAGCACGCCCCGGAGTATTCGCGGCTGTATGAGGTAGCCGCCATTTGCAAATGCGGCAAAGGCGGCGACCAGCTGTACCGCATTCGCCGAGACCTCATGGCCCATCGGAACGCTGGTAATCGTGTAGTGAGACCACTGCCCCGGCGGGGTCAGCCGGCCAGGCGCTTCGCTCGGCAGGCCAAGCCCCGAGGGACGACCATAACCAAAGGCTGTAAGGTACGAGTGGCAGATCACCGGACCGATCCGCTGCCCGATCTTCGCCATGCCTATGTTCGACGACTTTACAAGAACATCCTGGGCGGAAAGATCCCCGTACGGGTGATGGTCGTTGAGTCGGCGCCCCCCTATGCGATAGACACCGTTTTCACAGAATATCACCTCGTCAAGGTCCAGGAGCCCCTCTTCCAGGGCGGCCGCGAAAACGAACGGCTTGAAAATGCTGCCAGGCTCGAAGCTGTCAGTCACTGCGCGCAGCCGCCAGCTCTCCTGAGGATAATCCGCGTAGGCGGCCGGGTCGAAGGAGGGGCGCTGTGCAAGTGCCAGTATGTCGCCGGTGTGTGGATCCATTACTATCCCGGTGATGGCCTTCGGCCGGTGCGCCATCCAGCACCTGTCGAGCGCCGCCTCGAGGAAGTCCTGTATGTTTGAATCTATAGTCAGTACGATGCTCTTGCCGTCCATGGCCGGCACAAATGCCAGTGAAGGGCTTGATATGTGACGCGCAAGCCCGTCGCGATGCTCCCTGCGCCAGCCGTCCGTGCCCGAGAGCTGTCTGTCGAAGGCAAACTCCACGCCGGCAAGCCCCTGCTCATCTACACCAGTGAAACCGACCAGATGGGCGAGACTTTTTGAAAATGGGTAAAACCTCCGCATCTCCTCCCTGATGTGCACACCGTCAAGCCGCAAGGCGCGCACTGCCGCTGTTTGATCACTGCTTACAAGGCGCTTGACCCATGCAAAACGACTCTCAGGCCGGCTGGAGAGGCGCTGCGCCAGGGATGTAGCGTCTACACCGAGTGCCTCAGAGAGCGCCTGTGAGGTTGCGGGAATGTCGCTTATGTGTGCGGGGCTTGCAAAGATGGATGTGCCCGGCACCGAGAGCGCCAGGATCTCCCCATTTCTGTCGTAAATCCTTCCTCTAACAGCCCTTATGGGAATCCGGGTAGTGTGCATGCCGGCTGCGAGGTCTCGGTATCGTTCATGCTCGAGTGCCTGAAGGCTGAAAAGACGCACCCAGAGCCCGGCGAAGATTACAGACAGTACGACGGCGAAAAATTTCAGCCTGGAACTGGCGCGGTTGATACTCAAGCTGTCCCTCCGCTTTCTTCGACACACCGGCACGCTAATTCTGCGGAACAGGCGCCGACATGTCGGCCGCCTGCGGCAGCTCGGCCCATGCTATCGCGCGTGCACCCTCGCGCCAATCGCCCGGGTTCACAAGAGCAAGCTGCATACGCTCATTCTGCGCGCGCAGATTGTGATGGCTGGCAAGCATCGCGACGCGTCCCTCGAGGCTCGCAATTGAGGCCCTGAGGGCTGTGTCCTGTGTCCTGATGCGGCCCATTTCGTACCCGTACTTGACGCTGCTGGCGTGATGGTAGATGCTCACGATCGAGATCGCGACAACCGCCGCCATGCAGATGATGACCCTGCGAACAGTCATTGCACACTCCTTTGTGCTGCCCGCAGCATCGCGCTTCGCGCCCTGGGATTTGCTTTTACCTCCGTGGGAGTCGGTCTCAGGGGTTTTCTGGTGATGAGACGATATTCACCCTCATAAGCGCGGCTGCGAAAGTCCTCCTTGACGATCCTGTCTTCGAGCGAGTGAAAAGAAATAACCGCGATTCTACCTTGTTCACTCATTATCTCGGGTGCCAGGTCCAGCAATTGCTTCAAGTTTTCAAGCTCCCTGTTTACAGTGATCCGCAATGCCTGGAATATCCTCGTGGCGGGATGAATCCGCCTCCAGCCAGGCCCATAAGCGCGTTTTGCCAGCGCGGCGAGCCGCCCGGTCGTCTCGATGGGCGCCTGCTGCCTTTCGCGCACTATCATGCGGGCAATCCTGCGCGCAAATCGCTCCTGGCCGTACTCCCGGAAAATCCGCTCCAGCTCGCCGCGACCAGCGTGGTTTACAATGTCTGCGGCCGTCTCCTGCTGGTCGGTGTCCATGCGCATGTCCAGGGGGCCATCCTCCGCAAACGAAAAACCCCGCTCGCTACGGTCGAGCTGCAGCGAAGAGACACCCAGGTCCAGAAGGATACCGTCGACCGTATCGACAGCCGCCTCGTCCAGCGCATCACGGCAATGGATGAAGTTCCCGTGGTAAAGCTGGAAATTGGCAAAGCCGGCATCCTCCAGCCTGCGCCTGGCTATGCGCAGAACCTCCCGGTCGCGGTCCATGCCGACGAGCACGCCATGGCCGCCAAGACGGGCAGCTATCTCGACGGCATGCCCACCGGCGCCGGTGGTCAGGTCGAGGAAGGTCTCGCCCTTGACCGGGGCGAGGACTTCGAGGACCTCATCAACCATTACCGGGCGGTGAAACTCACTGGAGCCTTCCGCCTGCACGATATTCGTTTTTGAAAGATCAAACCGCCAGCGCAGGCGACGCACCCGCCTGGTCGGCCTTGCCGGCGAACGGGCCAAGCTCTACGACCTTCATCCCGCAGCGAGCATTTACCGCGGCAATCCGCGCCTTGAGCCTTGCCAGCTCACCCTTGAGCAGGATGGACTCCGAAGCGGATAGTCCCTCCCTGTCGGCCTTTTCCAAGAGCTCACGCACCACCGAAACCTTCCCGGCGCGTGCGTTTTTCGCCACAGTCTGGGCCTCCGGACTCATCCACTCTCCTCCTTTCACGCGGCGCGCAAACGATCAGAAAAGCTGCTCAGCAAGGGACTCATACTCGCCTGTGTCAGCCTGCTGAACCGCCCTCCACCGACTGCGCGACCACACTTCCACGCGGCTGTAAACGCCAACCAGCGTCACATTCTTTTCGAGGCTTGCCACATCTTTGAGCTTTTCAGGGATCAGGATGCGCCCCTGGCCGTCAAGCTCGCAGAAAGAGGCGTTTGAGAAAAAGAGGCGCTCGAAGCGTCGGCTTGCAGAGTCGGTGAATGCCCGCTGCCGCAGGGTCGTGGTAACCTCGTTCCACTGGCTCGCGGTGAAGAGAAAAAGACACTGGTCAAGCCCGCGGGTGATGTAAAAGCCGCTTACTTCGTCGCCTTCTTTCAGGACGTCTCTGAACTTGCGGGGTATGCTGAGGCGGTTCTTGGAATCTATTTTGTGGTCGTACTCGCCGATGAACATCAGGAGTGCCTCCCACTTCGCCCCACTTTACCCCACACGACGACAGACTATACATTCGTTTATCGACCTGTCAAAAGGAAAGTTGCAACTTTTTTGCGCTCAATGGCTTACGTGCAGACGGCGCATGGCAGAAACCACATTATGTTGCGGTTAGAGGTGTGCTCAGCCGAATATATTGACATCGCCAGGCTGAAAAGTTTTCTTGTGTCACGGTGCTTTTCCGCCGGGCGCAGCCCTGCTCAATACCGCCCGAGACTGCCCGGAGCTCAAGACGGCGCCCCGCCCCTCTCATCCCACCGGCCCCTCGCCGATGATGGATGCATAAAGCGCCTCGTGCCTCTTGATAAACTCCTCCGGAGAGTGCCCCTCCAGGACATGCCTCCGGGCAGCCCGGCCGAGCCGCCTCGCAAGGGGACCGTCCGCTGCCAGCGCCGCCAGGGCATCCGCCAGCGCTTGCGGGTCTGCCGGCGGCACGGCAAGACCGGTCTCGCCGTCGATCACGATCTCGTCGGTGCCTTCGGCGCGCGTCGCGACAAGCGGCAGGGCGCTTGCGGCCGCCTCCAGAAGGGCATTCGGCATACCCTCCCACAGGGACGGCAGGACAAACATGTCCGCCGCCGCATAAAGGTCGGCCATGTCCTCCCGCCAGCCAAGCAGGCGAAACCTCTCGCTGATGCCTGCCGAGGCTATCACTGAGGCGATCCGGAGCCTGTCGGTCCCCTCACCCGCAACGGCAAAGAAAAAGCGCGAGTCACGCCCCGTTAGCTCGGCCGCCGCGCGCACAAGGTACATATATCCTTTCTGCCGCTCCAGACGGCCCGCCGACAGTACGAATATGTCTTCATCCTCCAGACCCAGCTCTGCCCGCACAGTATGCCGGTCTCTCGCTGGCTGCGGCTTTTCGACCGGGTTTGTGATGACGGTCAGCTTCGACTGCCTTATATGCGCACGGCGCCGGGTGAACTGCATCACTCCCTCTGAGACGCAGACTTCTATATCGACAAGCCGCTGTGTCAGAAAATCCATCCAGAGATGCGATCGCCGCCTCCGTTCGGCCACACGCACTGAAGAGACCACCGAGCCCACACGCGCCGGCACCGCCGCCAGGCGCCCGGCGATATTGGCATGAAAGAGGAAGGTGTGGAGAATCTGCGGCTTCACGCGCCGCAGCAGTCTCACCAGCCGGGCGAAGGCCAGCGGATCACCCTTTGTCTCCATCAGCACGTGATGCACAGGCACGCCCGCATTGGCAAGCCACGAGGAGATCTCGCCCCTGCCTGACAGTGCGGCCACTTCCACGGGCCAGCCGCGCCCGGCCAGGCCGGTAGCAAGCCGAAAAAGGTTCTTTTCCGCGCCTCCCACGTCAAGCTCGGTTATGAGAAAGAGAATTTTGCCCTTACACATCGGCCCTCCACGGATAAAATCATGGCTATTGTAGCGTTTTTGCCCCTTACATCACTGCAAAAAGCCATGAAGGTATCCCTCTTCGACTACGATCTGCCGCAGAAGCTTATCGCGCAGTCGCCCGCTCCAAGGCGCGACGCATCTCGTCTCATGGTGCTTTGCAGAGGCTCAGGCGAGATAACACACACCCGTTTCTCTGATATCGGCCGGCACCTCAGGCCGGGCGACATCCTCGTGCGCAACGACGCTCGCGTCATCCCCGCGCGCGTTTTCGGCTTACGGGCCACTCTGGGCAAGGTCGAGGTGCTCTTTCTCGAAGAGGCCGGTCCCGGCACCTGGCGCGCGCTCGTCGGCTCGGGCGGCAGGGTTCGCCCGGGGGAAAAGCTTCGCCTCGCCGATGGCGCGATAATCGCCCGGGTGCTCGATAAGAACGAGGCCGACGGCGTTTTCACGCTCAAGGTGCTGCATCCAGACAACCTTCTCGAAGCGCTCGAAAGTCACGGTCACGTACCGGTACCGCCTTACATTGACCGGCGCGGCCCCAGAGCGGCGCTTGAGGATATCGACCGTTGCCGCTATCAGACCGTTTACGCCAGCCGGCCCGGAGCGGTCGCCGCACCCACCGCGGGGCTTCACTTCACAAGGGAGCTCCTCGCTGACCTCGACGCCTCGGGAGTGGCATCGGCCACCGTCACGCTACATGTGGGGCTGGGCACATTCAGGCCGGTGAAGTCGCAGAACGTCGAGGAGCACACCATGCATACCGAGCGCTACGAGGTGCCGCAGGAGACGGCGGACCTCTTGAATGCAGTGCGGCGCGACAAACGGAGGCTGGTGGCGGTGGGAACCACCACGACGCGCGTTCTCGAGAGCCTGGGCGACCGGCAAGTAAGGGGGCATGCCGGCTCGACCGACATCTTCATCTACCCGCCATATCGTTTCAAGCGGGTGGACGCGCTCATCACAAATTTTCACCTGCCCAAGAGCACGCTCTTGATGATGGTAGCCGCATTTGCCGGGCGCGAGCTCATACTCGAGGCCTACCGTGAGGCTACGCACGAAGGCTATCGCTTCTACAGTTATGGCGACGCGATGCTTATTCTTTAGCGGCAAGGCGCCTTGCCATATCGAGCGCCTCCTCTCTGGTCTTTATCTGCTCTTCAAGCTGAGCCTCGTAAAGCTTCTCGAGGATCGCGCCCATCCCTGGCCCCGGTTTTATGCCGATGTCGGCAAGGTCGTGGCCGGTAGCCAGCGGAGCGGGCCTGGTCTCTTCGTCGGAAAGCTGCTCAGCCAGATTCACGGCATACTCATAATTAGAGAGATCTCCGTTGGATGCCAGCGCATCGATGCGGTGCAGCTCGGCAAGCTCCCAGAAGAGCTCATGGGCGATGATCCGCTTTTGTGTGCTTTTTCGCATGCGCGTGACGTCTTTAAGTATCATGTGATGGCGCACGAGAAACGCTATCGCCTCGGTCTCTCGCCTTGAAAGCCTCAGGCGTCCGGCGATCTCTCTGGCCATGCTCTGGCCGATTCGTTCGTGATCGAGGAAAGGGCGCTGCCTGGTGTCGGACGTGGGGGGCTTGCCGATGTCGTGCAACAGCGTGGCCATGGCAAGAACAAAGGACGGCCCCTGCAGGTGCTCCATGGCCAGGAGCGTGTGCTGCCACACATCCCCCTCGGGATGCAGGCGTCTGCCCTGCCTGACGCCCTTGCCGGCGGCCACCTCCGGCAGGATGACGTCGAGAAGGCCGGACTTGTCGAGCAGCTCGAGAGCCCGCCTTCGCGAAGGATGCACAAGCATGGCCTCGAGCTCCGCGCGAATGCGCTCCCCGCTTGTCTTCGCGACGCTCCGTGCGCGGGAGCGGATCGCCTGGAATGTCTTGCGCTCGATCTCGAAGTCGAGCGCGCTGGCAAAGCGCACAGCCCTGACCATTCGCAGGTAGTCCTCCTCGAAGCGCGTGCGGGCATCCCCAATTGCCCGTATCAGGCGCGCCTCGAGGTCCTGGCGACCTCCCACGAAGTCCACCACGTCGCCTCTGAGGGGGTCGAAAAACATCCCGTTGACCGTGAAGTCGCGACGCATGGCATCTGAGCGTGCGTCTGCAAACTCCACTCCCACCGGCCTGCGACCATCGGCGTAGCCCAGGTCGCTTCGAAATGTGGTCACTTCAAACTCTACACCCGATACGATGACCTTCACTACGCCAAAGTCCTCCCCGACTGGAATGACCTTCTCGAACAATTCTTTGACCTGTGCGGGGGTGGCGTCGGTTGCAATGTCATAATCCCTGGGGCGCTCCCGCAGGAGCAGGTCACGCACGCACCCACCTGCAAGCAGCGCCTCATGGCCGCTTTCTCTGAGCCTGCGCACCACCCTCACAGCCGTATCGTATCTGAAGACAGCCTGCGGCGAGTGCGCGCCTTCCGTGGTCATGCCTCTTGCAACCTCCACTGGCCGCTGCTGCGCCCGCTCACCCGGATACAGAGCGACTCAGGTGTCGTCTTCCTCCGTGTGCTCATCAACATCGCCGTCATTCTCTTCCGGCACGGCCGTTCCGGCCTCCCTTGCAAAAAAGTACAGCCGGGAATGGCCGTACTTTTTCTCTCTTTCCACCTTGAGGCCTTCCGGAGACTCCAGGAACACTCTCTCGGGCGCACGCACTATCACAAGGGCATCTGCCGCCAGCTCGCCCGATGCGAAGAGCTCAGCTACAAGAGCCAGCACCCTGCGGCGTGTCTTTGTCTCAATCATCATCCGGAAAGGCGGGTCGGCAAAGACCGCATCAACAGGACCCGCGCCGGCAAGCCGCCTGGCGGCTGTGAAGGCGTTGCCCGTGATGACCCTGGCACTTGCGAGCATCCGCGTCTTTTCGAGGTTTCGTATGATGACCGCCGAGGCTTCGCGGTCACGCTCCAGGAAAAGCGCCTCGCTTGCGCCGCGGCTGAGGGCCTCGATGCCCATTATGCCGGATCCGGCAAAGAGGTCTGCCACCCGCCACCCCTCGAGGTCCTGCCCGATGATGTTGAAGACCGCCTCCCGAAGCATCTCCAGCGGCGGGCGAACCTCGCCGGCGCGGGGCACCTCGAGCTTGAACCCACGCACAGAGCCAGAGGTCACGCGCACCATTTCTGCTCACCTCCCACACCATCAGAGCCGATCGCCCTTCTTGAATGCCCCATATTATCCGAATCCGCTTGACATGCAAAAAGTCTTGCAGTCACTTTCTGCAAAGCCCTGTGTCCTATGCAGCGCCAGCCCGCAGATACGCAGTGCACCGTCTAAGGGCAGGGACGCCCAAGTGCTCACAAGAACCGCGGTATATAATGCGCAAGTGAAATGTACCCGGCCGGCTTTGAGGCCTGTGGAGATTTGGCCGGGTGGCCAGAAATAGAGCTGCGGGCCCTGAGCTCGTGCAAGCCCGGGGGTCCTGTCGAAGCGGGTGTCGAGTTGTAAAGCGGCCTCAGCCCGACTGCTTCTTCTTGCCCGTGATCATGCCGATATAGAAGACAACCGGGATGGCTATAAGGTGAACGATCCACCAGCCAAGGCCAAGAAACTGAAATGTTTGCGGCAGCTCCATAATCGACCTCCTTTCTGACTGTAAGACAGCATGGAGACGGCGGAGGTTCCGCCATGCGAAAAAAACCCAGCCGAGCGAAACAACCACCCGCCTGACGGTTTTCAGCATGGAAGGGTCTGCGCCTGCAGCGTGCGGAGGCTGAGCCTTATGCGCGATTGTGCCTTGCACAGCGCGCCGATGGCCGTATATTTCATTAGGACGTTCTTCTTGCGACCTTGCGGCATCGAAGGAGCGGTAATGCGCAGAGTGTTTGTCGCAGCAGCTCTCACGGTGGCCCTTTTAACGACCGCTGCAGCACAGGGCACGATGGGCCAGACGCTTCGCGAGGCGCGCCTGCAGCTGGACATTGGAAGACCCGCCGCTGCCGTCGAGCTGTATGAAAGGGCCATTGCCATGCGCGCAGCGTCCGCGGAACGGCTCGCTGCGGAGCGGGCGTGGGCATGGCTGGTGCTGGGCAATCACGCCATCAGGGACGGCGACTACGCTCAGGCCGAGGCCGCCTACGGGATGGCTTCTGCTGTGTATCCGGATTTCAAGCATATCTTTGCGCCGCAGTGGGTTTACGTGACTCTCCGGCGGGTCAACAGCGAGATGTCCGATGCGATCGCCGGATCAGGAGAGACCGATTGGGAGTCCCTTGAAAGCTCCCTTGACTGGGCACTCAGGACCACTCCCGACAATCCCTACGCCAGCTATAAACTCGCGGTCCTGCACGACCTGAGGGGACGCAATGATAAGGCCAGGCATTTCTACGGCACCGTCCTCGACTCCACGGAGCCGGACGAGCCGCTTGCCGATCTGAGAAGGCGCGCCCAGAGGCGCATGCGAGGCCTGCAGCAGTCTTTTGACCTGCGTCCGATATATCCGCCCTGGCGGGAGAGCTCCGAGTCGATCCAGACGCTGAGCCGCGGCCCCTTCATCATAAACCATTACAACCGTGACCTGGCCGAGCGCGTGGCAGCCGTCCTGGAGTATCACCTGTCGCAGCCGGGGCTCGGTGGCGTACTGAGCGCCGGTGGCCCTTTTCCGGAGATCTGCAACGTTTTCATATTCGCCGATGAAAAGAGCTACGCAGAGTCAGGCGGCCAGGAGATATGGGCCGGCGCCTCTGCAAGGATGCTTGTCCAGGAGGATCGCCTGGCCGGCGCGCAGATTCATTTTTATCAGACAGCCGCCGAGCTGACCGAGAGCGCCGTCCCGCATGAGCTCGCACACGTACGCCTGCTGGCCGCAGCGCCGTATATCGAGGGGCTGCCGCTGTGGCTTCAGGAGGGAGTGGCGACCTCGCAGGAATCCGAGCAGAAAAAGTACATCCTCGCACGTGCGCTCGAGCGGGCCCACGCAGCCGGGGACCTTCCCGGTTTTGCTGACGTGCTCGGCACTACGGGCTATCCTGGTGAGGGCCGGCGCGACGTCTTCTATGCACAGTGCGTGGCGGCTGTCGAGTCACTCGTGGAGCAGTACGGCCGGGAACGCTTCTGGCGCTTCGTAGAGGCGACCAGAGAAATAGACCAGCAGGAGGCACTGCGGATGGTGTATGGCCTCTCACCCGGCCAGGTAGATGCACTTATTGCTGACTGGTACGTCTCTCGGCGATAATGCTGCAGGTATGCGAGTGGTCGCACCTGAAAGTGCATGTCTCGGCCGGCCGCCACGGCGGGCCCTGCCTGATACGCTCGAGCAGCGCGGCCATTCTCGCGCGCGCTCTTTCGATGCCGGCGCGCCCATAGCGCCAACTGTGCTCGATGCAGGGCCGTAAGAAAACGATCGTGACCTTACCCGGCGCCTCACCGGCTACGCGCTCTGCGGCAAGCGCATAGACATCCATCTGAGTCCTGTATGTTTGAGCGCGAGAGTCAGCTTCGCAGGCCTCTATGTCGTCACTCTTGAAATCCACCACCTCGCCCGGCAGCAGGCGGTCGATCTTGCCCTCAATCACGCAGCCATTCAGCAGAAAGGCGAAATCGCGCTCCCTGGCTCCGCCTGCCTCACGAAGTCTCTGCCAGGGTGGCGACTTCTCGAAGCGCTCGAGGACCGGTAGACATATCCGGCGGATGCGCTCGCACCGGTCCGCCTGAAGGCCGCGCGCGCCAAGTACATCATCGAGTGTCTCGCCAAGCCTGCGGCCGGGTACGGCCAGCTCGAGCACCTCGTGCAGGATGGAGCCTGCCAGGCGGCGTTCGCCTCCGCCTACGGTGCGCTCGCCGAGAATGCGATCTCCCGGCAGTCCCCTGACATGCGAAAGCTCAAAGAGCAGCGGGCACCTTGCAAAGTCAGCCGCAGCCGTCGCCGTCAGCCGTCGGGGCCAGTCCGAGCCAGCTCCTACCGGCATTTGCATGGCAGACGTCTCGGCAGTGGGCCGGCCGAAAGGCAGCTGCCCGGCCAGCACCTCATCCCTGGCTGCGCTCAGCGCGGCGCCAGGCGCGCCGGAGGCGGCCGGGAGAGACTCACCCGGTGTAGAGTACACAACAGCAAAGTCATCATAGTCGTACTCTCCCGGGCTCTCCCGGGAGATTTCCAGCGCATCGAGAGCAGAAGCCATCCAACCTCCCACGCTCTTTGCGGCTGCGCCTGAGAGGATAAGGTGATCCTGTGCGCGCGTGGCAGCCACGTAAAATGTGCGCCGGTTCTCCGCCTCATCACGATCGGCGGCCATCGACTTAAGAACAAGCCGGTAGCCTTCCGGCTCATCGGGCTCCTTCGGCAATGCCATGCCATACCTTCGATCTATCACGAGCCTCTCACTGCTGCCTCTGGTGGTCCAGCCCATGTCCGCCACTATCACTATCGGAAACTCAAGACCCTTGGCTGCGTGCACGGTCATTATCTGCACGGCCCCCCGCTGCGACTCCTCCTCCATCACCGCCTCACCCTCCCGCTCACCGGCGAGGGAAAAGGTACGCAGCCGGCGCACAAAGTCCTCAAAGCCGCCTTTGCCGGCGCGGTCGAAGGCCGCAGCCGACTCGCGCACCTTCATGGCATTCAGCACCTGCTGTCTGCCGCGAAAGCATGCCGCCAGCGCTGCGATGTACCCGGTTTCCTCGAAGATCATGTCCACTATGCGCCTTGCGGGAAGGCGGTTTTTCAACGCGCGCAGGCGGCCAGCAAGTGCCACCGCCCTGCCAAAGACCGCCTCGTCTCCGACGGCATGAGCGCTCGGCTTGAAGCCGGCAAACGCCGCAGCGATGCCCCCGTTGGAGGAAAGCATCGCCAGGCAGTCGTCTGAAACCGCGAAAAGCGGCGAGCGCAGCGCACCAACCAGCGCGGCCGTGTCATCGCCATCAGCGATCACAGCAAGAAGGTTTATCAAATCCCGTACTTCCTTGCGTCTGTAAAATGTGCGCCCTGCGACGGTGTGATATGGGATTGCAGCTTCTGCAAGGCATCTCTCGTAAATCTCTATGTTGGACATCGTGCGAAAAAGTACTGCGATGTCGCCGTAGACCGGCGGGCGGAGTGTGCCGTCTTCGCCTCGCACGAGGGGCTCGCCTGACGTGCAGATCTTCCGGATGCGCTCAGCAACGGCGCGGGCCTCGATCTGGCGCGCTACGTGCATGCCTTCCTGAGAGCCGGCGCAGATTATCTCAACACGCTTATAAGGGGACGAGCGCTGCGCCAAGAGCCTGCTGTGAGGTGTGTGCCATGGCCGGTCCCGGCCGCCGCCGCACATGAGACCTGCGAAAAGAAAATTGATGCAGTTGAGAACGTGGGAGAGGGAGCGGTAGTTGTGCCTGAGCTCATGGCAGCCGCCCTCATCGTCACCTTCGAGCATGGCAAGCTGTTTTTCGGTAAATACCTCCACCTCCGCTCCGCGAAAGCGATATATGGACTGCTCGGCGTCCCCCACGACAAAGAGCCTCGCACCGCGACCGGCAAGCCTGTCGACGATCTCGGCCTGCACGTGGTCGGTGTCCTGGAACTCATCCACGAGGATATGCCTGCAGCGCTCTGCGACGGCCTGCGCGACCTCATCGTCCCGCCTGAGCAGGTCACGCACGAGGATTATAGCGTCATCGAAGTCGATAACACCCCGGCTGCGCTTCAGTGCGCTGTAGCGCTCGAGGGCGCCGCGATGCAGGTCGGTGAAGGCAAGCATGTCTCGCCCACGCTGCAGCCAGTCTTCGACATCCAGCGCATCGAAGAGCTTTACCTGCCTTTCCGCCTCGTAGTTGATCCTGCTGAGGGCTTTTCGAACGGGCTTGAGGTGCTCTTTCCATGCGGCCCTGCTGCCACGGTTGCCCGGCTTACCAATAGCTCCAATCGACCTCCAGAACGCAGCCGACGACAGCTCATCGGATGCCACGTTCTCGCTCCATGCTGTCTCGAATGTCGCGCGCAGCTCTTCGAGCTTGTCATCGCAAGGGCCTCTGGCTGCCAGAAGGATTGCGACGTCATTCTTGAAGTTCTCCGCTGAAAGTCGACGCTCTGACTCAAGCTCGGCATAGTCACGGGCCGCCACAAAGAGGCCCTCCGCGAGGACTTCAACGGATCCCGCGGTGTCTACCATGGTCTCCTTGAGGTGGGCGATGTCCTCTCTGCGCGCCAGGGATCGCTTCGTGATATCTCGCAGCATGTCCAGGCCGAAGCGTACAAAGAGATCCCTTACGGGCTGTTCACCGGCGCCGGCCGCATCTGTAAGAAACTCCTCGACAGCTTCGCCGGCAAGCTCACTCGCATCGGTCTCCTCGACTATAGAAAAGCCCGGATCGACGCCCGCCTGCACCGGAAACTCCCGCAATACCTCCGTGCAGAAGCCATGTATCGTGGAGATCCGCGCGGACTCCACCGCTGATAGGTGACGCTTCCAGCGCAGGCGCTCCTTTTTATCAGTCGCGGCCTTGTAGAGCTCTCTTAACCTGGCGTGGATGCGCTCCTTGAGCTCATTGGCAGCCTTTATGGTGAATGTAATCGCAACTATTTCCGGTACCTGCACATCTTCCTCGCGCAGGATATTAACATAGCGCCATACGAGCGTGCGCGTCTTGCCGCAGCCCGCCCCGGCCGAGACCATCACTCTACTGTGGTCGTCGAGGGCGGCCTTTTGCTGATCCGCGTTAAGCATCCGTATGTCCATTTGAAGGGCTGGTCAGAAAGCGCGCCTCGCTGTATCGGCAGATGCCCCTTCCATTGCAGTATGGCGGGCAGCCACCCATAGGCGCCGGCGAAAAGCGCCCCTGCCTGAGGCGCGCGGCCATCTTGACAACACTTTCCGAAAGGTCGTCGCTGAACTCGGCGAATTCCGCTTCGTCCTGGATGCTGAGAACCTCCTTATGCTTCGCCGTGCGAAAGAAGACATAGACCGCCTGCAACGGCCAGCCCGCAACACCTCCCGGTGCAATCCTGCGCGCTGCGTACAGGTATATCGGCATCTGCAGGTCGCCCAGCGCCCTTACTGTCTGGGCCGCAGGCGCCGTGCCTGTCTTGTAATCGATGACCGACATGCCGCACCCGGCGCACTCTGCCTGCGCGGCGGCCTCCGGCGATGCGCCCAGCAGATCGACACGATCAATCCTGCCGTGCAGCCTCTCGACCACGCCGTCCCATTCAAAGGTTATCGCCTTACTGGCACCTGCCGCTGCCCGCGCGCCTGCGCCGTGGCCACCGAAAGAGATCTCGAAAAACGCTGGCAAGTGATAGAGCCCCCTGCCGACGCGCGAGAGTCGATCGAGCTCTGCCCGCCAGAACCTTTTCAGCATCTTCTCGAAGCGCTGCGCCTCGATCGACCAGACAAGCTCGCCCCCCATGCCGCGGGAGTCGGCGTATTCACCTGTAATCTGACGGACGACCTCGACGAGAAGCCTCTCGCTCGACTCTGCTGCGTCATCGGCAAAGAGCACCTCGACTCCGTACTGCTTGAGCAACCGGCTGAAAAACGCCGCCAAAATATCGTGCGACATCGTGCCGCTTTCAAGTGCTGTAAGAGTAGCCTGGGGCTCCTCTAAACGCTTGACGCCGAGCACATGCGTGAGAAAAAAAGCAAAGGGGCACTGTGCGTAGGAATTCAGCGAGGTTACACTCCAGCCCTCTGCGGCTGGAAAGCGGCGTTCGACTTCACTTGCCGCTTCTTGTGAGAGGACAGCATCAAAGCGGTCCAGTGGGCCAAGGCCTTCCCTGTGCGACTCGACCACCGCACCCCGCAGCGACCACTCGAAAGCGCCGTGTAGGCCGGCCGCTGCCGCGCACGCTGGGGCCGCTTCGGCAAGGGATCCGGCACGGCCCAGCACCTCTCCTGCTGCCGCGGCCACCTCGGCGGGAGAAGCGGCATCGTCAATGCCGACCATGGCCCTGGCAGGACCATAGTGCCATCCAAAACCCTCATCAAAGCCCAAGACTTCAAGCAGCTCCTCGACGTAGAATGAGCGCAGCTTGCCCTTGCCGTCCTCGTCAGTTGCCGGCCACGTGAGCCACAGCATGCTTCGAGCTCGCGTTGCAGCCTGGTAGAAGAGAAGCCTCTCGGCGGCTGCGTGCATGGCCTCATCGCGCCCGCCGAGGCCCTGCTTTTCGAGGGCGGCGCGCTCAGAGCGCGTGTAGAACGGGCCCGTCGGCAGGCGTGATGGAAAGGCATCTGCGGTAAGCCCCGCTAAAAAAACAACCTCAAAAGAGAGATTGCGCGCCGATGCAATGTCAAGAAGCCGCACACCTCCCGCCCGCGCAGCGCCCTCACCGATGCCATCGGCTCCGAGGCGCACCTGGAGTGTCAAGAGCAGCTCGCGCGGCGACAGTAATGACGTCGCTCCGGATGCCTCCGCGCGCTCGAGCGCCTCGTCAATGGCCCCAAAGGCCGCAAGATCGGCAAAAAGCGCCTCCTCGGGAAGGCCGCCATCGAGTATCATGCGCCTTATGCCCAGCTCATCGACAAGCCTGTGCAGCGCTTGCGCTCCCTGCGCATACGTAAGCGGCCCTGCAAGAGGCTCCAGAAGCGCTCGAAGGCGCTCGAACGC
>SLPQ01000045.1 GCA_007131925.1 Candidatus Brocadiia bacterium | reverse complement strand
GCTTTCCTTACGCGCTCCTGTATCGGGTTGAACCGGATGAGATCGTCATTCAGGCGACAATGCACCTGCATAGACGGCCGGACTACTGGCTCGGAAGATAGAGAATTTCGATCGGGATAGGCCCTCCCCCTCGCGGGGGAGGCCCTCCCACCCCACCGAGCGTACGGATCGCGTACTCGGCGAGTCGGCTGCACAGGGGCGGAGTTAGCGGAGAGCAATAAGGCCGTGAGTTTGGGTGAACCACTTCTGCGGCATGGCGAAGTTCAGCATGAAATGACCGCTGATGCGCCATGTACGCTTGCGCGAGTTTCCCAGTTTGACGGCTTCCTCGCGGTCCAGACCCAGGCACACGAGGTTCTTGATCTTGGTCTTTGGCTTGCGCCACTGTTTCAGCAGCCAGGCCTTGAGCCGTCGGATGATCCAGCGGTTCAGCGCCCGTTTGAGTTGTTGGCTCAGTCCCCTGCCGTAGCAGGATAGCCATCCCCGAATGAACTGGTTCAGGTCAGCGATGACGACGTGGAGGCTAACCCGCCGTTTGCGGCAGGTGGTCTCCCGGATGCGGTCCTGGAAGCGGGCGACGGTCTTCGGATGGGTGACGGCGCGCGTGGCCCCGTACATCCGCGTGACCTTGTGGCCGAGGAATTTGACCTCCCACGGGCGGGCGACCTTGCTCTTTTCCCCGTTCACCTTCAGCTTGAGCTTTCCGGTGATGTACCGAGTTATGGACGCGAGGACGCGCTCGCCTGCCTTCCGACTGCGCACGAGGATGACGATGTCATCCGCGTACCGAACGAAGCGGTGTCCCCGCCGTTCGAGCTCCTTGTCGAGTTCGTCGAGAACGATGTTGCTGAGCAGCGGCGAGAGGGGGCCGCCTTGCGGCGTGCCCTCGTCGGTCGGCTCAACGAGGTCGTTGAGCTGGATGCCGCTTTTCAGGAACGTACGGATCAGTTTCAGTGCCCGCCGGTCTTTGACGCGCTGTTCCAACCGGCTCATGAGCCGGTGATGGTTCACGCGATCGAAGAATTTCGACAGGTCGAGACTGATCACATGCGTGTATCCGTCCTCGACATGCTGCCTGTAGCGTTCGACTGCCTGGCCCTGCGATCGTCCCGGACGGTACCCGAAGGATGAATCCGAGAACGTATGATCGTAGATGGCCACCAAGGGTTGCACCGTGGCTTGTTGCACTAGGCGATCCATGACGGCGGGGATGCCGAGCTTGCGCATGCCGCCCTCCGGTTTCGGGATTTTCTTGCCCCGGACCGGAAGCGGCCGGTATGCGCCGTCAAGCAGCGCCTGTTTGCTGGCCTGCCACGTGCGTGTGACGAATTTCCGGAGTTGGCGGCAGGTCATGCCGTCGACGCCGGAGGCTCCGTCGTTGGCTTCGACCCGTTTCAGGGCGCGAAGCATGTTCTCCCGCTCACAGATTGACTCCATGAGCCTTGCGTTTCCGCTCGAATCCTCCATCAGGGCTTTCGCTATCAGCGCATTCCGGGTGTCGTCCGGGCGCGAGGCCGGGATGTCCATTTCCAGAAGCGTCTGCTTTACGCTCATAACCGTTCCCTCATATCCGGTTTCGTGCTCTTTGCGGCCCAGTCAGGCCGCCTGCCGTTCCGGCCTTCGACGGCCCCGCCGGGGCGGGGTCTTTCCAACTGACTTCTCGTCTACTATGCCTTCTGCTGACTTCCCTTTGGCGATAGCCGGCGTTGCCGCCGACCCTCTGCAAGGTGTCGTGTCCTTTGTGTCTCCCCGGCGGGGACTCCCGCAGCGGTCACGACGACCGAAGCGGGCCGAGGCGTTGGCAAGCCGGTGCGCCTCTTGTCCGGCCAGTTTCTCGCAGAGCCTGGGGCTCTCCCGGGGTACTCCCTGCTGCTTTCGACATGTAGCCGTTGAGTCTACGGAATGGGCTGCTGCTTCATTCAAGAAGCTGGTAGCCGGGGCTGCCATGTGTGTTGCCTTCTGACCCCTCAGCCATCCACGCCTGTACTCACCGACGGGCTGTCAGTCATCCCGCCTGCACTGTTCGTTCGGCCCATGTCTTTGCGCGCCGCTTCCTTCAACCCGCCCTTGCGGAACGAATCTCTGCGTTGCGCTACCTTTCATGCTACCTATCACAGGGCTGGACTTGCTCCTTGCATTCGCACCGCATTCCATCTTACACTTGACGCGTACTTGGAATTTGGTACGCTCGCGGAGCGCACCAGCAAGCAGCCGGGCTCGCCCGGCACACAACAAGACAAATTCAGCGTACGCGGTAAACCGCGCCGCTGATTTGCCGCGTTGGCAGGAGGGAATATGAAATCAATGACATATCTTGCGCTGCTTCTAATTTTTGCAGCCAGCACGCTTGCTAATGAACAAGAACAGGATGCCCGCGAACGCTGGCGGCACATACAGGGCGAAGTACAGAATCTACAGCAAGAAGGCTGGATTATCATAACAACACACTTGCACGGCGCGGGCGAAGCAACGATTTTTGCCGCTCGACCCAACGACCTCCTTCGTACTCCTCGCTGGAACGGAGAGAACGAGCCGCCACTATCAATGGCAAGAGCACTGTCCATAGCAAGAAATTATGCAGAAACCACAATCCAGAGGAATGAACGAATCAAGCTTTGCGAAATGACTCTCAAAAAAATAGATGACATGTTTCATCCCAAAGCAACAGGTGATCGCTGGGTTTATGTTGTGAAGTTTTATAAGGGCAAAGCAGAAGATGAAGTTCCTAGGTGGTCATATAGTTCTAGAGAAGGATCGGCACCTGTGTATGTGTTGATGGATGGATCGGTAATCAAG
>SLPQ01000156.1 GCA_007131925.1 Candidatus Brocadiia bacterium | reverse complement strand
TCCGTATCAGTGCCCTGGCGCACCTCGCTGGGCGCTGTCGCCACGCCGCTTACCACCGGCCCCTGCGTGTCGATTATGTAGTGGCCCTCACTCACAACGCTTACATGAGTCTCCAGAATCGATACAGCCTTCAGTGTCGCCGTGGAAGATATCCTCACAGGGCTTGAGTAAACGGAAGATGAGGCCGAGGGCGTCGAACCGTCCGTCGTGTAGTGGATTTCCGCACCGGGCGTCGCAGTCGTTATCGTTACGTCCACAGCAGAGCCGAAACGACCCGCTTCAGGCTCGAAAACTGGCGCAGCCACCACGGGGTCTTCCTGGACGACCTCGACTTGAGTTTCGACAGTGGATGTGCCCGTGAGACTCTCGACTGTAAGGCGCACATTATATGTCCCCGGGCTCTGAAACGCGTGAGTGGGGTCCACAGTGTATGCTCTTGCCGCATCGCCGAAATCCCACCTGTACACAAGGTTATCTCCAGTTGATTCAGACGCGTCAAAGCTCACGGCAAGCGGCCCCACGTCTGGCGCAGGCGTGGCGGTAAAGGATGCAGTCGGAGCCACAGGGTGTGGCACGCGGGCCTTCCACACGCCTCCACCGAAGGTTGTAACGTAGAGCTGCTGTGAATCCGCGGGGTCAAAGCAGGGGCGGATCGCACCGATATTGGTGAAGGGGAATGTCGGCATCTTGACCCATGTTGATCCGCCGTCTTCACTGAGATACAGGCCGTTGCCGTCATGGTGGGTGCCTGAGCTTGCGGTTACAGCAGCCCAGACGCGGCCGGGAAACTCGGGATCAGCCACGACGTGCCAGGTGACGCCGAGATCGAGAGCGTGCCGCCAGGTGGCACCGCCGTCGTTGGTGATTGCAATGCCTGAGACCGCCGGCACACCCCCGCCGGGGTGCGCCAGACCCACATAGATGGTATCGCTGTCGTACGGGTCGATAGAGAAGGCCATGATATAGTGGAGGTCAAGACCTGTATTAACCAGTGTCCAGCTCTCCGCGCCGTCAGTCGACCTCCACAGCCCGCCTTTGAGACGAGTACCGTCGGGCAGACGCCTCTGCGTGATAGCTGCGTAAAGCGTGCCGTCGTCTGCTCGCTCGATGCGATAGACGCTGTTGTTTTCAGTGCCGGTCGACAAGCCGTTGTTTTTCAACGTCCAGCTGACGCCGCCGTCGGTCGATTTGTAGACGCCTCTGCCGAAGACGACCGCATAAATATGCCGGCTGTCTTCGGGGCTTTCAGGGTCGAGGAGTATCGATGTGACCGCTCCCGGGTCAAGGCCCGTGTCATGGCCGACGCTCGTCCAGGTCTCGCCCCAGTCATTGGAGATGACGACGCCACCAGTGTATGTTAAAGGGTCGCGTCCAACGTACTGCCAGCCCGGGATGTCATGGGTGTTTGAGGTGGCCGCCCATATACGCCCGGGCACAGTCGGATCGATGGCTATTTCATAGAACGTATTGCGCCATGGACTGCCGGTGGCCGACCAGCGCCAGGAGTGCCCGTAGTCTTCGCTGCGGGCAAAGCCGATATCGGTGTAGCAGATGTAGTGGCGGTTTGGCTCGTGCGGGTCGATCACATATTTGTAGTTTGTGGTAACCTCAAAGCCCACACTCGTCCACCAGTTGGAGCCAGGCGCGGTCTCCCTGGTGTTGCAGCAGAACCAGGTTGTGCCCCCGTCGTTTGAGCGCCAGGTCCGACCCATGTCAGAAACGCCCACAATGTCCGGATCGGTCGGGGAGACATTCACGTGGCGCGGATAGCCGCCCCAGCCCCAGCTGAAGACCAGCAGATGCCAGGTCCTCTCGATGGACATCTCGGGCGGCCTGTTCGGGTTGTTGGGGTTTACCATGACAAAATGCCACGACTCGCCGCCGTCTGTAGTCTTATACACTGTAGGGCCGCCGTCCCAGGCTGTACTGCCCGCGTAGGCGATATCCGCGTCCCCCCAGAAGATCGACAGGTCGGTCACGTACGCAGGCACACCCAGGTAGCCGACAGTGGCAAGCCCGTTCGACGCTTCAAACCAAGTCGCCGCGCCATCGATGGACTTGTAGACGCGGTTGGCCGGATTGCCGCCGCCGTTTGGCCCGGCGATACAGTACAGCACAAGCGAGCCGTCTTTCATGCCGCCCCCGATGTCCCATATGTCGAGGACAGGAAGACCGGCATTAGTCTGGCTCCATGTTGAACCCCCGTTTGTGGTCTTATAAACGCCGTCTGGTGTGGCAGCGAAGATGGTGGCGCTGCTCGGAGAGGTGTTTGGGTCGATCACGATCTCGCGGATGTGAATACCGACCGAGCGCCATCCGGTACGCTCCGTCCACGTTTCACCGTAGTCGAAGCTTTCGTAGAAGCGGTTGTCGCGCCCTGCAAAGACCGCGTACGACCCGTCTGTCGGGTGAAACTTAATCGCCGTAGGGACCACGGTGTGGATGTGCGACCATGTATCGCCGCCGTCTGCGGTGCGGGCCATGCCGCCTCTGCGAGGCACGAGCGCGATGTTTTCGTCCTGGAAATTAAAGGCGACCCCACAGTCGTAATCGTTGCCGATATTGCGGTAACCGGGAACGCCGCTGACGTAGTTGCCACTGATCATCTGCCAGTTACGACCGCCATCGATGGACCTGTAAAAACCGCCCATGTCGCAGCTGCCGTACATGAGGTTGGGATTGTTGGGAGCGGGGGTGGGATGGTACTGGGCACCGCCGCCGCCAAGGCCCACGGGGGTCCATTCCACCGTGGAGATGTAAGGTGCCAGCGTTTCGGCCACGGTGGGGTCGGTACCGAAATGCCACTCGGCCAGGTTTGAAAACCCGTCGCCGTCCGGGTCGTCATCCGGCCCCTGGTCGAGATTACCGAAATACTCCATTTCCCAGCCATCGGGAAGACCGTCGCCATCAGAATCGGCCTCGGCAACCGTGATTGTAAAATCGCGAGTGTCGGATTGGGGTGGGCTCTGGGAATCAGTGACCTTTATGCTGAAGGAATAGTCACCCGGCAGGTAGAAAGTCCCGGAGATAACGCCCGTGGCCCGGTCAAGCGTTATGCCACGCGGTAGCCGACCGCCCACAAGGTGCCACCGGTAAGGCGGTTGGCCTGCGGCAGCGGTAAGGGTCTCTGCGTACGCTGTCCCGTCATCGCCGCCCGGCAGACTCTGTGTAGTAATCGAAGGGGGTGCGGCCTGCGCGGGTGCCTGGAATGCGCCGATAAGAGTGACTACCATCGAAACAATCAGTAAACTGTGAAATCCATGCCTGCCCGACATCGCAACACCTCCCGGTGCGGTAGTAATCGTGATGGCACTGCTGAACCAGCACATCTTCCGATTTCCCGAATGCAACAATACTATATCGCCATCTCTCCACTGTAAAGCTGCTGTGGGGAAGTTTCGTGAGAAGGGCCGAGGAACATGAAGTTGAGTCCGGCGTCTCGGGAGCGCGCAAAGCATTGTATGACAACATATTCGGGACACAGCGAAAGAGAAAGTGAACGCTCTCTTTCATAATATCTGCTCCCCTTGACAACAGGCACACAATGTCCGAATCAGGAGGCCCCATGGTCTATCAAGAGCACTGCCGCCGCAGTAAAACGAAGCACCCGAGCAGATATCGGCGGACCCAATGTCGCCTCTGCCTGTAACCTTATACACCGGGCATAAAGGGAAGCAAAGGATTTATTGTGCGATGACGCGGGAAGCGACCGTCTGTAAACCTGCCATGATCGCGATTGAAGCAAAGGGCAACAGTGATCGTGTCGGTCGCCCGTTCAGGATGACCATCTGAATTGACAAAGCCAGAGAAACGGCTGGTGTGCAATCATCCCGACAGGACAGTATACGAAAAGGGCTGCGCTTAAAGCCCCTGAGCAGGCGGCCGTCCCGTATGGAAAGGAGCTGTGCCCAGTCAAGAGCAGCGGCAGCGTCTGAGAATGAGAGCTGCCGGGCTTGTCCAGTTTTTGCTCGCAATCAGGCCTGCAACAGGCAAAATACGCCGGCCATGACTATCGAAAACGCATTTGTCGCCGTAGTGCTCACAGGATTGGTGATACTGGCGGGCAAGCTGCTTCGCCGCAGGATCGGTCTATTGCAGCGCCTTTACCTTCCCAGCTCGATTATCGGCGGAATCCTGGCGCTGCTGCTTGGGCCTCAGGTCCTTGGTGCCCTGGCTGGATGGATGTGGGGGGCGGAGTCTGTGCTGGCGAGGGGGATATGGCCGCAGACGACTCTCGACGTGTGGGGGGCCATGCCCGGGCTGTTAATCAGCGTCGTCTTTGCCGCGCTGTTTCTGGGCAAGAAGATTCCCGGTATCAGGCCTATCTGGCGCCAGGCCGGACCGATGGTGGCACACGGTCAGACCATGGCCTGGGGACAATATGTGGTTGGCCTGGCGCTCGTAATATTTCTGCTGACGCCGATCTGGGGAACTACTTCTCTGATGGGGGCGTTGATTGAGATTGGCTTTGAAGGCGGGCACGGTACTGCGGCGGGGCTTGCGAGTACGTTTGAGGAGCTTGGTTTTGAGGATGGTGCGGACCTGGCGCTGGGGCTGGCTACGGTCGGAGTCGTGGCCGGTGTGCTGCTGGGCACTGCGATGATCAACTGGGGCATATGGCGCGGGCATCTGGCCACACCTGACAGCGCTGCTGCGACTGCTGTGGAGCCGGAGACGCTCAGCGAGCACGAAAACCGTGAGCCTGTGCCGCTGCGCGAGGTATACTCCGACAAGTCCATTGAGCCGCTTTCTATTCACCTGGGGTTTGTAGGCTTGGCCATAAGCATAGGCTGGCTGCTGCTGGAGGGGGCGATCCTGCTCGAGGCGGCACTGCTTGTGCCGCTGGGCTGGCCGCAGCTGATGACCCACATTCCGCTGTTTCCTTTGGCGATGATAGGCGGCGTGATCGTGCAGCTGGCTGGTGAGCGATTGGGCTATGCGGACAAGATTGACCGTGAGCTGATGAACCGTATTTCGGGGTCATCTCTTGACATGCTTATTGTGGCGGCCATGGCGACGCTCTCACTGGCGGCGCTGGGTGCGCACATGGGGCCTCTTGTGATTCTGGCCGCAGGTGGCGTGCTGTGGAACGTATTTGGCCTGGTGGTTCTCGCGAGATTCATGTTTCCCCGCGACTGGATGCAGAACGGGCTTGCCAACTTTGGTCAGGGAATGGGGATGACCGTTATCGGTCTGTTACTCGTGCGCATGAGCGACCCGTTGAATCGCACCGGCGCGATGGAAGCGTTCGGATACAAGCAGCTGTTGTTTGAGCCGATTGTCGGCGGCGGGCTCTTCACCGCGGCCTCCCTGCCGTTAATCGCGCTGCTTGGGCCGTGGCCCGTTTTTCTCGGCACCGCCTGCCTCATGGTCGGTTGGCTGGTATTCGGCCTGATCGCCTTCGGCCGCGGCAACACGAAGTGATTTCATAATGACCTTAGAATATTTCGGCTTCTCGGGGTCGCTGAATTATTCTACAGATTCCGCTTTTGTCACGGCTCACGCCTGCGGTACGTAAGGTCTTGAACGACAGGCGGGCGATCTTACAATCGCCTTTTATGGCAAAGAAAGTGTTGAAAATCGTTGGCCGTGCACTGGTGGCATGCTTGTGCGTGGCGATCATCGGCTGCGCAAGGGCCCGGCGGGTGGTGCCGGAGCCACGGGTGGTGGTGCGCGTTATGATCATCGGGCGCAGCGTGGAGGGGCGCGACCTCGTGGCGCACCAGGTCGGCAGTGAGGGCGCGACGGTCCTGGTGATCGGGTCTATCCATGGCAACGAGCCAGCCGGTGCGATGCTTTGCAAAGAGATCATCAGGCGCATTGATCCATTGCAATGGCAGGCCCCCCGTGTGATAGTTATCCCCGAGGCCAATCCTGACGGCCTTGCCGACGGACGGCGCACAAATGCCAGGGGCATAGACATCAATCGCAACTTCCCCGCCGCCAGCTTCCGTTACAGCATCGGCGGGGCCTCCGGCGCACTTTCGGAGCCCGAGAGCCGGGCCATTCATGACATGATGCTTACCTTCAAGCCCGACCTGATACTCAGTATACATCAGCCGCTGGAGGTCGTCGACTATGACGGCCCGGCGAGCGAACCTGCGCGCATGCTGGCGGCGCGATCCGGGCTGCCGCTGCACAGGCTGGGCGCGAGGGCGGGGTCTCTGGGCTCATGGGCGGGCGTGGATCTGGGCATTCCCGTCATTACGCTTGAGCTGCCACGAGGCGTGGAGCGTGACGGCGCCGAGGCTCTCTGGCAGGCGTACGGCCTGCCGATCATGCAGATGCTCGCGGAAACCGCGCCCGACTCTAAGTGATCGTGCGGCCGGCGAGAGTCACCTGGTGCACGCAAGCAATGTGGGGGAGGTTTGTTTCCGGCCGGCCGATGTGGCCTGACTACTTCAGTGCTCCTGCAGGACGGAAAGTGTCAATCCTGGGCCGGGACAATGCCCTTAAGGGGTCATGACAGTCCTCAAATCTCGAGACGAATGAGTCGTGTGGTGCCGCACCGCCGTTACATCTCTGGACAAACTCGCACCTGCCGGGTTATACTGTTGCCCACGGTTCATGGTGCTCGAGACAAGCAGGTGTACCGTGACCCGCCGGGTAGGCTCCGCGTGCCCAAAGGTTTCACGGTGGCGAAAAGGGCCGAGGGAGTTTGTGCTGATCATGGATTGATCACTGTCACGTTGAGTGGAGGATTAAGGTGAATTTGCCTGGAAACAGCAACGACAGCAAGATAGAGCGGATAGCATTCATCGGAAATTATCTGCCGCGTCAATGCGGCATTGCCACTTTTACAACCGATCTTTGCGAAAGCGTAGCGGCGCTGAATCCTGATCGTGTGTGTTACAGCGTCGCCATGAATGACAGGGTTGAGGGGTACGCTTATCCTTCGCGCGTGCAGCTCGAGATCGAGGCGAATCAGCGCGACCAGTACGATATGGCGGCCGACTACATAAACTTGAGTCAGCCCAGTGTCGTGTGCGTACAGCACGAGTACGGAATATTCGGAGGCAGTGCCGGGCGTCACATACTGTACCTGCTTCGCCAGCTAAGAGCCCCTATTGTCACCACGCTGCACACGGTCTTGAAGGAGCCCTACGAGGAGCAGTTGCAGGTCATGCAGGGCCTGGATGACCTCTCTGACCGGCTGGTGGTGATGAGCAAACGCGCGGGTGAGTTTCTACGGGAGGTGTACGGCGTTGCCGAGCACAAGATCAAGCTGATCCACCACGGCATACCCGACGTATCGTTTGTCGACCCGAATTTCTATAAGCACAAGTTCCAGGTCGAGGGGAGGCCGCTGCTGTTGAGTTTTGGGTTGATCGGCCCGGGCAAAGGGCTCGAATACGGCATAGATGCGATGGCCCAGGTTGTAAAAGAGTGTCCGAACGCACACTACATCATCCTGGGGGCGACGCATCCTAGTATCCGAAGGGATCATGGGGAGGAGTACCGCCAGACGCTGCTTCGCAATGTCCGCGAAAGAGAGCTTTCGAACAACGTGTCTTTTGTCAACCGCTTTGTGACGCTCGAGGAGCTTAACGAATACCTCGGAGCGGCCGACATCTACGTCACTCCTTATCTGAACGTTGCCCAGATAACCTCCGGGACCCTCGCCTATGCAATGGGCGCCGGAAAGGCGGTCGTGTCGACACCTTACTGGTATGCCGAGGAGATGCTTGCCGAAGGGCGCGGGCGGCTGGTGCCGTTTCGTGACGCAGATGCGATAGCGGGAGAGCTTATCGAGCTGCTGCGCAATGAGACCGAGAGGCACACCGTGCGCAGGAGGGCCTACCAGTTCTGCCGCAATATGGTCTGGAGCAAAGTAGCGCAGGAATACGTTGACCTCTTTGAAGAGGTGCGGATTGAGGGCAGCAGAAATCCCAAGCCCGTGCGCCCCCTGGGGCTTGTTGAAGAGCGGTTTGACAGTCTGCCTGAGATCAATATCAGGCACCTTGCGGCCCTGACCGACTCGACCGGAATTTTGCAGCATGCATATTTTTCCGTTCCGGATCCACGGCACGGCTACAGTACTGATGACCAGGCCCGCGCGCTGATAGTGGCCACAAAGGCGGCGCGCCAGCAGCCTGAGATGACTGACTGGGGGGGGCTGGCCTCGAAATACCTGGCGTTTCTGGTATATGCGTTTGACGATGAGAGCGGTCGGTTCGGAAACTTCATGAGCTACCAACGCACATGGACAAAGCCTGTGGCCACCGAGGACGTGCACGCGCGAGCGGTATGGGGCCTCGCGCACGTGATGGCGTTTTCGGCCGATCGCGGGCACTGTGCAACGGCCGCGCACCTGATGGACCGGGCGATCGTGCCGGTTGTGCACTTCACATCTCCGCGGGCGTGGGCGTTTGCCATACTGGCCATTCAGACCTATCTGAGAAAGTACCCCGGAGCCACTACCTATCGCAAGGAGCGTGAAATCCTGGCCAATCGCCTGCTGGAGCAGACACTGGAAAACTCAAGTGATGACTGGCTCTGGCCCGAGAACTCTCTTACCTATGCAAACGCCCGAATACCTCACGCCCTGATAGAGGCCGGGCAATGGATCAAGAGCTCAAAGATGGTCGACACCGGTCTGCGCGTGCTGGAGTGGCTGGATCAGCTCCAGACTTCAGATAGAGGCCACTTCACGCCGATAGGATCCAATGGCTGGTATAAGAGGGACGGCACGCGGGCGCGCTTCGACCAGCAGCCGATAGAAGCATACGTCTTTCTGGAGGCATGTATCGCGGTGTATCGCCTGACGGGCGAGAAGAAATGGTTTGATGCAGCAAGGCGCGCCTTTGATTGGTTTCTTGGCAAGAATGATCTGGGGCTGGTACTTTATGACTATTCCAGCGGTGCATGCTATGATGGCCTTCACCAGGACCGCCTAAACGAAAACCAGGGCGCTGAGTCCACTATCTGCTGGCTGCTGAGCCTGCTGTCGATGTACGAGATCCAGGATGAAGCCAACGTAAGGGCCGAAGAGAAAAGGCAATAACCGACTTATGAGTAATCGTGATAATAATGTACGCCCGCACCCCGACTACCAGGAGCTGCTCAAGAGGCACCCGGGCAATCCCATTCTCAAGCCGGAGGACTGGCCCTACGCGGCCAATTCAGTCTTTAACCCGGGGGCCATTCGGCTTGTGCACACCGGTGAAGTTTTGCTCTTGGCCCGCGTGGAAGATCGCAGGGGCATCTCGCACCTGTGCAAGGCGGTTTCGGCCGATGGTGCGAGCGGATGGAAGATCGACTCGCGGCCGACACTGCTGCCCGACCGAAAGCTCAGGCCGGAGGAGCTGTGGGGGATTGAAGATCCGCGCATTACGTGGATGGGCGACCTCGGCCGATATGCCGTTACGTACACCTCCTTTTCCGGGGGCGGTCCGGGCGTGTCGCTTGCATTGACTGATGATTTCAAAAGCTTCGACCATTACGGCATGATCCTGCCGCCCGAGGACAAGGACGCAGCCTTTTTCCCGAAACTTTTCGGCGGGCATTGGGCGATGATACACAGGCCTCTTAGGGCGTCTGGAGAGGCGCATATCTGGATATCCTTTTCTCCGGATCTGCGGCACTGGGGCAGCCACCGCATCCTGCTGCCTGCACGGCATGGAGCATGGTGGGATGCACGGAAGATCGGCCTGTCACCTCCGCCGATCGAAACCTCAGAGGGATGGCTTCTTCTGTATCACGGTGTCCGCACTACCGCGGCCGGCAGCATCTACAGGGTCGGGCTGGCTTTGCTCGATCTGGAAAACCCCGTCAAGGTGATCTACCGCAGCTCGCAATGGATCTTCGGCCCGCACAGCCTTTATGAGCGCGTCGGGGACGTAGGAGATGTCGTCTTTCCGACAGGCTTCGTCCTTGGTGATGATGGGGATACGCTCCAGGTGTACTATGGGGCGGCCGACACCACTATCGGTGTGGCTACGGCAAGCGTCAAGGAGCTGCTGGCCTGGCTGAAGAAAAACAACTATCTTGGCACCAGCTGAGCGCCTGAAGGTCACAATAATGTCTATGCACACCGCTCGCCCGCAACGTCTTTAGCCTTTGGCGGCCTCCTGGGAATTGTATAGTGTAATGGCACTCCAGTGGCCCTCGGGAGTTTGGCTGTCCTTCGCAGGAGGCGTTGCCTTTCACTCCGCGAAGACAAATAAGCGAACATTCAAAAGGCGTCCGGCGGAGCTTGATGCGGCTCTTATCCCTTGTCAAAAGGTTATATAATGACCGTCTAAGGCCCCACGTGCGTCTATAATGACAGCTTGGAGGACACTAAGGGCTTTAGATGCTGGCATACCGGGACCTTTTGGCCTTGGTTTCGGCCGAGGCGAACGAGAGGCGGCCTCGTCGCCCGGTGTGGACGACAGGAGAAAAGGAGGCGGCCCATGAGTCAGGGCTTGCGTCAGGCGGCAGTTGTGGCCGGTGTCGGCATTGTCTCTGCAATGGCACTGTTGGCCTTGGCCTGGGGAATTTCCGGGGCTCTTGACGATAATCATGCAAGCCGGGACTTCAAGTGGGACGGCGCAAGGCTCTTGCTCCTGAGAGAAAACGCGCTCGAGTACACGATAGAGGGGAGGGCTGCTCCAACCGATGCAATAATGCCCGACAAGCTCGAGGTACAGGAGGTTCCGTCTGCTCTTGTGCCTCTGATTCCCTATGCACTGGCGCCTTGGCCGGTGGCAAGGGTCTTGTGGCTTGTCACCAGCCTTGTATCGACCGTTCTGGTGCTGCTTTTTACGTTACGCCTGTTTGCACCCGGGAGGTCGGGTCTGTTCCATGCGTTGATCGCCGCTTTGTTTGTTGCCGGGACGCCGTGGCGCGCTGGCGTCATGTTAGGCCAGCACACGCTTTTCAGCCTCGCGTTTTTTGCAATGGGGCACTGGTGCGCCGAAAGGGGTAGGTCCAATCTTGCCGGTGGTCTTCTCGCGGTGTCGCTTCTTAAGTACAGTGCGACGCTTCCGCTGCTTTTGGTCTTTATTTACAGAAAGCAGTACAGCCCATTGCTGATCGCGCTTGGCGCTCATCTTGTGATGAATCTGGCGGCAGCTGCCTGGCTCGGCACAATGCCGCACGTCCTCCTAATGCAATCGCTGAGATCTTCATCGATCATTTCTGCAGATGGGTATCTTGACCCGAAGTCGCTCTTTGCGCGTGTGGGCCTTGGCGACTGTATGAAGGTGGCCGGGCTACTGCAGGTTCTGGCTGTTCTGGCGGCGTTTGCCGTTTCTGTTTGCCGCAGAAACGGCAGGGAGCTCATGGTCTTGAGCGCTCTTTCTATGCTCTCGATGCTGATGGTGTACCACAGGGCGTATGACTACGTAATTCTGATCTTTCCACTCATTATCATCTGCACTCGGAGGCCGGGACCGCTGAACCTGCTCCTTGCTGTCACGGTGGGGATGGTCTTTTACACAAATTCGGCGGTGCGCGTTTTCGGCAAGCTTATTCCGGTCCTGGCTGATATACGTTTTGCCAATGTCTACTACTTGGTCGTCTCAGTTATGTTTTATGCGACCACCGCCGCTGTTTGTGCTGATCTGCTCCGCCGAAAGGATGTCTTGCCCGACGACCTTTTGAAAGGCGCTGTCGGGTGACGTACGGCAAATGTCAGGGGGCAAAGGAGACACATTCATTATGTCAAAGGTCTATAGACTGATCGGTCGATGCGGATTGATGGGGGCGATCGCTTTGATTGCCCTGGGCGCATTTTCAGGCGAAAGGGCCGCAGAGAGGGCAGGTGAGGGCATCATGTTGGATATAGCGCTGCCGAGCGAGACGTCGGGGCCCTTTGTGGCGCTCACCGGTGAGGAGCTTGCGCGTTTGCGCGACGCATATGTCTCGAGCGGGGCATTACGGGAGGTGGTCGCGGGACGGGTGGAGGATGCCGAGTGGCTGATCAGAGAGCCGCTTGTATTTCCGCCGCGCGGAGGCCAGCACAACCAGTGGTATCAGTGTACGCAGTGCGAAAGCGCCCTTGAGACAATCGATGACACGAACCACCGCTGCGAACGCTGCGGCACGGTCTACACGGGGCACCCCTACGACGACGTCATCTTTGCTCGCGTGCACCAGCGAAACCTGCGCCGGGCGCACAGCGCTGCGATCGCGTATGCTATTACGGGCCGCCAGATTTTTGCCGAGGCGGCCCGCGAAGTGCTCGTGGGTTATGCAAAGAGGTATCGCCAATACCCCTACCATACCGCCGCGGGCGAGTTGGAGGCCGACGAGCGGCGAACCGGCGGCGGCAGGCTCTTTGAGCAGACGCTCAACGAGGCGGCCTCGATCACCACCCGCATAGGACCGGCATATGACCTCGTGCGCGGCTCGGACGTTTTCTCCGAGGAGGAACGCAAAGCTGTCCGAGAGGGGCTCATAAGGCCCATGCTTGAGAATATCGCCCGCTCGCAGAGAGGCATCAGCAACTGGCAGAGCTGGCACAACGCCGCGATGCTCTGGGGCGGGGCCCTCCTTGGTGAAAAGGAATGGATCGAGAGGGCCATCACTGATGAAGACCACGGCTTTCTCTTTCAGATGCAAAACAGCGTTCGTGATGAGGGGATGTGGTACGAAAACAGCTGGGGCTATCACTTCTACACGCTTGGTGCCCTCACCGAGACCGCCGAAGCGGCGCGGCGATTGGGCATAGACCTTTGGGGGCATGAGACTTTTCAGAAAATGTTTACTCTGCCGGCTCATTACGTGATGCCGGGAGGCGATCTGCCACGATTCGGCAACGACCCGGGTACGTCGATACAAAGCGGTTCGCGCCTTTTCGAATACGCCTGGGCGGCGTTTTCGCCACAGTCTGTCGCACCATACCTCTCACGGCGCCCCACTTTTGAAAGCGTAAAGCTCGGTCGCGATGTGCAGCCACCTGCAGCACCTGCCGAAGCCGAGAGCGCGATCTTTACCGGCGCAGGCCACGCCATACTGCGCACCTCGGGTGAGGCGGGCCTGGCGGCGGCCTTCACCTTCGGGCCGTACGGCGGATTTCATGGACATTTCGATAAGCTCAGCTTTGTTTTCTACGGATGGGGCGAGGAGCTGGCGGTCGGCCCGGGGCGCGCGCGCAGCCAGGCATATCGGCTGCCGGTTCATACACTCTGGTACAAGGCCACCATCAGCCACAACACGGTTTTAGTCGACGGCGCCAGTCAACAGGCTGCCGAAGGCAGGCTTCTCTTTTTCGAGGCGGGCGCCTTGGCTGTCGCCGCAGAGGCAGCGTGCGACTCCGCCTACAGCGGGGTCGAGCACAGACGGCTCCTGGTGCTTTTTGAGGACTACCTTCTTGTCGTGGACGATCTGAACGCCGGCGGCCAGCATAGATGCTTCGATTGGATGTATCACAACCGCGCAGAAAGCGTGCATTGCGACGGCCTCTCGGCCGGGGATCTTTCCGGCAGGCTTGAGGGTGGCGAGTACATTGCCAACACGCGCTTTCTTAAAACTGACTCTCCGCCGCGCGTGAGTTTTCAGAACGAGAGAATCACCACCCACGTGAATGTCGACCCGCAAGGCTCGACTATATGGACAGGCGACGGGCCCGGTGAATCAGTAAGCGACCGTGTGCCGCTGATGGTTGTTACACGGGAGGGGAGCTCGGCTCGGTTCGCAGCGGCTGTGGAGCCTGTCAGGGCGGGCGCGGCCGCGCGCGTGAGAGGTGTCAGCATGGATGAAACCGGCACCGGCATTGTCATAAACGTCGAGCGCACGGACGGCAGCGACGTCGTGCGCCGCTCGGCAGACGCTATCGAGGTGCGCCGCGACGGTGCCGTGCTCATCGCTGGCAAGCTGGACAACTGAGCGGCTCCCTGCCGATACCGTCAAGAGGTATGCTGCCGGAAAACGTAAGCGCTGATATTTCCTGATTAGCGCTGTCAGGTAGAAGACGAGGTGCAAATGCCAGAGAAGCGTCGTTGCTCCCGCTGTGTAATGCCGGAGAGGGCACTCGGGATAGAGCTTGATGAAGATGGCGTATGCAATCTCTGCAGGGGCTTCGCGCCGTTTGTGCCGAAGGGCACAGAAGCGCTCGATGCCAGGATCGCCGAATGCCTTTCGGACGGGGTCAAGGGAGACTGCGACTGTGTCGTCCCGGTAAGCGGCGGGCGCGACAGCGCGTACGTACTTTATTACGCAAAGGATGTGCTTGGGTTGCGCCCGGTAGCCCTGCACAACGATAACGGATTTGAAGCGTCCGTCGCAGATCAAAATTTGCGCAATGCAGCCGAGCGCCTCGATGTGCCGCTCGTACGCACGCAGTCGAAAAGGGAGATTGGCCGGAGTATCGTCGCGTGCAAGTTCAGAATGAACGCCCCTTACGGGCCGGGGCTCGTGGCCAAGCAGACCTGCGAGGCGTGCGAATACGGCTACAAGGCCGCAGCCTATAATTATGCAAGGGGTCACGGTATACGCCTTGTCATATGGGGCGACAGCAACTATGAGTCGACTAAGGACTATCAGGGTCTGGTCGGCGCAGGGGATGCGCCTTCGACATGGCGCAGGCTTTTTTCGGGAGCCGCTCCCTCACTCCTTCGTTATAAGCTGCTTGCATACCTGATGAAGACTGAATACGGCATGGATTCTGCGCATGGTCTTTGCGAGATCCGCCTATACGACTACGTGCCGTGGGATGAGGGTCTGATGTTGCGGACGATCCGCGACAGGCTCGGCTGGCAGGCGCCCCCCGAAGCGGCCACGACGTGGCGCGTTGACTGCACGCTTGTACCGCTGATAAACTACCTCATGAAAAAAGCCTATGGTGTGGGAAAGATTGAGCTGGGCTTCAGCACTATGATAAGGCACGGGAAGATGGATCGGCAGGACGCCATCGATAAAGTCGAGAAGATCGACTGTAATACAGACGTCGACGAGCTCAGGCGCATTGTGCTTGGCATGAGCGTGGCTGAGCCTGTTGTGGATAGAGTCATCGGTTAGACGGCTGCGTGTGATCTGGCCGTGGAATGCGGGCTTGACCTCGAGCCGGCCTGACTGGGCGGTTCCAGGGTATTCTGTGCATTTCCTCTTCCTTACGGCTGGGGCTGCATTAAGTAACGTGTCAGGACGCGGCTTAACAGTCTGTAATTAATATTGACAAATAGCAAAGAGTTGGCTACTATATGCACCGGGAGAATAGCCTTTTTCAAAGGAGAAGGGCGATGGATATCGGCCGCAGAATATATGACCTTCGCCACGAGAGAGGCATAACGGCAAAGGATCTCGGTGATGCAGTCGGGGTGTCGCAGTCCTACATATCCCTCCTGGAGCACAACAAGCGCCGGGCGAATGTCGAGGTTCTTTCGAAGATCGTGGAGCAGTTTGGCATGACGCTGGGGCAGTTTTTCGCCGAGGGTGCCGGTCCATCTGTGAATCTCGACCGTCTGTACAAGTCCGGTCATCTGCACGCCATCGCTGACGCACGTGGAAACGTCGAGCCGATCAGCATGCGCAGCATCCCGGTGGTCTCCCGCGTGGCGGCCGGCGACCCGGCTGGCTTTACGGACGGCGAGTACCCTGCAGGTTTTGCCGAGGAATTTGTGCCGTCACCTGCGGACCTGGATGACATTCATGCCTTTGCTCTGCGCGTTCACGGCGACTCGATGGCGCCACGTTTTCGCGATGAAGATATCGTCATCTGCTCGCCGGGGCGCGTGCCGGAGAGCGGTGATGCGGTGGTTGCGAAGGTGCGCGGCGAGGAGACTACGTGCAAGATATTTCACATAGATGGCGAAAATATAATCCTCTCACCGGTAAATCCGGCCTTTCCCGCACAGGTCTACTCAAAGCTGGAGGTGGACTGGGTATATCCGGTCGTCATCTGCCAGCGCAGGGAAAAGCGATAGTGAAAAGATGTCGCGCAGCGCACTTTACGAAGAATTTCTGAACTACACCAGGCGCCATCACCTTATTGCTCCCGGCGATGCCGTCCTTGTGGCGGTTTCGGGAGGGGCAGACAGCGTAGTCCTTCTCGAACTTCTCTGCCGTCTGCGCCACGGTGGTTCGATCACTCTTGCCGCATGCCACCTCGACCACTGCCTGCGTGGCGCGGAGTCCACGGAGGATGCGAGGTTTGTGGAGCAACTGTGCGGCAGACTGAATGTCCCACTCGAGTCGGCCCGGCGCGATGTGGCTGCGCTTGCCAGGGACTCAGGCCTTGGTATCGAGGAGACAGCGCGCAAGGTGAGGTACGAGTTTTTCGCCGAGGCGGCCAGGAGGCGAGGCTCAGCCAGGGTGGCCACAGGACATACCCTTTCGGACAACGCCGAAACAATCCTTCAGCGACTGATCGAGGGAGCAGGTGCGGCCGGGCTCTCCGGCATCCCTCCGGCTCGGCCGCTCGAGGATGGCTCAGCGGTCATGGTTGTAAGACCTCTTCTTTTCGCCACGAGACAAAAGATTGAGCAGTACCGCGACGAGCGAGGTCTATCGTCACGACTGGACCGCACAAATCTTCAGCCGCTCTACCTGCGCAACCGCATTCGCCATGAGCTGCTGGCTCTCTTAAGGGAGTACAATCCATCCATTGAAGAGGCCCTGTCGCGGACGGCCACCTGCATTGATGCACTGCGTGATCTTGTCAAAGGAGATGCGAGTTCGTTGATTGACACTGTCGCCTCGCGCGACGAAAGCGGGCGCATCGTGTTAGATGTCGAAGGGCTGACGAGCGCCCATCCGGCTGTCTCCGGTGAAGTAGTCCTATGGGCACTTCGTGAGGCAGATGTCGATGGGCGGCGGCTCGCATGGGCGCATGTGGAGGCGATTCTTGACCTCGCCGCGGGTCCAAACCCGTCGGGAGAGCTGGACCTGCCGGGTGCGCTCATTGCGCGGCGCGAGTACGGGCGCATCGTGATTGGAGCGGCAGGGGTGCTGGGGGGGTGCGCCGATTTTCAAGCCGGCCTCGGGGTGCCGGGCGAGGTGGTGCTGCCCGGAGGTGCCGGCAGGATCCAGGCGCGACCGGTGGAGGGTCTTAAGCTTTCTGACTTTGTGTGTGGCAAGACGCCTGAGGAAGAGCTGATAGATGCAAGTGCACTGTATGGCGATCTGTATGTGCGGTTTGCACAGACGGGCGACCGTTTCAGGCCCCTGGGTGCGCCAGGTGCCAGAAAACTGCAGGACTTTTTCGTAGATGAAAAAGTTCCAAGGCGACTGCGCGCCAGTACGCCGCTTGTCCTGGACAATGAAGGCATAATATGGGTGGCATCGCGCCGCATAGCCGAGCGTGTAAAGGTGACAGGGCAGACACGACACTTGCTTCAGCTGAGATTTGAGCCGTCTGGTACGCCCGCACAATGAGATCGCGCCGTTAAAAGGCCCTCAGGCTGTCGACCTTCCACTGGTTCGGGCGATGTGCACCAGGGGGATCTCGTCAGTGGTCTGCGTGCCGGTAGCTCTATCGCGTCGCGAGCTCCTCAGGCCGGCTGCTCTTGAGACCCTTCCGCGCCATAGCGGCCATGCACACCGAGGGCCTTGAGTATCTCATCACCCACCCACACTGAGCTCGCCACCAGCAGGATCATAACCCAGTCCATCGCCGCAAGCGGTGCGGTGCCCAAGAGGACTCCCAGGGGTGAGTAAATGACGAGAAGCTGAAGCAGCACGGCTACCGCAACGCCCACCAGCAACCAGCGGTTACTGAAAAAACCGATAGAAAAGACCGACATTCGCTGCGAGCGTGCGTTCAGCGCCTGGAACCACTGGAAGACCACCATTGCCGTAAAGGCGATCGTCTGGGCCTGGGCGAGGTCGCCGTCACGCTTCCACCAGAAGAGAAAAAGCGTACCGATGCCCATCAGTGGCGTAAGTAGCGCCAGGCGCCGGATCATCGTCACGTCCACTATCGGCTCATTGGGATTTCGCGGCGGCTCGGTCAGGACATCCTCGTGAGCAGGCTCAATTCCGAGAGGTATGGTACATGCGCCAGCGGTGACGAGGTTCACCCATAATATCATCGTAGCAGTCATCGGAAGCTCCATGCCGAGCATGAGTGCGCCGGAGAGTGCGAGGATTTCACCTGCATTTGCGCACAGCAGAAAGAATATGACCCCGCGCAGATTGTTGTATATGACGCGCCCTTCCTCAACAGCATGCACTATGGTGGCGAAGTTATCGTCGGTCAGCACCATGTCGGCGGCCTCCCTGGCAACCTCGGTACCCATCTTGCCCATAGCCACACCTATATCCGATCCCTTTAGAGCAGGCGCATCATTGACTCCGTCACCTGTCATGGCGACGATCTGGCCCTGGCTCTTCAGGGCCTCCATGATCTTGAGCTTGTGTGCGGGCGATACGCGGGCGAAGACACCCTGCTCCATGGCGGCGGTGGCCAGTTGCTCATTGTCCATCTCCTCTATGTCGGAAGGGCCGAGCGCCTCGCCGTCTTCCGCAATACCCACCTGGCGGGCGATTGCCAGGGCGGTCGCGGCATAGTCGCCCGTGATGAGTACCGGCCTTATTCCGGCAGCCCTGGCCTCGCTTACCGCAGGCGCGCTCTCCTTGCGGGGCGGGTCGATCATGCCCCAGAGGCCCAGGAACGTAAGGTTGCCCTCCACTTCGTCAGGCTCGATGCTCTGCTGACCATTATCAAATTCCCTGTAAGCCCCTCCCATCACTCGCAGCGCCTGCTGGGCAAAATCATCGTTTGCCCGACTGATCCTGTCGCGCATCGCGTCATCCAGCTCGACGCGCTCGCCGTCAAGCAGAATATGCGTGGAAAAGCTCAGCACCCTGTCGGGGGCGCCCTTGACCATGGCCACGCGACCGTGCCCCTTTTCGCTGCTGTGAAGTGTTGCCATGTACTTGCGGTCGCTTGAAAAGGGGACTTCATGCAGCCGCTCGAAAGAGTGGCGCAGCTCTTTGAGGTCTGTCCCGGCCTTTTGGGCCGCGGCCAGCAATGCGCCCTCGCTCGGGTTTCCCTCAACCTTCCAGCTGCCCTCCTTTTCGCGCAGGTTTGCGTTATTGACAAGCGCACCCGACCTGAGGAGCATGTTGAGTGTCTCGGGAAGCTCCTTTAGCGGCTCTGAGTCGCTGTTGCGTATCTCTCCCTCCGGGCGATAGCCTTCTCCGGTCACCTCAAAGACCTTCTCGGCAGCCCATATGCGTCGGACGGTCATCTGGTTTTCGGTGATCGTGCCTGTCTTGTCCGAGCAGATGACAGTCACCGAGCCGAGCGTCTCGACGGCCGGCAGGCGACGTATAAGTGCATGGCGCGCAGCCATGCGCCTGACCCCCAGCGCGAGGGTCACGGTTATGGCGGCGGGCAGGCCCTCCGGAATGGCCGATACGGCTACGGCCACCGCAAAGATCATCATTTCAAAAAGCTCGTAGCCACGCAGCAGCCCCAAAACGAAAACAATCCCCGCCAGGAGTATCCCAGTGCCCCCCAGCCAGAAGCCAAGCGTATGCATCCGCTTTTGAAGCGGGGTCATTTCGCGCGTGGTAGAGCGGACTTCGCTGGCAATCGCGCCCATGGCCGTCTGCATCCCCGTGGCCACCGCCATTGCCCGGCCACGCCCGCCCGTGACGCTCGTGGCCATCCAGACCATGTTGGATCGGTCGCCGAGAGCCGCGTCAGGGTCGACGCTTCCGGGTTGTTTGGCGACAGGCTGGGCCTCGCCGGTAAGGGCTGACTCGTCGATGCGAAGCTCATCACTTGCGATAAGGCGGGCATCCGCCGCCACGCGGTCGCCTGTTTCAAGCAGCAGGACATCCCCCGGGACCACCTCTTCGGCGGAAATCTCTACCGACTCGCCGTCGCGCGCTACACGCGCATGGGGCGCTGCCATGTGCCTGAGGGCGGCGAGTGCCCCTTCGGCCCTCCACTCCTGTATGAAGCCCAGGAGCGTGTTGAGTACCACCACGCCTACTATGACAGCCGCATCCACGGGATGGTCCGCAAAAAGCGACACCACCGCAGCACCGAGCAGTAGATATATCAGTGGGTTGTGAACCTGCCTGACGAGGATTCTAAGAGGACTGATGTCCTCCTCGGCCTCCAAAGTATTCAGGCCGGTTTCATGCAGGCGTTTTTCGGCCTCGTCCTGGGAGAGCCCCTCGTCACTGCTTTCCACCTTTGCCTGCAGGTCATCCAGCTCTAATGCATGCCAATGGGTGGACTCTTCACGATCGTGCACACTCTTGTCCGTCATGCCTCTGACACCCCTCGCGGCTGGTGGTTTGCCGGCGCGGCCGCAGCCGGCATGATTGTCATTTCGAGTAGGCCTTTGAGACGTACTCAAGGACCATCCTGTGCGTATTGAAAAACGAGCCGTTGAGCGCGATAGCGTGGGCCATTACTTCAATAAAGCCGTCGCGGTCATTGTAATACAGGGGGATGACGACCTTTTCAAGCTTTTCATACAAAGCTTCGGCGTCCTGGGCTGTGCGGTTGTCATTGTCCACCGGTCCCGGATCGATGGCCCAGCCGGTCTTGTGCTCGATGCACCCTTCAACCCACCAGCCGTCGAGAATGCTCAGGCTCGGTACGCCGTTGATGGCGGCCTTCATGCCGCTGGTACCGCTTGCCTCCTTTGGAGGGTGGGGGGTATTCAGCCAGACATCGACTCCGGCTGTCATCATGGCTCCCAGCTGCCAGTCATAGTCAGCCAGGTAGACGATTTTTACGTGGTCTTTGAGGGCGTCACGAGCCTGGAAAATGCGCTTTATCTGCTCCTTGCCATCAGTGTCCTGTGGATGGGCCTTGCCGGCATATACCACCTGTATGGCGCCTGCCGAGCCGGCTATGCCTTTGAGACGTTCGAGGTCGTGCAGCAGAAGCTCCGCGCGCTTGTAGGCTGTGGCGCGCCTGGCAAAGCCCAGCGTGAGCACGTCTTTACTCATGGAAGCGCCGTACTCCCGGTTGACATACTCGATCAGGCGATCCTTTGCAATTGTGTGCGCCTCAAATATCTCCTCATACCGGATGCCGAAGGCATACCGAAGGCTGAAGGAGTCTTCACGCCAGCCCGGGAAATGACGGTCAAAAAGCTCGGCAAACGGCTCCGAGGTCCATGTCCGCACGTGGACTCCGTTTGTGATGCTGTCGATCGGGTAATCTGCAAACATCATCCGTGACACCTCTTTGTGGGTCTTGGCTACTCCATTAACATAACTGGAGAGGTTCAGCGCCAGGCAGGTCATGTTCATCTGGCCTTCAAAGCAGAAGACATCCTGCATGCCGGGGATCTCGCTGCGCTGCAGCACACGCATGGCGTCATCAAGGGGAAACTTGTCATGCCCGGCCGGAACAGGTGTATGAGTGGTAAAGACGCACTGGCTGCGTACGGTGTCGACATCCTCATGGGTGAATGTCTCGCGGCCCGCCGCCCGCGCCGACTCATCCAGAAGCTCCAGTGTCAAGAGCGCCGCGTGGCCCTCGTTTAAGTGGTAGCGGGTTATTTTTTCACCGCCGAGCGCCCGCAACAGGCGGACTCCTCCTATTCCCAGCAACACCTCCTGGCAAAGCCTGTAGTGGGAATCGCCGCCGTAAAGGTAGTCAGTCAGTGTCCTGTCCCAATCGGAGTTTTCCGCCAGGTCCGAATCGATCAGATAGACAGGCACCACGTGCCCGCCCTGGCCCCGGACTTCGTAGCGCCATGCCCGCAGTTGAACGTCGCGGCCCTCCACCTCTACCGTGGTCTGCTCTGGCATCTCTTCAAGAAACTCCTCAACCGACCACTCTGCGGGCTCTTCGGACTGCCAGCCATCACGCTCGAGCACCTGGCGAAAATACCCCTTGCGGTGGAGCAGGGTGACAGCCACCATCGGCACTTCAAGGTCGGCCGCAGCACGGATCGTGTCCCCGGCAAGTACTCCCAGGCCGCCGCTGTAGGTAGGCATGCCGGGCTCAAGGGCGATCTCCATCGAGAAGTAGGCCGTCTTGGTTTTCATATTTGTGTGCCTCCCTTCCTTTTAATTGACAGCTGATGCCGCCCACATTGCAGCAATGCTCTGCACACACCGCGCCCGGCACCCATCAATGGCGCACAATAATAACACAGTCAGCCTCGTCTGTCAGCATGCCAGGCTGGGAGGGCTGCAATTCTGCGAAATTCACAGACATACAATCAAGCGTTCCGTATCGCCTGAGGAGGGGCCCATCCCAGTTTACAAGATTGATCGCCAAGCCGGTCAGGTTCCCGAAAATACAGTGCGATGCGCCTTGTGTTTGCAAGGATTGGCCTGCGGTTCGGCAGTGCTGGAGAGGATGCGCTGCCTTTTGTGGCCGGCCATCGATCGACGACATGGCCGCCGAGTCGGCCGCATGCGGAGAGATGCCAAAAGATATCCGGTAAAGCAACGCTTGCAATACTTGAGCCCAAGTCGGTATAATTGGCAACAAGATATGGTGTACTGGACCGGTCAGGATCAGCAGCACAAAGGCTTTACATGAGCACCCTCTACCACACACGACTCGCGGCCTTTCAGCATACTATAGGGATGTGATCTGGCAGTTTTGCTGAAGCTTTAAGCCGGTACTGGTGCCCCCTATGTCCCGATACGAAAGCCCGCCAGAGGGCTTACTGCTCCCTGCGGACTCGACTTATATTCTGCAGCCTTACGTTGAGGAAAAAACATGGTAGATACGAACAGACGACGCTTGTTCCGAATGATCCTTCCAAGGTATCCCGCCTTCAACATCTACAGCCACATTGCAAAAAAGACCACCGCGCTCGGGCCCCTCTGTGTGGCCACCTGTGTCAGCAAGATGCCGGGCTGGGATGTAGAGGTAATCGACGAAAACAACTACCGCTTTCCGGGGCCCGTCCTTCAGGGTGGCATGCCTGACCACGCGGTCCTCCAGGAGATGCGTCCTGCGGATGTGGTCGGCTTTTATGGTGGGCTTTCGTGCACCACTCCGCGGTTGCTGGAGGTGGCGAGCTTTTACAGGGATGCCGGAGCATTTACGGTCGGCGGCGGGCAGCATCTTGATGCGCTGCCCGGGGAGGCTCTCGCGGGCGGCCTCGACGTGGTGGTAAACGGCGAAGGCGAGTTGACTATCTGCTCACTGCTCGATGCTGTTTGCGACGGGCGCTCCTTGAGTGACGTGCGTGGCATCACCTACAGTGAAGAAGGTGCGCTGGTCAGCACTGCTCCAAGGGATCCGCTGACGGACTTTGAGGCACTTCCGTTGCCGGACTTTGGTCTCTTGCGCTTCGCCAGGCTCAGCGTCTTTCCGGTAAGCCGCATCCGCGGCTGCGGCATGAACTGCGAATTTTGCGCGGTGAAGGGGCGCGCCCGCTGCGCTTCCCCTGAAAGACTTCTCTCGCAGATGAGCTACCTGGCGGAGGCGCATGGTGCACGCCAGTTTTTCATAGTGGATGATCAGTTTGCGCAGGACCGCCTGGAAACGCTTCGTTTCTGCCGGATCCTCGCAGACTATCAGAAGCATATGGGCCTGCGTTTCTTTGTCACTGTGCAGATCAGGCTGGACTGTGCACGCGACGAGGAGCTGCTCGGGGCCATGGCCGCGTGCGGCATAAGATGCCTGGCTGTGGGTATCGAGTCGCCAATAGACGAAGAGCTTCATGCTATGGGAAAGCAGCTTAAGGCCGCTGAGCTGGTGCGCCTGGCGCGAAAATATCACGACTACGGCTTTTTGGTGCATGGCATGTTCATATTCGGCTATCCCATGCGTCAGGGAGCTGAGTTTCAGATGAGCGCCCAGGAGAGGGTAAAGCGCTTCCGGCGGTTTTTCCGGGAGGCGCGCCTGGACACAGTACAGGTCATGCTTCCCGTGCCGCTTCCTGGAACCGAGCTGCGCAGGCGGCTCGAAAGGGACAACAGGGTCCTTTCAAACAGCCAAATCGGCTGGGAATATTACGACGGTAACTTCCCAATAATCATACCTGATCCGCCGCTCACGCCGGAGACAATGCAGAAGTCCATGCTGACTTTGATGGGCGGCTTTTATCGCTTGAGGCGCGTGTGGGGGGTGGCGCTGCATACCCTGCGTTTTCCCCTGGCCATGCTGCCGCTGGTTAATCTTCGTGCGCGCTGGCGCAGCTGGTATCGTCACTGGCGAAACGACGTGATCAGCTCCGGCGGATACCTGATAATCAGGAAATGGCGCAAGGCCTTTCGGGATGGACACTTCACCGAAAAGCTTCAGAAAAGCAAGGCCATGCTCGAGGAATAGCTGGCGCAGAGGTGCCGATCCCATCCATCGAGCTGTCTGTGAAGCCACCCGGGTGCAGGCGCACCATCAGTCGAGGCCGCGCAGAGCGGTCTTTTTCAGTGGGGCTCCTCTTCCACGGGTGCCTGCAGAATCCACTCTCGCACATCGTCGGCCGATCGCGCCTCAAGCAGGCTCTCGAGAAAACCGCTGCGCCTTACGGTCCTGGCTATCGCTGCCAGCAGCCGCAGGTGAACACTGGCGGGCTGGTCGCGCAACGCAATGATCACAAAGAGCGCCTGAATCGGGTTTGAGCTGCTCGGAAGTGTCAGGCCGGCCCGACTTGTCGCCAGCAGGACGGTACTTGAGGGCAGCAGATTGCTGTGCGTGTGCAGCAGGGCTACGCCCGGAGAGATTTCGGGTGAGTATTCGCCGGCTACCTCCATCAGGCTTCGTTTGAGCGACTCTATCTTTGGCTGATCGAGCGACAGGGCCCTGGTCAGCATTGAGTGAACAGCCTCGTCGACGGGCATATCCTTAAGGTTGATGCTTATGCCGGTCTCTTCTGGGATCACGCTAGCGAGCAAAGCGCCGTCTGACTCGAGCGTAGGCTCCTGCTGTGCATCCTGTCGTTGCGCGGAGGGATATAGCACGATCATCTGTACCTCGGGATGTCGCGTAACTATGCTGCGAGGGAAACGGTCAAGGCCCGGCTGCCAAGTCATGGCGCCTGCGCGCGCGCTGAAAAGCACGAACACGTCTTCCCTGTGAAGATATCCATCCAGCATGGTGCGTGCTGCCTTCCACGTCTGGAACTCGTGCAGCGTCGTAGGCGCCTGTCCCCGGGTCATGCGCTGAATGGACCTGGTGCGGTCGCTTGCCACGCAAAAGATCTCCAGAGATGCACCGATTTGCCTGGCAATAAATGCCATGTCAGACATGTTGGTCCTGAACTGGCTGTCATACTCGGCCATCGGAGGCAGCAGCACCACCACGCGCTTGCATGTGTTTATGGCTTCATCAATACGGCTGACGAAGATGCGCTGGCGGCACTTGTGGAGGACTTGGTCAAATACGCTTCCGAAGACTCGATCCCGGGTGCTGGTATGCCCTTTCCAGCCGAGCGTCAGCGTGGTTATTCCCAGCTCTCTGACGGCCCGGAGCACGCCGTCGGCCACGTTTGCATCGAGCCGTATAATGGGATGGACCGGTACCTCCGCAGCCGCCCCCCGCGCCACGCAGTCGCTCAGCAGGCGCTCAGCCTGAGGCAGTTCGGCCTTCTCATCGTCTTCGTGAACCACCGTCAGCACATGAATTGACTCGGTCGAGCCTGATGCGCTGCGCAGCATGGCGGCAAGGTCAACAAGCGGCTCGGCCGTTTCAAGGTGCGAGACAGGGACCAGGATGCGCTCCGGTCCCGCCAGGGTGGGGGGCGCCTTCTCGGCCTCCTGCAGTGCAATGCGTCTTCCGAAGCGCTCTGCTACCCACGGTGCCACCAGGCAAGTTACGAGAATCATGAGAATGGTGCCGTTCACCACCGCATCGTCGAAGATTCCGATCCTGTAGCCGACAAGCACCGCCGCCATGGTCGCAGCCGCCTGGGCGACGCTGAGCGAGTACAGAAGGTAGCCCTCATCGCGGCTGTAGCCGAAGAGCCACGCGGCCAGACGTGCGGCAAGCCACTTCGCTGACAGGGCCACCACCACCATAGATAGCGCCACGTTCCATGCCTTCATCTCGGTCATAAGCGTCCGCAGGTCCACCAGCATGCCAACGGAGATCAGAAAGAAGGGGATGAAGAAGTAATTGCCGAAAAACTGAAGGCGGTTCATCAGGGGTGAGTTGCCCGGAATCAGGCGGTTGAGAGCCAGGCCGGCCAGAAAGGCCCCTATGATCGGTTCAAGGCCGGCCACGTGCGCCAGGTTTGAGGCAAAAAACATGACAAACAGCACAAAGAGAAACTGGGGCCCTCCTCCGGTGCCCATGCTGCGAAAAAACCACCTTGCCACCGGCGGCATCCCCAGCAGAATGCCGGGCCCGACCACCGCCAGCGCCACCAGCAGTCTCAGCCAGAGCAGCGCGTTCATCCCGCCTGCCTCCATACCGGCGATGACGGCCAGTACCATCAGGGCCGCAGTGTCGGTTATGACCGTGCCGCCGAGGCCGATGACGACCACCTCCTTATGCGCAAGGCCGAATTCGCTGACTATGGGATACGCCACGAGCGTATGAGAGGCAAACATGCTCGCCAGCAGGATCGAGGTAGGCCAGGAGAAGCCCAGCCAGTACACTCCGATCAGGGTCCCGCCTATCATTGGAATGAGAAACGTGACAGCGCCGAAAAACGCCGTCCGGCCGCGACTGCGCCCAAACTCATGCAGGTCCATCTCAGCGCCTGCCGCAAACATGATGTAAAGCAGCCCGATAGCCCCCAGCATCTCCATGGCCGGGTCGCGATCGAGGATCCCGAAGGAATGCGGACCGATAAGGATGCCTGCCAGGATAAGACCCACGATTCCTGGTATGTGCAGGCGCCTGGCTGCAAGCGGCGCCAGAAGAATAGCGCCCGTCAAAAGGCAGATTTTGAGCACCGGATCGACCAGGGGAAGCTCAAACATTAAACCAAACTCCGGAAAACTGCAGGGGAAGCCTCCTTAAGACGTCATTTCACCTGGGAACCTGTGCACCATCATGGAGCGCCTCCGCAGAAGATGTGATTCGCTCAATGGCAGCCGCAGCCGGTGGACACGGCTGCGCAGCAGAGGGGGTGCTCGCCGGTTGGCCTGCTGCCGGACCCCTGCACGCGCGCAAGCCCGGCACATACTCAGAGCCGGCACCATGCACTACCTCAGGTCTCTTGAGCGCTCGGCCGAGGAACTCGCGCCTCCTTTACCTGTCCGAGTGGCAAACGCCCTTCCAGGCACGACCGCGCCTCTTGCAGGCAGGCCGGTAAGCCTCACCACCGAAAGAGCCGGCGCTGCTGTGCCAGTCAGCGGCACGCGCACCGTCCGGGCGCCGTTGTCGGTCAAGTTCTCCCGAAAGTATCGTATGGCCTGAACCTGCCTTGTCAAGATGCTGCATCTTGTATCTGGAGTCAGGCCGTGTTGGGCATGCGGCAGGCGCCTGCTGCTGGCGTCTCGCAGCCAGCAGAGCGTCGGTCATACCACCCAGCCTGAAGCGGCGCTGTGGGGTTGAAAGGTGCGGGTGGGCGCTTCATTGCCGGGCCCGCGCAGCTGCAGGGGGCTCTCTCAGGCTATAAGAGCGCGGGCCTCCTGGCTGAGGTTTTCCAAAAGCAGGCTCGACACCTGTCTTGCGCTGGGCAGCTCCAGGGCCTGGGAGGCCAGTCTGCGGGCATCTTCATGCGCAATCGACCTTATTACGCGCTTTATGCGTGGTATGGCGTTCGGGTTGAGGCTTAGATCCGCAAAGCCGAGCCCCACCAGCAGAGACGTGTAAACGGGGTCAGCGCTCATTTCACCGCAAAGGCTTACAGGCGTACCTGCCCTTTCACAGACGTCAAGGACGTTCTTGAGCAGTCGCAGTATGGCAGGATGGGCGGGTGTGAAAAGCGTTGCAACATGCTCATTCACCCTTTCGACGGCCAGGGCGTACTGGATGAGGTCGTTTGTGCCGATGCTTAGAAAATCCACCTCTCTGGTGAAGGGTTCGGGCGCTACTGCAACCGATGGCACCTCGACCATGATACCGAACGGCACGTTTTCGGGGACTTTCACGCCCTCGCTTCTTAGCTCTTTGGAAGTGTCGGCCACTATCGTCTTGACGCGGTAGACCTCTTCTATACTCGATATCATCGGGATCAAGAGGCGAATGTTTCCATGTGCGGCGGCACGCAGAATAGCCCTCAGCTGTGAGCGAAACATGCCAGGATTTTCAAACGAAAACCGGATGGACCTGCAACCCAGGGCCGGATTGCGCTCGGCCTGGTGCCTGTGCTCTGCAGTTACCTTTTCGCCGCCCAGGTCAAAGGTACGGATAGTAAGCGGCATGTTACCGAGCTCTTCGGCTGCATGAAGGTAAGCGAAAAACTGATCCTCTTCGGAGGGCTCCCTGCCGGCCTGGAGAAAAAGAAACTCGGTGCGGAAGAGCCCGACGCCGGCCGCACCATTATGAACAGCCGTGCGGACCTCCTCGGGCAGCTCGATGTTGCCGTACAGCTCGATGCGCCTGCCATCGGTGGTCTCAGCCGGCAGATCGCGAAGCTCGCCGAGACTCCTGTCGGCAATATCTATCTCGGCCATGGATGACCGGTACCTCTCGACGGTAGCATCGTCCGGATCGACTATGAGCAGCCCCTTATAACCATCGACTATGACCAGGTCCCCTCCGGCCACTGATGAAGTGGCCCGGCCCAGACCGACCACTGCCGGTATGCCGAGAGCCTTGGCAAGTATCGCCGTGTGGGATGTGCTTCCTCCTGCATCGGTGGCAAAGCCGGCTATCTTTTCGCGGTCGAGCGAGAGTGTTTCGCTGGGCGTCAGGTCATGTGCGACCACCGCCACAGGGCCGGTGAGATCTTTGAGAGGCTCATCCTTTTCGCCGGCAAGCTCCTTGAGCAGGCGCCGTTGAATGTCGAATATATCCTGCGACCTCTGGCTGAGATAAGGGTCTTCGACGGATGAGAGCTGCCTGGCATACTCCCCGAGTACGCGGCTTGCCGCGTGCTCTGCGGAAAAGCCCTGCTTTCTGATGAGTTCGGCTATCTCATTGAAGAGATTCTCTTCGGTCAGTATTGCCAGATGAGCATCGAGAATACCGACGTAGCGCTCTGTGAGTGTTCCGGCGAGCCGGCCTCGAAGCTCGCGGATATTGTCGGCGGCCGCGTCAATTGCCTCCTTGAGACGGGCGATCTCCTTGTCCGCCTGAGACGTGTCGACCATGCTGGTCGGTATTACGAACTCCTGGCGTCCGATAAGAAAGGCGGGGTTGATCGTCACGCCGGGGGAGACGGCGATGCCCCTGAGGATTTCCATCTCACTCCTCGTCGAATTTGCTGGCTACAAGCTGGCTTAGAGCCTCAACAGCGGCCTCTGCGTCCTCACCGTCGGCCTTTATCAAGAGGTCTGATCCGTTTTCAGCGGCAAGCATAAGGACTTCCATTATGCTTTTTGCATCGGCGCAATTTCCCCCTCGTTCAAGATAAACGTCAGCATCAAACCTGCTTGCAGTCTCGACAAACTGCATCGCAGGTCTCGCGTGGAGGCCATACTTGTTGGTTATGGTGACTGCTTTTTCTACCAGCACTTCGACGCCCGTCAGTCCGAATGCCGCGGCGTATAATTCACAAGTTTCTCAACTGTGTGCAGTCCTGCCGGCGCACGGCGCTGGGCGTCACGACAGGGCGCAAAAGAGGTCTGCTCAGAACGTGATCGAACGGTCCTCAAGACGCCTCCTCCTGGTCCTCCTCGGCAGACGGCGGCGGTGCCTCCTCGGCCACTGGTTTTGCGCGATGCTCGCGCAGCTTGTCTTTGTAACGGCGCAGTTGTGTTTCGAGCTTGTCGCAAGCCATGTCTATTGCGACATACGTGTCTCGATCAGACGCCTTGGCCACCACGGTATCGCCTTTGACAAGATGAGCGATAAATTCCACCTGGATATCATCCCCCTCTACGTCATAAATTGCCTTCAAACCGTGAATGCGGCCAAAAAATCTGGGCAGCTTCTCGAGCCGGGCGTCAGTGTAGTCCTTTATCTCCTGTGTCACGTTGACGTGACGGCCGATTATCTCAAAGTCCAAGTAATCCTCCTTTCACTCCCCGCCCCTTGCGAGCAATCGGACGTGAATGTCTCTATATTACTGAGCGAAGCAACGCCCCGCTGTAAGGTACGATACACAAACGACATGGCCCGTTTGCATGCTGTCTGCAAGCAGGCCTTTTACTGCAACCGAGTTTATGCGGAAACCACTGTTTGTCAAGAATTTGCATGCCGCAGGGCGCTGCAGCCGCTGTCATTATCCCTGTCGACGGGGCAGCCCCCGTTGTTACACGTTCCTTCGCATGCAGGCACTTCCAGGCCTCCCGCAAGGCATTATGATGGTCTGCCGGTCAGAGTCGTTTCTTGACGTTCTGAGGCGTTTGCTTATCATAGGTATTCGTGCTGTCTCTTGTAACAGGCTGGAGCCCGCGGTGAAACGACGGCTGCTTATCATCTTGGCGCTCATTCTCGTCGCAGCGGCGGGCTGTACTACCCGTGGCGCCGAAGAGGGACGTACAGTCCTGAACTACACGCGCTGGGGCAATCCCGCCGAGCTCGACTCCACCCGCGAGCTCATGGCTGAGTTCATGCAAGAAAACCCCGATATCATCGTGCGAGTCGATGTGGTCTCATGGCAGGAATACTGGCAGAAAATGGCCACCGCCACGCTGACTGGCACGGCCCAGGACGTCTGGCTTCTGAGCCCGGCTTACACAGAGCAATACGCCGCGGCGGGCCATCTCATGGATCTGATGCCCTTTATCGAGGCCGATGAGACCTTTGATGTCGATGACTATTTTCCGCTTGCCTTTGATGATTTCAGCTACACCGGCGAGGGGCTGGACATGCGGCCGGTTCCCTTCGGCGAGGGTGCGCTGTATGCCTTCACGCGTGACTACAATTTCGGCCTTCTCTATTATAATAAGGACCATTTCGACGCCGCGGGTGTAGATTACCCCACCGAGGACTGGACATGGGATGACCTGGTAGAAGCGGCCAAAGAACTTACCAAGGACTTCAATGGCAACGGCATAGTCGATCAATGGGGCGCTTACGGCATCGACTACACGGCCCTTGTGGCGGCTTCAGGGGGGCGCACAATAGACGTTGAAAATCGCCGGGGCAATTTCGTCCCACGCGACGACTGCTCCCTGGTGTACGACGCTATTCAGTTTTGCCATGACCTTATACACGTGCACGGCGTTTCTCCGTCGCCCTCCATCCAGCTTGAAGGGGACGCCTTTGTGACAGGCAAGGCATCGATGACTATGGCGGGCGTGTGGCATATACGAAACTTCAACAGGTCCAAGTCTCTCTGGGACATAGCCAGCGTGCCGCTGAAGTCGAAAGACACCGAGAGAATGCGCGTGCCCGGCGGCGTAGCGCACGGCATCTACAGCCGTACCAGGCACCCCGATGAGGCGTGGAGGCTTGTCAAGTTTCTCTCTGACGAAACGTCGCAGAGGGAGCTGGCGCGCTCGGGCACATCGGTCCCGGTTCTCAAGAGCGCCGTATATTCGGATGATTTTCTCGCTCCCTTTGATCGTCCTGCCGAGTCCAGCTATGAAATCCTTTACGACAACATGATAGTAACCGCGCACAGGCCGAGATTTATCAGGGGCTACCTCGAGTTCACGAGGGAGGCGCGCCAGCAGCTTCAGCAGGTCTGGCTGGGATATCTCACGCCGATGGAGGGCTGCCGCAGGATGGACAGTACTATCGATCGCATTGTAGCCGAGCAGTATGGAGGGCGCCCCTGATGGCTCGGCGCAGCCAGGGCAGCAATTATTCCACCGGCGGGTATCTCTTTCTTCTT
>SLPQ01000005.1 GCA_007131925.1 Candidatus Brocadiia bacterium | reverse complement strand
TGGGGGCGACGACAGATAAGACTTGTGTCCGCAGGCATTTTTTTGAGCCGCAGGAGGTGCTCCAGGAGATCGAGCGTTTCTTCGAAGAGGGAGGCAAGGCAGACTATATCACGCTGACAGGCTCCGGCGAACCGACACTTTCGCTGGACTTGGGCTTGCTTATCGAAGAGTGCAAACGCAGGCTTGACGTTCCCGTCTCGGTCATCACAAATGGCGCTCTTTTCGGAGATGCCGACGTCAGGCGTGAGCTTATGGCGGCCGATCTTGTCATGCCGTCGCTCGACGCAGCCAGAGCCGGGAGTTTCAAGGTGATAAACCGCCCTGCTGAGTGCGTGGACCTGCATGAGATCATAGAGGGGCTGAAGGCCTTTTCCAGGGAGTATGAAGGGAGGGTTTGGCTGGAGGTGCTCTTTGTGGCCGGCGCAAACGACAGCGACGAGGATGTAGAGGCGCTCGCGGGGGTGATTGAGCAGATCAGGCCGGACCGAGTGCAGGTAAATACCGTAGTGCGCCCCGGCACCGACAGGCAGGCGCGAGCGGTCTGCGCCGGGCGTCTTGAAGAGATTGCGGCGCGGCTTTCCAGTGCTGCCCCTACAGAGATCATCGCTCCTGCCTCGCTACGAGCCCGGAGCGTGCCGCCCGCGGATGCCAGGAGAGCCGTTCTCGAGACGTTGCGGCGGCGGCCGTGCACGGCGGACGACCTTGGTGCCGGCCTCTCTATAGAGCCTGACCGGCTGTCAGTGATACTTGAAGGGCTTGTGCGCGATGGGCGCATCATGCGCGTAGAGCATGACGGGGTTGATTTTTACGAGGCCTCCGGTGCTCAGTAGGCGCCATATTCTGCGGCGGTTTCGAGCATAGCGATGACATTTTCGACCGGCACATCAGGCTGTATGTTGTGCACCTGTGTAAAAACAAAACCGCCCCCCGGCGCGAGGTCATCTATGCGGCGCCTTACTTCATCGGCCACCTTTGCGGGGGTCGCACTGCCCAGGATGCGCTGCGTATCACATCCGCCGCCCCAGAAGGTTATATCCGGGCCGAAGTCGCGCTTCAGCTCGGCGGTGTCCATTTCTGCTGCCGACACCTGCACAGGGTTTATCGCGTCTACACCTATCTCTATAAGGTCAGGTATGAGTGCGCGCACACTACCGCAGGAGTGCAAAAGAAGTGGCTTGCCGGTCTGCTGCTTTATGTATTCGAAAAGGCGCGCGTGAAATTTCTTGACCGTGTCGCGGTAAAGCTCCGGACCCAGCAGCGGGCCGCCTTGGCCGCCGAGGTCATCATTTACGAGGATGACATCGACGTGAGGCGACACCATCCCTGCAAACCTATCTATGCGCGGCGCGTATGCCTCCAACAGGGCCTCCATTATCGCAAAGGCCATAGCACGGTCTGCCACGAGGTCCATCATGAAGTTTTCGAAGCCGCGCAGTGCCTCGCCGGCGGCCAGTATGTGTACGCAAAGGTTCGCCACCACGCAGCGATCGCTGTTTTCGTGCAGGGCCTTTGCGCGCGCCGCCATTGCCTCCCACCCCTCATCGAGGAAGGCTGGCATGTCCATCGCCTCGAACAGATGACGCTTGCCGCTGAGCTCTGAAGGCGCTGTCATGTCCGCCAGCGGATGGACGAGTGTGTCAAAATAGTACCCACCTGGGGGCATGGAAGCCACCACGACACCCTCAGGGTTCTTAATGACGCGTGAACCGTCAGCTGCGGTCTGAGGCCGCCAATTCTCAGGAGTAAGGATCAGCGTGCCGGTGCCGGTGGCATCTTCACTCCATCCGGCCGGCTCAAAGGCCATGGGAGTCGTGTCGATGCCAAGCCTGTCTCTCAGGTCATCAGAGATGAGAGTGACCTGCTGTGACACGTCAAAAACCCGTGGCGTGTCATCCACGCCGAGGTGGCTGCACAGGCGAGCATAGGCGTCCGCGTGCATTCCGGATGACTCAGTACCACCAAGGTCTATTGGAATGCGGTCTGCCTCCCGATGCCTGAGGGCCGTCAGAACGCGCTGCCTCCCGGTCATTATGCCACCTCGACGAATGTTTTAGACATAAATCCTCACAGAAGGCGAAACACGGCGCCGATCTCCACCGCGGCTCCACGGGGCAGCTCTGCCACCCCTACAGCAAAGCGCGTGTGCCTGCCTGCTTCCCCAAGTATCTCAATGAGAAAATCCGATGCTCCGTTCAGGACCGCGGGCTGACCGGTGAAGCCCTCTGCAGAGGCAACAAAGCCCTCGAGGCGCACTGCCTCCACGCGCGAAAGATCACCCGCGGCGGCCTTCACAGCTGCCAGTATGTTGATGGCGCACACACGTGCCGCCCTGCACGCATCTTCCGGCGACACATCGCCACCGACAAGGCCGGTAGCCGTCAACCCCCCCTCTTCCCTTGGAACCTGTCCGCTGACGAAGATGAGGTCACCGGCGATCTTGAAAGGTACGTAATTGGCGACCGGCTCAGGGGTACCGGGCAGGGTGATGCCCATATCTGCGAGCCTCTGCTCTGGAGTCATGCGCCGTCCTCCCTAATCTACAACCTGTGACATGGAAATCTCCTTTATGCGCTCGACGTTTACATGGCGCTGGACAAGCCTGCGTGCGATGCTGATTTTCTTCTTGTCGCCGGGCTGTATCTTGAAGGTTATGCCGCTGATTCGCCGAGCCGTCGTGTAGCTGTCTTCTTTGACCATAAGGACCGGCACCCATGTCTTTCGTATAAGCCGCATTATATTGTCGTGGGGGTAAATGCCGCCGGTGAGTACGATGCCTGACACGCAGTCGGCCTTGCCCACGCCGAGCATACACCCGCCCATGGCCGCGAGCATCAGGTCCTCCCTGTCGCCCCCTGTTATCAGCAGCGTGCCCCTGCCGAGATGTTCGAGTGCCTGGTGGGCGGTCATGGCGCCAACCACAAACCTGTCGGTTGGGACGTCGAGATACTCTTGGCCGTTTATGAGCTCCGCGTCGGTCTCTTCGAGTATCTGACGCATCGTGGGTCCTGTCAGCTGCTGCTGAAAGGGCACTGCGCCGAGAAACTCCAGCCCCAGCCGCTTGAGGCCCTTTCCAGCGTAGTGGGCGACCTCATCGAGCTTGTCGGGGTGGACCTTGTTCATAATTACGCCTACTATTTCGACGCTCTCGCTGGCGAAGAGACACCGGTTGAGCATTACCTCGTCTATCGGCCTTCCAACGCCGCCGCCTGTCACAAGGACAACCTTGGCCGACAGGAGCTTTGCGACGTGCGCATTGGAAAAGTCAAAGCATGAGCCGACGCCCGCGTGGCCTGTACCCTCGATCACGACGAAGTCGCTCTCTTTGTCAACAGCGCGGTAGGCACGCCAGATATCTCGCCCGAGGTCGTGTGCGCTGCCACCGTCGATGTAGTTTCTCGTGAAGTGCCGCTCGATCGCCACCGGGCTCATGTCAGGCAGGCGGGCCGGCAAATCAAAGACATCCCGGATCAGTACAGCGTCCTCATCGATCTTGTGCCCATCGATTTCAATATAGCGCTGTCCGACGGGCTTGATAAAGCCCATCCTCTTTATGGCACCTTTCAGGCATGCCAGAAGGCCCAGGGATATGGTCGTCTTGCCGTCATTCTGGCGTGTTGCTGCTATAAACACTCGTTTGGCCATTTGTGCTTACCGCTGCTCTCTTAGTTAACAGGCAGACTGTTCGGCTCAAGATTGTATGATGCAAAGGCCGGCTTGACAAGCCCCGAGTGACTGGAAGCGTCCCGGACCGGCTGATAAAGAAAAGACAGGAGCCGCGGTCAGGCGCCACGGCTCCTTATGTCTATGATCAGCCTACTTTCTGCCGAATATCCTCGAAAAAATGCCTCTTTTCTTCTGCTGCTTGACGCCCGGCCCCTCGGCTATGGAACGCGCCACTTCTCTGACAGCGCTGGACGAGACGTCCTCATTGACTATGTAGCTTTCGCCCTGATCTTTCGGGTCGGGTATGTTGATTACTTTGCCGCACACGGGGCATTTGCCCTTCTTGCCGGCAAATTCGGCCTTGACCTTGATCGACTTACCGCAATCCCAGCATTTAACTTCAATTGGCGCCATGCATATCCTCCACGTTGTTGTGACTGCTAATGTGCATCGAAGTGCCCTAAGAAAAATATTCCACCGCATTCATGAAAAACCTCATGCCGTCTGCGCCACTTTCAGGCTCCTGGCGTGTCCATCTCGGATGGTGATACGGTTCGATGTTGCGCTCCGGATGAGGCATGAGGCCGAAAACCCTCCCGGAGGCCGAGGAGATGCCCGCAATGTCACCCACTGAGCCGCTAGGGTTGGCAGGGTATGCAGCGGGCTGGCCGTTTTCATCAGTATACTTAAGTATGATCTGTCCAGACTGCTCAAGTGCAGCCAGTGTCGTGTCGGAGTCGGTGACAAACTTGCCTTCACCGTGCGCCACCGGAAGATATATGATGTCCTGACTGCGCAGAAATGGGCTTTTCGTGCTGGCAACCTTCAGGTAGACCCACCTGTCCTCAAACCTGTTGCTGTCGTTCGCCGCAAGCGTGACACGGCCCTCGGCTGCGCCCCGCCCCGGCAAGAGTCCCATCTTGACCAGCACCTGACAACCGTTGCAGATGCCTATTATGAGACGGTCGCCTTCCACAAACTCCAGCACCTGTTGGCCGATGCGGTAGCGCATCTCGTTGGCGAGGACCTTGCCTGCCGAAATATCGTCGCCATACGTGAAGCCGCCAGGCACTGCAAGCACCTGGTAATCCAGCAGAGAGACACTCCCATCGGCAAGGCGGTTTACATGCACCCTGTCGACCGAGGCGCCTGCCTTTTCGAAACCGTATGCGGTCTCGAAGTCGCAGTTCGTACCTGCTGCTCGCAGGACAAGCACTCTGACGCGCGCTGATGGCATTTTCACCTCACAAGCGTCTCCCGCCGGCAGGACGCCGGGCGCAAACAGAAACGACTGACATCATATTACAAACCGAGCAGTTGCGGTCAATATCACGAGCCGCTTTAAAAGGAAAGAGGCGCCTGCCAAGCCTTCTTGAGACGCGGCCAGTCGGTGGATATGACTTGACGAGCGGCCTTTCTGACGATGAAGTCAGTGCCGATCGTGACCCTGCCTATGCGTGCGCATGGTACGCCAGCCATGGCCTTTTCAAAGGTGCCTGCCAGGCCGGGCTCTACCTCGACGACAAACCTGCTGGGGCTCTCTGAAAACAGCACGACATGGTCGGCAAGACCCTCAGCGGCGCCGACTTCGGATATGTCCACGTCCAGGCCAAGACCTCCCGCAAAAGCCATTTCAGCAAGCGCCACGGCAAGCCCGCCATCACTGAGATCGTGGCAGCTGCGAACAAGCCTGTCAGCCGTAGCCGTCGAGAGCGCATCAAAGAGCTTCTTGCCCTCGGCGGGTATGACTACGGGTACGTTTGCGCCAAGCTCGCCGTGGATCCGGTAAAACATCGACGCACCAAGCTCATCGCGGGTGCTGCCGAGCAGGTAAAGCAGGTTTCCCTCTTGCTTCAGATCCATCGTAAGCGCAAGTCTCGCATCCTGCATGACGCTTATGGCGCTTATCAGAAGCGTACCGGGTATAACAATTGTCCTTCCATCGGTCTGAAACTCGTTGTTAAGACTGTCCTTGCCCGAGATGAAAGGGGTCCCGTAAACAACTGCCACGTCATAGCAGGCCTGGGCCGCGCGCACCAGGGCGCCCAGCCTGTCTGGCTTGTCTGTGTTGCCCCAGCAGAAGTTGTCGAGTATGGCGGTCTGCTCGAGGCTGCCGCCAACGGCGAGCACCTGCCTGAGCGCCTCGTCGATGGCGTTGGCGGCCATGTGATAGGGGTCGATGTCGCTGTATCGGGGGTTGATGCCGCAGGATATGACAAGGGCCTTTTCGCTGGGCCGGACGGGCTGGATGACCGCTGCGTCCGACGGACCGTCGTTCAAAGCGCCTACAAGCGGCTTTATGACTGACCCGCCCTGCACCTCGTGATCATACTGGCGTATGACCCACTCCTTGGAAGCGACCGTCGGATCAGACAAAATCGCCACGAGATCCTCAGTGTAATCCTCGGCACCATCAAGCCTTGGCTCACGCAGTACCGGCGCCTCCCATACGGCACGCCTTTTGAGCTGAGGTACGCCATTATGCAAAAAGTCCATGTCGAGACTGGCGACTTCGTTGCCGTCGTAGTAGAGGGTTAGCCTCTTGTCGGCTGTGAAGGTGCCGATGGCGGTGGCCTCCACGTCCTCGGAGGCGAAAAGCCCGATCAGCTCGTCGAGATTTTCCGGCGGTACGGCCAGTACCATCCGCTCCTGGGCCTCGCTGCACCATATCTCCCCCGGCGCGAGGCCCTCGTACTTCAGCGGCGCACGCTCAAGGTGGACCGCGGCTCCAGTGTGCTGGCCCATCTCACCAACGGCAGATGAAAAACCGCCCGCGCCGCAGTCGGTAATGGCGGTATAAAGGCTGCGATCGCGTGCGATCAGAAGCACGTCGGTCATCTTCTTTTCGGTAATGGGGTTTCCTATCTGGACAGCGCCGCTCCAGACTTCGTCGCTGCCAGTGGCCAGCTCAGCGCTTGAGAGCGTCGCTCCATGAATGCCATCCCGGCCCGTGCGACCTCCTACCGCGACGATTATATCCCCGGGGCGGGCGGCCTTGCTGACCTTGTCTCGCGGTATAAGGCCGACATTACCGCAATATACGAGAGGATTGCCCACGAAGCGCTCATCAAAGACTATTGCGCCGTTGACGGTGGGGATGCCCATGCGGTTTCCGTAGTCGCGTACTCCGGCTACTACGCCTTTCAGAACGCGTTTGGGATGTAGGGCACCCTCGGGAACGTCCTCGTCAGCCATGTCCGGCGGCGCAAAGCAAAAGACATCAGTATTGGCGACCGGCATGGCGCCGAGGCCGGTGCCGAGCGGGTCGCGGATGACGCCGCCGATGCCCGTCTCAGCACCGCCGTATGGCTCGATGGCAGAGGGATGATTGTGCGTCTCAACCTTGAAGCATACCGCCATGTCGTCGTCAAAGGCTATCACGCCTGAATTGTCCTCGAAGACGCTCAGGCACCACGGACGGTCAAGCTCGCTGGTAACCCGCGCGATGGTGCTCTTGAGAAGGTTGTCGATCGTGCGACCGTCGTACTCTACAAGCCCTCGGAACGTCTTGTGCACGCAGTGCTCAGACCAGGTCTGGGCGAGGGTCTCCAGCTCAACGTCCGTAGGACTGCGGCCCAAGTCCCGGTAATAGGCCTGAATTGTCTTCATTTCGGTGAGATTGAGCGAAAGGCCCCGATCCTGACTGATTGCCGAGAGCGTCTTGTCGTCAGCTTCAGCAAGGTCCACGGTGATTTTCTGAAACGTGTACGGCGGCGCCGGCGCGCGCCCTGCTATGTCCCTTTCACGAAAGGAGCACTCCTCTATCACCTCGTTGGCCAGAACGCGTGCTGCATGTCTGCGAAACTGCACCTCATCAACGCTGCCCGTAAATACGTACTTGCGAGAGGTCGTCACGGCATCGGCCCCGATGCCCATGTCGTCGATGCCCTTCAGGGTGGAGGCCTCGACAGGGTCCATTACGCCCGCCTTCTTGGCAACCTCCACGACAAAGCTACCTCCCGGGAGGCCGGTGTCGACCGGCTCGTTCAATGAAAACCTCTCGGTAACCGAGTCCGAGAGAAGCTCCCTGCCCACCCGTTGCGCCTCCTCCTGCTCAAGGGGCCCCTCGACAGTGTAAACGCGCACAAGCCGGCAATCCTTGAGTCCTTCAACGCCCGCATCGGCGAGGTCCTCGAGCGCGGCGTGCCCGGCCGGGTCATTGAAGAGAGGGACAATTGCAACTTCGATCCGCCAGATCACTGTGCGATCTCCTCGGGGTTTTCGGGGTATCTCTTGCGGCGCTTTTCGGCGGCCTCAGTAAGAAACTGGTGCACGCCTTCCCAGTCCGCCCTCAAAATGCGGCCTCTTATTACCTGGATCTGTGCGGCAAGATTTTCGAGGGCTTCAAGCACCTCTTGCTGGTTGGCCTCGACGATGTCCCGCCATAGCTGCGGGTCACCAGCCGCCACGCGCGTGGTGTCCTTCAGGCCGGAGGCGCCAAAGGGCATGGCAGCATCGGGTATGGCCGCCAGTACGGCGCTTGCAGCCAGGTGCGGTACATGGCTCACGCTGGCCAGAATGGTGTCGTGCTCATTCGGGGGCATCGAAAAAACCCTCATTCCCAGCGCCTGCCAGAATTGTGAAAGCGTCTCGACCGCCTCCTCATTCGAATCCTCACCCGGTGTGATGATGCAGGTGGCTCCTTTTAGCAGCCCGGCGTTGGCATAGACGACGCCGCGCTTCTCACTGCCGGCCAGCGGGTGACTGCCGATAAAGGTCCTTGTCTCAGGCATTCGTCCCTGCAACCTTGCATCTATCATTCCCTTGACGCTTCCGACGTCGGTGATGAGAGCGCCTGGCGCGGCATGCGGCGCACACCTGATGCACATGTCGGGAATCGACGAAACAGGCGTAGCCACCACCACGATGTCCGCCCCTTTTGCGGCCTCCTCGGGGGTGGGGCAGGGTGTGTCGATAGCGCCGACCCTCAGCGCGATATCGAGGGTGGACTTGCGACTGGTGGCGCCACGGACATTGCGAAAGAGCCCTCGAGTCTTCGCAGCCAGCCCAATGGTCCCTCCGAGAAGGCCCACGCCTACTATTGCAAGTGTGCGTTCTTCAAAAATGACGGGCCCCCTGACAATACGCGACGCAATAGCAACAACAGGGTGGTATGAGAAAAAAATTCAAACGCTACATATGGTAGGCCACGACATAACGGGTGTCAACTTTTACTTGTCTAAAAACAGAATAGCGCCTACAATTACTGCGGGCTGTAGACCTTGAGTCGTGGGATGTGGCCCGGCTGACCTTCACACGTAATCCCGTAGGCCTATTTGTCACCTTGTCGTGAAAGGCTGACGTAAATTGTACGAACCCGTAATGCTCGTAGGCTCGGTCTTGAACGGCTACCGTGTGATGGAGAAGATCACCGAGCTGCAGGAGACCGTGCTCTACAAGGGAGTACATGAGTATAACCTGCATGAGGTAGCCATCAAGATGCTCCTGCCGCATGTCGCGCGCAAACGCGAGCTGATTCGACAGCTCAAGCGCGAGGCCTATTACCAGGGCAGGCTCAATCATCCGGGAATAGTGAAGGGCAGAGGCTTTTTCCGAAAGCCTGTTCGGCACCATTTCATAATGGATTACTTTCCCTCAAAGAGCATGCGCGCCCGCCTTAAGGATGAGGCGGACCAGACCGTTAGCCGGTATCTCAAACACATAATGCTCCAGGTGGGCGAGGCGCTTGCTCATGTGCACTCCCACAAGGTCGTCCACCGGGACATAAAGCCAGAAAACGTCGTTATAAACTCCGCGGGCGATGCAAAGTTGATAGACTTCGCGCTGGCCTCGAGGTATGATATAGTATCAAGGCTATTTGTCCGAAGGCGTGTGCAGGGTACTCGTTCGTACATGGCGCCGGAGCAGATAAGGGCCAAAACGGTCGACAACCGCGCCGATATATATTCCTATGGAGCAATGGTCTTTGAAATGGTCGCGGGCCATCCGCCTTTCACAGGGGCGAGCGAGGCGGAGATCCTGAGGCGTCACCTCAGCGAGCCGGTCAGACCTATACGGCAGTTTAAGCCCAACGTCACGACCACGTTCAATTCGCTGGTGGCCCGCATGCTCGCCAAGCGTGCCGTCGACAGACCGTCGGACATGTCTGCTGTCATTGAAATTCTCAAAAGTGGCCCTCTCTTTTATGATGAAGATGATGGCGGTATCGCAGAAGTGGGGGTGAAGAGTGAACAACGGTAATCTCGATTTCGAGAAACCGATAATGGAGCTGGAGAGGCGAATTCTCGAGCTCGAATCGAAGACCCAGGAGAGACACACCGACCTTCTGGCCTTAAACCAGATGCGCGAGACTCTCCAGAATCTGACCGCCGAGATATTCAGCAAGCTCAGCGCCTGGGAGCGTGTACAGGTCGCCAGACATCCGGAGCGCCCGCAGACGATCGACTATCTCGGGATGGTATTTGATGATTTTCTCGAGCTTCACGGGGACAGGTGCTTCAAAGATGATCCCGCCATAAAGGCCGGCCTGGCGCGACTCGGTGAGCGCACTGTTGTGGTCATAGGTCAGCACAAGGGCAAGGATACGCGCGCGCGCCTGGCGGCAAACTACGGCATGCCCAACCCGGAGGGGTACCGTAAGGCCTTGCGCGTGATGAGGTTTGCCGAGAAGATGCGCTATCCGGTGATATCGCTGATTGATACGCCTGGGGCATTTCCGGGCATTGGCGCCGAAGAGCGCGGGCAGTTCAGCGCCATAGCGTCAAACCTGATGGAGATGGCCCGGCTCAGGACGCCCCTCATAGGTGTGATACTTGCTGAAGGAGGCAGTGGGGGTGCGCTTGGGGTGGCTGTCGTTGATCGCCTGCTGATGCTGGAAAATGCGTGGTTTTCGGTGATTTCACCGGAGGGCTGCGCGGCGATACTTTTCAAGAGCAACGAAAAGGAGAAGATCGCTGTAGCAGCTGAGGCGCTCAAGCTCACCGCCGTAGACCTGATAGGCCTGAATATTGTTGACGAAGTGATCAGCGAACCTCTGGGAGGCGCGCACCGCGACCCGCAGCAAATGGCCGAAATGCTCAAGCGCGCCCTTGTGAAACACATGAAAGAGCTGGAAACTGTTGAAACGGACGAGCTTCTTGCGCGTAGATATAATAAGTGGCGTTCCATAGGAACTCTCAGCCAGGATACACTTGTCGCTGGTGATAATCGCGGCAGGCAAACTGGAGAAGACGCACGCAGGGAGGACACAGAGGGAGGATAATAGCCCGATGAGACGTCTCAGGTTGACAATAATATTGCCGGCACTTCTGGTGGCGGCATTGCTGTGTGTGCCGGCTTTGGGCCAGACGGATGCCTCCGGCGGCAGATTTGCAATGATCGTAGTGCCACCCGATGGCCTGGCATCCACCTCGGCACAGCCGCATGAAGTCCGGATGATGGGATACCTTCTGGAAGACCCGATGGCCGGCAATTTCCACCTCTTTCGGGACAAGGCAGACATCACCGCCGATCCCGCCTGGCAGGCTGCAGCCGATGACGAGGGCGTGGTATTGTTTTACGTTTTTGGGCCGGCCGGAGCGGTCGACGCCGACTTGGACTGGCAAGAGCCCACCGGTGAGCCCGATGCGGCGCCGCTGAAGCTTGTAATAACCGACACGACAAGCGCTGCCAGCAGCCCTACGGCGGGCGGGCCCAGTCTATCCGTGGCTGTCGCTCCCGAAGAAATGCGCCTGGAGATATCGTTCACTGGTGAGGTGGCAGCTGATAAGTCTCCAGCGAGGCTTTTTACCCGCGTACTGCGCGGTGCGGCCGATGTCGACAGAGACCGCCAGGTCACCGTGGCGGAACTGATTGATTACCTTGTCGAGAAGTCGACGCTGGAAAGCAGCGACGATCTTGGCGATGTCGCCGGAAGGGTGCTTTTCAGGCAGAAGACTATCGACGAATTCATAGATCTGTACGGCACTGACGGCGCTCTTGACCAGGCGGGCAGATATGTAAGCCAGGAACGGTGGGTGGACGCCTACCTGATGCTTAACAGAATATCCGACACATCCGGCTCCGACCCGGAGTTCAGGCGGCTCGGCAGACTTGCGCGCTTCAACCTTTACATCGAGTCGCGCTATGCGGGAGACCGGCGAAATGAGAATGTAAATCGCAGCACATCAGAGGGCCTCGACTATGTCGCCAAGATGCTGACGCTTGCCAACGTCAACTATGTAGAGCCGGTAGACAATCGCGAGCTCTTTGCAGGAGGGCTGGAAAACCTGGAGCTGCTGCTGAGTAATTCCAACGTCAAAAGGGAGCTGACAATCGAGTTGGATGACGATGTGATCCTTGACTTCGTCGCCTTTCTCGCCGAGACAAAGGAGCATGTACGCTCGCGGGAAACACTGTCTGAACGGGGTTTTAGAGACAGTGTGCAGCGTATTCTCCGGGAGAACGACTCCACGGTCAAGCTGCCGCACGGGGTTGTGGTTACGGAGTTCATATACGGGATACCAGCCGCGCTCGATGACAACAGCGACTTTATCTCGGCGGCCGGGTACCGGGAATTTCAGGACGATACTGCCGGGCACTTCGGCGGCCTGGGTATCGAGATCACAATGGAGGAGGTCACGCTCGAGCAGCGCGCCCTTACGGTAATAACACCCCTCAACAACACTCCCGCCGCCGAGGCGGGACTCTTGCCCGGAGACAGGATCCTGGCGATCGACGGCGAATCGACTGAAGGCATGGATCTGACCGATGCGGTGGGGCGCTTGCGCGGCCCGGTGGGCACCACGGTGACGCTGACTGTCTCACATCGTGATGATACGGATGAGTTTGACGTGACCATCGAACGAGGCATTATTCACCTGGAGTCTGTCAAAGGATACGATGTAGATCCGGATACAGGCGTCTGGCGTTTTCTTATCGATGGCGAGGCAGGTATCGGCTACATACGCCTGACGGATTTCAAAGAAGACACTCCGCAGCATCTTGACAAGGCGATAAGCGCCCTGGAAAAGTCCGGCATGAAGGGACTCATCCTCGACCTGCGCTTCAACCATGGCGGACTGCTGACCTCTGGCGTTCAGATAGCGGACCGCTTTCTCTCAGAGGGCACAATAGTGACTGTCAGAAGCGGCCAGGACCGGGTCGTTCCTTTTAACGCTCATTACTTCAGGACCTACAACAGGTTTCCCATGACAGTGCTGATAAATGATGAGACGGCGAGCGCCGCAGAGATAGTCGCAGGGGCGCTAAAGGACAGCGAGCGTGCAGTGCTGGTCGGCAGCCGCACCTTCGGAAAGGGCACGGTACAGACCGTGTACGAGCTTGAGAGGGGCAAAGCCGCCTTTAAGCTGACGACGGCCAAATACTACACACCCAGTGGCATAAGTATACACAGGGAGCCTTTCAGCCCGGATGGTGGCCTTGAGCCGGACGTTGAGGTACTGATGTCCGCAGAGGACAAGAGCAGGCTGCGCGAGGTCTGGCACCTGCGGGGCCTGCAGCATGATGCGCGGGAGCGACTGATTGAGCGCGCACGCACGAGGGAGGGGGAGGCCTCGCGGCGTACGGTCACCGCGCCGGAGCTGTTTGAAGATGAGCAGCTCGACCGCGCCACCGAGCTGCTGCGCGCGACGATCAAGGAGGAGTCTGAGAGTACCGAGGTGGCGGTGCACTGAGCAGGTCTGTGTGAGTCGTGAAAAGGTCGACTTCTTTCCTCCCTGCAACCGGTACATCCGCGCCGCTCCAGAGTGTGCGCCCGTTGGTAAGAAGCGTATCATCTGATGTCAGCCCCGCGGTATCGTTTACCGGCGCAGGCAGCTTTTGCGCCCGTGCGCCGGCCGTGGATTCCCGCATGAAAAAGCACATCTCGGCATCGGGATACGCGCGATGCACCTTTTCCCAGAGCTTCTGAATACCGCAGCGCAGTTCATAGGCAGGGCGGATCAGGACCAGCGGATAGAGGTTTTCGTGTGCGGCATCCACGTAAGTGCATACTCTCATAGTCCCTGTTTGCCTTTGCGGCCTTTGGACTCTGTGAGAGCCATGGTGTCCTCGGCTATCATCTTTTCCTCGTCTGTCGGTATTACAAGTATACGGGTGGGGCTCTCAAGAGTGGCGGCATCGCCCCGCTTTATGGCTTGGGAGTTTGCATCTGGATCGATGATCATGCCGATATCGTCAAGCCCCTCCATGATCATCTGCCTCATGAACGCGGCGTTTTCCCCGACACCACCGGTAAAGACCACTGCATCTACGCGTCCAAGGGCCGCCTTGTAGGCGCCGATGTACTTTCTGACGCTGTAAGCGTAGACCTCGAGTGCCAGGCCGGCCTGCTCGTTGCCGTCGTCAGCGGCGGCCTTTACTGCGCGCATGTCGTTGGAAACGCCCGAGAGACCCAAGAGACCGCTCTGCTTGTTGTAGAGAGTGTTTATATCATCGAGCGAGCTGCCCCTTGTCTCGGCCAGAAAGAAAGTGATAGCCGGATCAATGTCGCCGCAGCGCGTGCCCATCACGACGCCCTCCAGGGGGGTCAGCCCCATGGAGGTATCGATGGACCTGCCGTTTTCGACGGCGGTGATGCTGCAGCCGTTTCCAAGGTGACAGGTGATAAGGTTAACCTCGTCGAATGCCTTGTCGAGAGCCTCAGCGGCACGCATCGCCACGTACCGGTGGCTGGTGCCGTGAAAACCGTACCTGCGGAGACCGAGCTCTTTGTAAAGCTCCCAGGGCAGGGCGTACGTAAAGGCCTTGGGTGGCATCGTCTGGTGAAAGGCTGTGTCAAAGACGGCCACGTGAGGTACGCCGGGCAGGTCGGCCATTGCTGCACGTATACCGTCGAGATTGGGAGGGTTGTGAAGAGGTGCAAGCGACGCAAATCGCTCGATGGCTTCTACGGTCGCATCGTCGATCAGGCAGCTTCTGAAAAACTCTTCACCTCCATGGACGACCCTGTGGCCGACTGCGCTGATCTCGCTGACGTCGTTGATCACGCCGCGGCCCTTCTCAACAAGGGTCTCGAGGATCCAGGCAAGGCCTTCTATATGATTTGCGACATCCTTTTCGATGGTGATGCTGTCGGAGGTTGTCTGGTGGTGCAGCGCGCTGTCGGCGCCGATTTTCTCCAGGAGACCTTTTGCGATGACCGACTCATCGGTCATGTCAAAGAGCTGGTACTTGATCGACGAGCTGCCACAGTTGATTACCATTATCAGCATCTTACGGCCCCTCAACTATTCTGTTTGGAGTTTTGGCTGCCTGGACGGCCGTTATAGCAACTACGCCGACAATGTCGTCAACAGTGGCGCCTCGGGAGAGGTCGTTGACAGGGAGGGCGAAGCCCTGGAAGAGCGGCCCGTAGGCCTGCGCACCGGCAAGGTACTGAGTAAGTTTGTAGCCTATGTTTCCAGCGTCGAGGTCCGGGAAGACAAGGACATTGGCGCGGCCTGCTACCCTGCTCTCGGTTTCTATCTTCCTTGCGGCCACTGCAGGCACTATCGCCGCGTCAAGTTGAAACTCGCCCTCGATCGCGAATTCGTCTGTCATCTGCCGGGCCATCCGCGTGGCCTCCGCGACCTTGTCGGCACGAGCATGGCGGGCGCTTTTAAGTGTCGAAAACGACAGCATGGCGACACGTGGCTCGATGCCGAGAAGCGACCGTGCTGAGCGCGCCGAGGATATGGCGATCTCCGCGAGCTCGCGGGTGGTCGGATCGGGATTCACGGCCGCGTCGGCGAATACGAAGATGCCCTGCTCACCGTATGGACAGCGCGGCACGACCATTATAAAAAAGCTTGACGGCGCCGTGGTGCCGTCGGCGTAGCCTACTGTAAGGCTTGCCGCCTTTACTACCGCAGCAGTGATGCTCCGGCACCCTCCTACCATGCCGTGTGCGTCACCACGTGCAACCATCATGCCGCCGTAATACAACGGCCTCGAAAGAAGCCTCTGCGCGACTGTCCCTGTGGAGCCGCGGTTTGCCACATAATGGTCCACGTAAGCCTGCATACGGGCGTCAGGGGATATCTCGACAAACTCCACGCCTTCCAAGTCGATCTCATTTGCCCGTGCGGTCCTGGCAATATCCTCATGGTCGCCGCATATAACCGGCACTGCGACACCTTCATCCTTGATCCGTCGCGCCGCGGCAAGCATGCGAGGCTCGTTGGACTCGGGCATTACTATGTGCTTGAGGTCGCTTTTGGCGGCCTCCACGAAACGCTCGATAAGCTCCACAATGCCTCCCTCCATCCAGGGGCGGCCGCTGCGAGTGCACTGTTGCCCAGGCGCTTACTTTACAACAAGCGTATGAGGTGCGGTGGGGTATTCACCTCTGAGCAGGCCGGCGGCTGCCTTGTCCGTTATGACCACGACAGACGGATGCAGCTGAAGCACTGATGCGGGGCACATGGCGGTAAGGGGGCCCTCGACGGCCGCAGCGATCACGGCGGCTTTGGATTCCTTGTTGGCAAGAAGGATGATATGGTCCGCGTCCATGATCGTGCCGATGCCCATGGTTACCGCATACCTGGGCACCTCGTCAGGGGTCGCAAAAAACCGGCTGTTGTCGGCGCGCGTAGCCGCATTGAGGGTCTTCACACGCGTGCGGGACGACAGGGAAGAGCCGGGCTCATTGAAGCCTATATGCCCGTTGCCGCCGATGCCGAGAATCTGGATGTCTATGCCACCATGCTCGAGTATCGCCTCTTCGAAGGCTTCACATGCTGCCGGAATGTCCCCGGCAAGGCCGTCCGGTACGTAGGTGTTTTCCTTGCGGATGTTTATGTGGTTGAAAAGCTTATCGTTCATGAAGTATCGATAAGATTGCTCCTGTACCGGTGCCATGCCCACGTATTCATCAAGGTTGAAGGTCACAACCTGGCTGAAATCGAGGTCCTCCTCCTTGTGCATGCGGATGAGCTCCGCGTAGGTGCCGATCGGTGTCGAGCCGGTTGCAAGGCCCAGGACCGATCGAGGCTTGCGCCTTACCTGGTCGGCCACCATCTGCGCGGCCAGGCACGAGACCTGCTCATACGTTTCCTTGACAATGACCTCCATCGACATCTCCTTTCCGTCAGCTTCCAAGCGCGCTCAGACGATTCTGAAACACCACCTCCGCTGCACCAAGAGCCCCAGATACTTCGCCCAGTCTGCTTACGACAAGCTCGATGTCTGGAGCTATGGAGGGCAACACACCGGAGTCAAAGACGCGCCGAAGCGTATCGAGTATCCTGTCTGAGGCATTCGCAAGCAGGCCTCCAAGTATAATGACCTCAGGATCGAAAAGATTGGCCATGTTTGCAAGTGCACTTCCAAGGTGCTCAGCAGCGCGACTGACTACATTCTCAGCAAGCCGGTCCCCGGCCTCGGCTGCCTCCAGCACCGACATAAAAGCCACTTCGCCGCCCGGCCCGGTCTCTATTGATGAGACCGCGCCGCTTTCTATTGCCTTTCTTACCTGCGAGACGACAGACTCGGGCCCTGCTACAGTCTCCAGGCACCCGTAATTGCCGCACTGACACAAGAGGCCGTCGCTGCAAAGCGCGATGTGCCCCAGCTCGCCCGCATTGCCGCCGGCGCCTCTGTAAAGGTCGCCACCGACGACTATACCAAGGCCGATGCCCCTGCCGATAAATGCGTACAGGAAATTATGAAGCCCACGACCTGCGCCAAAGCGCAACTCCGCCAGAGTGCAGGCGTTCACGTCATTTTCCACGAAGGCATCGAGACCGAAATGCTCTTTTAGTATGGCCGCGACCGGGACGTCCCGCCAATCGTCAATATATGGAAATCTGATCGAAACCCCGTCGCGCTGTCGCACGAGTCCGCTGATACCGCAGCCTATGCCCTCCGGAATTCGCTCTGCGCCATCCAGAAGGAAGCCGGTCATGCCAACCAGAGCGTCAAGGACATCCTGACGCGTGGGGGCGACTTCAAAATAAAGGGATCGCTCTTTAATGACACGCCCTGAAAGATCCGCAATAACGCCGCGGACCCCTGACATTCCCACGCTGAGTCCAAGGGAATGAAGAAAATCCGGATTCAGCTCCAAAAGACTTGCACGACGCCCACCGCTTGACTTAAGATAGCCGTCCTCGACCAGTATTTCGGACTCCAGGAGCTCCCTGACGGCTACACTGATCGTGGGGAGAGAGGCTGAGAGCCGTTCCGCCAGCAGCGGGCGGGTCACCGGCTTGTGTGAACGGGTGTACTCGATTATCTCGCAATGTCGCCGGGAAACCTTTTCCATTGTTCGGCATCCGATGTATCACAGACGATGGGAGGACAAATATTACCCGCTTCATGTCGGGATTCAAGCAACTTGTCAAAAGTGGCCCGGGCTTTGACGCCACAAGAACCTCCAGAACATCCGCCCGACCCCGCGGAAAATGAGGATGCTGATGGATTCATGGCAATGCAAATGGAGGATTTGAGCTTGCCGGACATCGATGTTCTTTACATACAGAAGAGTGCCCGGCTAAGCGACGAGGCCGGACGGGCGCGCAGCCTGGCCCCGGCGGCAGAAATGGCAGAATTCGACGATCTTGCCGCTCTGCTCAAAGACCTGGACACGCTCGATTTGAAATCTGCAAAACGCAGGCTCGTTATTGCGAACAAGAGGGGCACGTTTGTGAAGGAGTTTCCCGCGGCGCCGGGCGTGAGATCGCCAGCGTGGCATTATCTGACCGCCGTGCTCGGCTGTCAGGCTGACTGTCGTTACTGCTTTCTTCAGGGTTACCACCGCGCCGGCACGCCGATTGTTTTCGCCGATCGAGGGGGTATGCTCGAAGAGATAGCACGCAAGAGTCGCGAGCTGAGCGGAGTCTACTTTTACTATGGAGAGCTCTCTGACGCGCTGATGCTGGAAGGTGTTGCCGGCCTGGTGGAGCCACTCGTGGATCTCTTTGGACGCTTGCCAGATGCGCGCCTCGAGCTGCGAACAAAGTCAGCAAAGGTAGATGGGCTCACAGCGGTCAAGCCGGCCCCCAACGTGTCCGTGGCGTGGACCTTTTCGCCGCTATCGATACAGGAGCGGTTTGAGCAGGGTAGCGCAGAGCCACACGACCGCATCGAGGCCGCCCGGTGTGTTCAAGAGGCAGGCTATCGCGTAGGGATCAGGTTTGACCCGATCATACTTTTTCACGGATGGCGCACTCAATACGCCGAGCTGATCGGGCAGATATTCAGTGCAATCGATCCGCGGGGGATTGACTTTGTGCAGATGGGCTGCCTGCGTTTTGCGCCTCAGCTCAAGGCGACAGTTGTTGAGCGATTTGGCTGTAGCGCGCCATTTGACGGTGAATTTGTCGTATGCGCAGACGGTAAGCTGCGATATCCGCGACCTGTGCGCTCCGCGGCGTACGCGCATATTGGGGCGCTGATTGCTTCGGCCGCGCCCGGGCTGTCCCTTTCGCTCTGCATGGAGACTCCAGCCGTTATGAGGGCATTTGCGTCATGCGGTGCCGCAGAGGGGGCTCAGGATGGCTGGTGCGGCAGGGGCGGGGCGCAGTAAGATAGGCATATGTTTGTATTGGGCAAGCGTCGATGTTATAATGTGAGTCATATAAGGATCTGTACGGCGGCGAGCAGACAACACAGTTGTATTGACCGTCACACTCTGTGGGTTATGACGGAGGCTGTAAGATGCTGGGTCTAAGCAGCTGGGAACTGATTATCGTACTGATCGTTCTGCTCCTGCTTTTTGGCTCTCGCCTGCCGAGCGTAATGAGGTCGCTCGGGAGGAGCGCGACCGAGTTCAAAAGGGGCATGAACGATCTTACCGACGAAGGCTTCCTTGAAGAAAAGGAGCCGCACAAGACTGGGCCGGCTGCGCACGAAGAAAGCACGCACGAGCCGCCAGCCGGATGAACCCAAAAGCCGGGCTGTCCCTCCAGGAGTGCCCGAGAGCGCCGGGGCATTTGTGCTGTGCGCTTTCGTACCAAGGGGCATGCCGGCCGGATGATCACGAGGTGAGGGTGTCAGTCTCTCAGCGGGCCTGTCAGGGTGCCTGCATCGTATCCTGATCAGCCTGTTACCGGTTCGAGCGGCTTGGGCGCTTCGACGTGCTCGGCTTTGCTGATGACGACTATGCCGCCGGAGCTGACCCAGAAACGCTCCCTGTCCTTGTCAAGGTCATATCCGATCTCGGCCCCGGCCGGGATGTCCACGTCCTTGTCCACAATCGCCCTGCGTATACGTGCGTGCCTGCCGATATTGACCCCTTCGAATATGACCGACTCTTCGACGCGCGCGTAGGAGTTGACCCTGACATCCCGGGAAAGGACACTGTGCTGTACGCGTCCGCCCGAAATAACGCAGCCGGGCGAGACCATCGAGTCGAGCGCCACGCCCATTCGGCCGCCATCGAATTCCTGTGCAAATACGAACTTCGGTGGCGGGAAGTGGTCGTGATAGGTCCGTATGGGCCAGTTGGAGTCGTAAAGGTTGAGCACCGGGTCTATTGCAACGAGGTCCATATTGGCCTCCCAGTACTGCTCGATTGTACCGACGTCTCGCCAGTACTTGGGGCCTTTCTTGTTTTCATCGACGAAGTTGTAGGCGTAAACGGATGCGCCGGTGCGGATCATTGCGGGAATGATATTCTTGCCGAAGTCATGCGCGCTGCGCGTGCGTGCATCTTTGTAAAGGTAGTTCAGCAGCGCACCAGTGCGGAAAACATAAATCCCCATCGAGGCTATGCATGCCTCTTTGTCATGCGGCATGGGTACCGGGTTTTCCGGCTTTTCCTCAAAGCCGGTTATTTTGTTTGTATCATCTGCGGCCATGATGCCGTAGTGACGCGCGAGCGAAAGAGGTACCTCGGTAGTGGCTATGGTGAGATCCGCCATCTTGTCACGATGAAAGTCCAGCATCTTTCGGTAATTCATTTTGTAGACGTGATCTCCGGCAAGTACAAGCACGTCACCGGGCTGCTCCTCCTCGATAAAATTGATATTCTGGTAGATCGCGTCGGCTGTGCCCTGGTACCATTGCTCGCCGATACGCTGCTGCGGCGGGATTGCTGTGATATATTCCCCGAGCTCCAGCGGCAAAAACCCCCAGCCTGTCTCGAGGTGCTTCGAAAGGCTCAGCGATTTGTACTGAATGAGCACGATGATCTTTCTCAGGCCGGAGTTTATTGCATTGGAAAGCGGAAAGTCGATGATCCGGTATATGCCGGCGAAAGGGACGGCAGGCTTGGCCCGGTGGAGTGTAAGAGGGCCGAGCCTGGTGCCCTTTCCACCGGCAAGAATCACGGTAAGTACTTTCTGCTCCATCCAGGGCACCCTCCTTGCGGCAGCGGCATCGCCAATCTAAATCAGAAGACAAGCTTTGCAATACTGCGGTTCCGTTCAGCCGTTAGTCCTTGCCAGGACATTGCTTGCGACAAAAACTCGGCGCGCGGACACACCCTTCGCAGTTCCGGTCAAGATAGGATACCTGATTTCGTGCACCTTTACAAGGCGCGCCTTCAACTTATTTCGGGAAATCCTTGGGTTTTACCAGTTTGCCCGATTACGATGGCTGAGAGTTTCCTTTAATGGAAGCCGCATTTGCCTATAATTTTACTTGTAGCCGGTGCGCGAAATGAAGCGGCGCTTCTGATGCGGCGGTTGGTGGATAGCAATCCCTTATTAGTCTTGTGTGGTTGTCTTTGCGTCGGCTGCCGGCAGGGTGGCATTTTCAGCAGGACAGCTCATGGAGGTAAGAGCAATGTCTCAATTGAGGCCGCTTTCTTTGGGCGAAAAGCGGACACTTCTCTCAATTGCCCGCAAATCGCTTGAATGCTGCGTAAGAGGGGCGCCCGTGCCGGCCCCGGAGTCTTCTGAACTCACTGACGCGCTCTGTGAAAAACGGGGTGCGTTTGTGACGCTTTCGGCCGGTGGGGCGCTGCGCGGCTGTATAGGGTATGTAGAGCCGGTAGAGCCGTTGTGGCGTGCGGTAATGGCCAACGCCGAACACGCGGCACTGTATGATAACCGCTTTACGCCTGTGACTCCGGATGAGCTGGATGCGATTCATATCGAGATTTCGGCGATGTCGCCTTTGAGGTGTATAGAGGAGCTTTCAGAAATAGAGATCGGCACGCATGGCCTCATGATAACAAGGGATGCGTGCAGGGGACTCCTTCTGCCGCAGGTTGCCACAGAGTATGGCTGGACCTGCGAGGAATTTCTGTGCCATACGTGCCGCAAGGCCGGCCTGCCGGCGCACGCCTGGAACGATAGTAGCTGCAGAATAGAAATCTTTTCGGCGGAGGTATTCGGCGAGGACGACCCACTGTTGCAGGCCAGCTGACCGGCATCGGCCTACTTGCCGATGGTGATGCGTGCAAAGCGCCTCTTGCCGACCTTTAGAACCTGGCCGTCGCTTACAGCTACATGTGCGTCGGCGTCGAGCATTCGCTGGTCGTCCAGCGATACTGCCCCTTCGCGGATGAGCCGCCTGGCCTGGCTGCTCGAAGCGGCAAACCCCGCCTCGGTAACGAGCCTGACAAGCCATATCATGCCGTCCTCGAGCATGCCGGGACAGATGGTTATTTCCGGCATATCAAGCGGCTGCTCCCTTTCGCGAAAGACACGGTCGAAGCGCTCGGCAGCCCTTGCAGCCGCCTCTTGGCCGTGAAACTGGGCCACTATTAGAGAGGCCAGCTCGGCCTTCACGTTTCTGGGATGGTCAAAATCGAGTTTGCCGCGATACCGGGTTTGCTCAACCGAGGTCAAGAGCTCAAAGTAGTTTTCCATCAGATCATCGCCGATCGACATAATCTTTCCGTACATTTCGTCAGGACTGTCGGTCACGCCGATGTAGTTGCCCTTTGACTTGCTCATCTTTTCGACGCCGTCCAGGCCTACAAGTATCGGCATGGTGAGTGCCACCTGCGGCTGCTGGCCCTCATCGCGCTGCATCTGCCTGCCCATCAGAAGGTTGAAGGTCTGGTCGGTACCGCCGAGCTCCACGTCGGAAGAGATCATTATCGAATCATACCCCTGCATGACCGGGTAGAGCAGCTCATGCATGCCTATCGGCTGGTGCCGGCTCCACCTCTGCTGGAAGTCGTCCCTTTCCATGATGCGCGCTACGGTAACCTTTGAGGCCAGCTCCAGGAGTCTTGCGAACGAAAGCTCGCGAAACCATTCGCTGTTGCGGACGATCTCGGCGCGCTCCATGTCAAGTATACCCGAGACCTGCTCGAAGTAGGTCCGCGCGTTGTCCTCTATCTCGCGCCTGGAAACCGCTGGGCGTGTCTTGTTTTGCCCGCTGGGGTCACCTACCAGTGCGGTGTAGTCGCCTATGATGAGAACGGCCGTATGTCCAAGGTCTTGAAACTGCCTGAGCTTACGTAGGACGACGGTGTGGCCGAGATGAATGTCCGGGCTGGTAGGGTCCACCCCCAGCTTCACCCTCAGCGGCCTGCCCGTCTGCTGAGCCCCGCTCAGCCTGGCGAGCAGATCCTCTTCGGTGGTGATATCGACTACTCCACGACGCAGTACCGTCAGCTGCTCTTGCACCGGGAGGTCTCGATAGCTCTCTCGACCGCTCATTGACGAGGCCTTTCACAAAACTGCTCCATGTGAGAATGGCGCATTGTATCGGTCTGGGCGCGTGAAATCAAGCGAGGGGCAAAAGTGGCAGCAGCAGTAATGCGGTGATGTTGACGCAGCAATGAAAGGCGATACACGCTGCCAGGCTGCGGGTTCGCCAGTACAAAAGCCCGAGCGCCATAGCAACCGGAAAGACCTGCAGCATGGCATGCGCGCCATGCACCACCGTAAACAATATCGCTGTTAGAAAAATGCCTGCGCTTGGGCCGAGGCTCTTTTCCATTCCGGCCTGCAAAAACGCGCGAAAGACCACCTCCTCGAAAAAGGGTGCAAGCACTGTCGCTACCACGACAAGCACCGCAAAACTCAACCCCTCTGCTCTGATTATGATATCGGAGACTTCCTGAACGGGAAACGGCCGGTCAGTCAAAAGCGACCACGCAGTATGCACGACTATCCCGTAGATCAGTTGAAAGGGTATGAAAAGCAGATACGCATATGCCCCTATCCCAAGTGCCTTGACAACGGGAAGGCTCTTGAGCCCCAGGGCCTTCATGGCGTCGCCGCCGCTGTTGGCGTTAAGGTATATGGCTGTGAGGGTTATCAGGTTCAGCCCGTATGCCATAATGGCCGTGCCTGCAAAAGCCGCGCTGGTGTCCGGTCGCCCCCAGACGGTGATGTAGATAAGAGATGCCCCCAGGTGAAATAGCACGAAGAGAAAAAACACGCCCGATCCTCTCAGCAGGCCCCATTGCACCGGCAACATGTCTGCTTCAGGCAGAAGCTCCCTGCCACTCTGGATCTTTTTGAAGCTGTGCCAGTATGCGGCAATCGTCGCTGCGATGATAGTGGCAACCGTCAGGACTGAGATATAGAGTGCCATCCGTGCTTATAAGCCTTTCTGTTGATTGTGCGAAGGCAACATCATTGCGCCCGCTCCAGCCATCGCAAAGAGTGCTCCGAAGACGAAAAGTGGTGTCGAAAACCCGCCCGATAGCTCCACCAGGAACTGTCCGCCAATCAGGCTCACAACCATCCCCATATCACGCCAGACAAAGGCCGCGCCCAGGGCGAGGCTTCTTTGTGCCGGCTCAAACCAGTCTCCGGTGCAGGCGGTTACCGAGACCGGTACTACGCCCGATACCAGTCCAAGGCAGCCTGCTGCTGCCGCCATCGACAGTGCCCCCTCCAGCGAAGCGGCAGCCGCAAGAGAGACGCCACCGGCGACGTAGGCTATAGTAATGACCGTAGTTCGGGCCATGAAATCGCTGAAAAAACCGCCGAACACGCTTACCACAAGGCGCGTTGCAAAAAAAACGGCAAGCATAGTGCCAACCCGCGCGCTCCCGTACAAGGCCTCGGCGCTGTCGCGAAATGCTCCCAGAAGAAGGCCATACGCCGTCGCCGAGACAAACAGAAGGCCTCCAAGAATCAGAACCCGTCCGTCAAAAAGGTGCAGTCTCAGCGACGCCACAGAGAGCACCTCGGCACGCGCGCGCCTTGCCGGAAGCGCTATCGACAGCGCCACTGCCGCAAGCGCAGGTACAAGGACTGTTGCAAGCAGCCTGTGCTGGCCTGCATCCGCCGCCCAGCCCTGAACCTTGGCCGCGCCCATGAGCGCCAGGAACACCGCGCCGTACAAGATGCCGGCCCAAAGCCCTCTGTACAGGGGGCTTGTGGCGTCGTAGAGCCACACAGGGCCCGTCTGCCACAGGCTCGCCGCGCCCCACCCCCAGAGGGCAGCTGCGATGGCAAGCAGGCGGTAATCGGCGGTATATATGAGCAGCACGGGCATGAGGGCGTAAGCTGTCGCTGCCAGCACAAGCGACCATTTGTCAGTCAAAAGATGCTGGCTTGCAGGTATCAGCAGACGCCAGAACATAAAGGATAAGTAAACGATCCCAAGAAGCGACGTGACGCGAAGGGGGCTCCACTCTCCCGGCAGGGCGGCCTTCAGATAGCCCTGAAACGCGCCGCCGCCGGCAAAGACGAAGAAGAACAGCGCGATTATGAAAACCGCCATCCCGTGACGCCTCATCCGGCAACCCGAACCATCACACGGCGAGTGCGCGGGCCATCAAATTCGCAAAGGTAGATACCCTGCCATGTTCCCAGCGCGAGGCGGGAGTTTTCCACGATTACGGTTACGGATGAGCCCATCATCGACGCCTTGACGTGCGCCGGAGAGTTGCCTTCTGCATGGGTGTAACGCGCTGACTCCGGCACAGCTCTTGCAAGATGGCCGAGCATGTCGTCTACAACACTGGGGTCGGCGTTTTCATTTATTGTCACGCCGGCAGTGGTATGCGGGACGAAAACGACCGCCAGGCCGTTTACCACAGATGACTGCGCGACTATCCGCGCAACCTTGTCTGTTATGTCCAGTAAAGCGCATTTTCCAGGCGTGGATATCGAGAAACTCTCCATTGTTACCCCTTTTTGTTTCGCGTGCCTTTCGCCATCAGCCAAGAGAGAGTATAATCCGTCGGCGTCAGCTGCACAACAGGGAGAAGAAAGTGATACTTGATGACATAGTTGCATGGAAGCGAGCAGAGGTCGAAAAGAGACGCGCCGACCACCCGCAGCATGAGCTTGAAAAGCGCGCCGAGCTGCGCATGCCGCGGCCCTTCGAGAAGAGCCTTGTATGCGAGGGGCGCCTTCGGGTGCTTGCGGAGATCAAACGTGCATCACCGTCGGCTGGCGTAATACGCGGTGAGGCGGATGCGGCCCGACTGGCCGCCGTGATGGAAGAAGCAGGCGCAAGCGCTCTGTCGGTGCTGACGGATGCCAGGTACTTTTGCGGCAGCCTCGATGACATGGCTCAAGCTCGCGCCTCTATCAAGATACCGGTGCTGCAAAAGGACTTCGTAATTGACGAGTACCAGGTGTGGGAGGCGGCCGCGCGGGGGGCTGACGCGGTTCTGCTTATTGTGCGTATAATAGATGATGACACGCTTATTCGGCTGTATGAGCTTGCCGGGCGCCTCTCTCTGGGGCGCCTTGTGGAGACGCATACGCGGGCCGATATCGCACGTGCACTCTCACTTGGCTGCACCCTTCTGGCCATCAATAACCGGGACCTCTCGAACTTTGAGGTGGATATCTCCACCACGCTCACACTGATGGAGTACGTGCCGGCACCTGTAAGGGTGGTTTCCCAGAGCGGCATCCGGACTGCCAGTGACGCCCTCAGGCTTTTTGAGGCAGGCGTTTCGGCGATACAGGTGGGGGAGAGCCTTATGCGTGCCGGAGACCCGGGCGCCAGGCTGCGCGAGCTTCTATCGCTAATAGCTTGACGGCGGGGGCTCGTGCCGTGCGGGGCCCGGAAGCGGCAGCTCTATGAAAAAGGCTGCCCCATGTGGCCTGACATTGGACATGGATATCTTGCCGCCGTGCTGCTCGATAATACCGCGCGTCAGGCTGAGCCCAAGGCCGGTAGCTGCCGTATCGGCTCCGCCTGAGACTACGCCGCGGGTTGTATAGAAGGGATCAAATATCCTGTCCAGCATCTCCTCGGGCACACCGGGTCCGGTATCGCTTATGACAACCCTGACAAGGCCGGAGTCCCAGTCAGCAGAAGTCCGCACTGTGATGGCTCCATCGGTCCTTACCGCATCCATGGCGTTGTCGAGCACATGCCTGAAGGCCTCCTGCATCTGAACCGGATCCACATTTACACGAGGGACAGGCTCTAACAGTCGGTGTACCCGTATCCCGGCGGCCCGGAAATCCTCCTCCATCGAATCCAGCAGCCGCTCAAGCTCCACGTGCAGGTCTACGTCCTGGCGGCGACTTTCCGTGGCTCCGGAGACTACCAGGAGCTTGCCGACCAGTTCGGATGCCTTTTCTGCAGCCCCGATGCTCATCCTGAGGGCGTCGCGGATCTTATCGGCCTTGCCCTCTTCCAGAGCGAAGTCCGCATAAGTGACGACGCCGGCAAGTATGTTGTTGAGGCCATGTGCGAGGCCGGCGGCTACGCGGCCTATTGCCGTCATCTTGGCGTTTCCTATCATGTCACGGCGCGCACGGCGAAACTCGGTGATATCCCGAAACATGAACGACCGACCGACCGTCCTGCCCTCCCTGTCTCGCGTAGGCGAGCTGAAGAAACGCAGAATCATATGCCTCGGCGTAATGAGCTCCAACTCGTCATCCATCACCGCGCTGTCATCAGAGAGCAGCTGATCCAGCATCGATGCGGCCCGCTCACTGTCGGCGGCATGCTTGGTAACCCAGCGGCGAAGCCACTCCGCGGAAACGCCAATAAACGCCTCAGGCTCTGTCCCGAAGATCTCCCCGAAAACCTTGTTTGCCGCAACGATCGTCATATCCTTATCAAGCATGAGGATGCCATACTGGTGGCTGTCGTAAAGCGCCTCGAGAAGATCTCGATCCCTGATCGCGGCCTCCAGCCTGCCTTCATCATTCTCGCCGCCTTCAGCCTCGGCCATGTATGAGGACACCATCCAGGCCAGTGGCTGACCGTCTGCGTCTTTCAAACTTACCGGCAGCTGTGACACCGTTTCAAGAAAGGTCAGCTCACCCGCCGCTGTCTCAAGAAGATCGGCAAGTGAAAAGAAAGAATCAAGGTCGAGCATCGTGCATCGCTGCTCGGAGTGCGGCCCCTCTTGGAGAGTCTCGACTGTAAACCGGTCCCTTATGCGACTCCTCTGTTCTTGCGAGAGCTCACCAAGTGAAAAGCATGCCGCGTTTACCATGCCGGCAAGCCGCCCCTTAGCCAGAAAGGGAAGCGAAATCCCAAGACCACCTTCACGGCCCCTGTGAAGTATGGGCCTCGGATCGCGGGTTATCAGCTGAACCAGGGCGGGGGAGAGGACCTGTTCTTGACCGGAAACAGGTTCAAGCGAACCGCGCGAAGTCAGGGTAGAAGGACGACCTGACGAATCGAGAAGGCGCACCTCGACGCCGCTGAGTGTGGTGATTGCGCCCAAAAGCCTTTCCACGCGCGCCAAAACGATCTCGCGGCGCGCATGTCCAATATCACCTGCGCCTGTATTTTCGGCCTGCAATCGGTCCCCTTTTCTATGCAAAGGTCTTGCAACACAGGCGGGATTTCCGGGAAAAGCTGCCCTGAGAGCATTATAGTCGCCGTGCACGCCCGGTCAACATCCCGAGTAAGCCGCCACGTTGCCACAAGCCCTTTAATCTTATACCCTTAACGTAGTTTGCCGTGGCGTTCGATCCAAATATATTAGACGGGCGGCACGCCGCGCCAATTCAGAGCCGATGCCCCGGCCGCCCCCAAAGGCTCGACACCCTTGTCATTTGCGGTTAAAAGATATAATGATATTACACCCTGGCTGCGTGCAGGGTTACAGCCTTAAAAGGCGTATGGAAAGGCCTGGAACTCTTCTGTGCTCTTGAGGAAAGGAAGATGACAATGTCAGCAAAGGCTTTTGGCTCCGGGGTGTTGTTCCTTGCGGTCATTCTTTTCTGCAGTATCGCATTGGCAGAGGAGACGCAGGTCTATGACGTTGGCCCCGGCAGGGCCTATGAGGCCATAGGCGAGGTGCCCTGGGAGTCGCTTGAGGCAGGCGATACGGTGAGGATCCACTGGCGCAGCGAGCCGTATAAGGAGAAGTGGGTCATCTGTCGGCAGGGCACTGCGGGCGCACCGATTACAGTAACAGGTGTGCCGGGGCCGGGAGGTGAGCTGCCTGTTATAGATGGGCGTGACGCGACCACACGCTCCCAGCTCAACTATTGGGGCGAGGAGCGTGGCGTCATCAAGATCGGCGGCGCAAATGTGCCTGCCGATACCATGCCACGCTATATCATAATTGAAAATCTCGACATCCGCAGCGCCCGCCCTGGATACACTTTTACCGGCCGTGCGGGTCTTACTGAGTACAGGGGAAACGCGGCTGCGATCTTTATCGAAAAGGGTGAGAACATCATTATCCGTAACGTCACAATGCGTGACTGTGGGAACGGTTTTTTCACGGCGTCCGGATCCCGAAACGTCCTTCTTGAGGGCTGTCACATCTGGGACAACGGTATCGAAAACAGCATCTACGAGCACAACTCCTACACGGCCAGCGATGGCATAATCTTTCAGTTCAACCATTATGGTCCCCTGCGCGATGGCTGCGGTGGCAACAACCTCAAAGACAGGTCCAAGGGCCTGGTCATCCGCTACAACTGGATAGAGTCGGGCAACCGGCAGCTTGACATTGTGGATGGCGGTTGGGGCGACGTGCCGGACTATCGGGAGACTTTCGCGTATGGAAACATATTGATAGAGGACGGCATCGGAAACAGGCAGGTAGTGCACTACGGCGGCGACAGCGGCAATACGGACCGCTACCGCAAGGGCACCCTTTACTTCTACAACAATACCGTGATATCTACGCGAACGGGCAGAAATACGCTTTTCAGGGTGTCGAGTGCCGATGAGCATGTGGACTGTCGCAACAACATTATTTTTGGTACATCTGCAGGGAACCTGTTTGAGATCACCTCAGGCGACTCGCCCGGCACGGTAGCGATGAGTCACAACTGGCTCAAGCCCGGCTACACCCTCGGCGGTGGCGCAGTAAGCGACGACGGCACGTCGGTGACCGGCAGCGATCCCGGCTTCATGGACTTTGCAGGTCAGGATTTTCGCCTTCGAGAGGACTCGCCCTGCATCGATGCGGGCACGACCCTTCATCCGGCGGTCTTGCCACGGCACGACGTATTATATCAATACGTCAAGCACCAGGGCAGCCGGCCGCGCGACGACGGTGAAGAAATGGATATAGGCGCTTACGCGCGCTGATTGACCCGGATTTGCCCGTGGGAAATCAGAAGGCTGCATATTGTTACCGGTGTATAATCACTTAGGGCGCGCGCCCGTATCGGGCAAATTCAAGGATCAAACTCCTCGTCTGGACATTATAAGAGGCGGAAAATGGTAGACCGCCGGTTTTGTGTTGCAGTAAAGCTCGGCTTTGCTCGCTGTCTTCTGACCCTAAAAGAAGATCTTCATCTGCAAGGGCCAAACAATGGCGCTATATGACGAGCGCGGATGGGCCGCAAAATTTGTGTTTCTGTGTGCCTTTTCTGCTGCGTTTCTGCTGCCGGCCCTGAGAGCTGATGCAACAGTTTACGAGGTCGGTCCCGGCAGGCCTCATGAAAACATAAGTGATGTGCCATGGGAGTCACTTGCCGCTGGCGACACGGTGCGGATTCACTGGCGCAGCGAGCCTTACAGGGAAAAATGGGTCATCCACCGGCAGGGAGCCCCGGACGCGCCGATCACCATCACAGGAGTGCCGGGACCGGCCGGTGAGCTTCCCGTTATTGACGGGCGTGATGCGACGACCCCCTCACAGATCAACTACTGGAACGAAGACCGCAGTATTATCAAGATCGGCATCACAAATGTTCCGGACGACACCATACCCCGCTACATTATTGTAGAAAATCTTGACATCCGGAGCGCCCGCCCGCCATTTGACTTTACGTGCAGTTGGGGGTTTACCAGAAGCTATAGGGCAAATGCAGCAGCCATCTTTATCGAACTGGGTGAAAATATCATCATCCGCAATGTCACAATGCGAGATTGCGGGAACGGCTTTTTCACCGCCCCGGGGGCGAAGAATGTCGTGCTTGAGGGGTCCCATATCTGGGACAATGGTATAGAAGGCAGAATATACGAGCACAACTCGTACACCGGCGGTGACGGGATCATCTTCCAGTACAACCATTATGGTCCCTTGAGAGAAGGCTGCCCCGGCACCAACCTGAAAGACCGCTCAAAGGGCCTTGTTATCCGTTACAACTGGATAGAGTCAGGCAACCGTCAGCTGGATATTGTGGACAGAGAGTGGGGCGACCTGCCGGACTACAGAGAAACCTTCGTCTACGGCAATATTCTGATCGAGGACGGCGTAGGCAACAGGCAGGTGGTCCACTACGGTGGGGACAGCGACTATCCGGACCGCTACCGCAAGGGTACGCTGTACTTCTATAACAATACAGTAATTTCGAGTCGCACGGACGTAAATGCACTTTTTCGTGTATCGACGGCCGATGAGCATGTGGACTGCCGCAACAACATAGTTTTCGGTTCCTTTGAAGGCAACTCTTTCGACATAACGTCGGGCGACTCGACAGGCACGGTGACGCTGAGCCACAACTGGCTCACGACCGGCTACAGCCTTGGCGGCGGCACGGTAAATGACGACGGCACGTCGGTGACCGGCAGCGATCCCGGCTTCGTGGACTTTGCGGCAGATGACTTCCGCCTGACCGCCGACTCTCCCTGCCGCGATGCCGGCACTGCGCTGCACTCGTTTGTCCTGCCGGACCACGACGTTGTATATCAATATGTCAAGCACCAGGGCATCCAGGAGCGACCGAGAAGCGGCGCTATCGACATAGGCGCGTTCGAGTACGTTTCATCAGACGTGACGGCGACGCCCGTGATTACTCCTGGGGGCGGTTCTTTCGATGTGTCTGTAACGGTGACGATAGAGTGCGCGACGCCGGATGCGGTGATCGTCTATACTACAGACGGCAGTGAGCCGGACGAGTCGTCGACTGTATACGTGGGTCCT
>SLPQ01000130.1 GCA_007131925.1 Candidatus Brocadiia bacterium | reverse complement strand
GGCTCCTGTCAAAAAAAAGCCTTCGCCTGCACCAAAGGGACTAAGCTTTCTCCGGCGCAGAGATGTCCATGGCCTCACGCACCATGAGCATGTCCTCGTAAACCTTGCGCTTTTCGGCCGGATTTCGCAGAAGGTAGGCGGGGTGATAGGTCGGCATGAGCCTGATTCCTCTAAAGTCGTGAAAACGCCCTCTGAGCCTGCCTATCGCCTCGCGGCTGCCCAGCAGGTTGCCGGCGGCAACCCCGCCAAGAGCAACAACAAGGCAGGGGGCTATGACGTCCAGCTGCTGCATGAGAAAGGGCATGCAGGTGGCGCACTCGTCGGGCATGGGGTTGCGATTGCCGGGTGGACGGCACTTCACTATATTGGAGATGTATACGTCCTCCCGCCTGAGCAGCAGAACATTCTGGATAATGGCGGTCAGCATCTGTCCTGCCCGCCCAACAAATGGCCTTCCCTGTGCGTCTTCACTCGCCCCGGGTCCCTCGCCTATAAAGACCAGCCGTGCATTCGGGCTTCCCTCACCGAAAACGATATGTGTGCGGTGCTGATGCAGCCTGCACCGATGGCAATCACCCAATTCCTCCCTGACCGCCTCCAGACTACGCGCGCTTTCTCCCGCAGGGGGTACGCCTGTCCCGCCAAGCATGACCTCCGACCCGAACAAACGTTCCAGTTCAAATGCCTTGCGTATCTGGTCAGGTGAGAGGCTCATCCCTCTGCTCCTACGAAGGCGCCGGCGGCGCTGAGCGCATCCTTGAGCTCAGCGGGATCGATATCAGCGGGCGCCACCTTCTGCCGGCAGGCTATGGCAGCGGCGGTTCCGGCTGCCTGGCCGATACCTGAGACTACCGGCATTACCCTTAGCGACGCATGCGCCTCATGTGTGGCCGATATGGCGCGCGATGCCATTAGCAAATTGCCTATCCCCAAGGGCAAAATGCAGCGATAGGGTATCTCGTACCAGTCGCCTTCAGGCACCCCCTTCAGCACGGTACCTTCGCCGGATGGGTTGTGGATGTCTATCGGATATCGCGAAGCTGCGACGGCGTCGGCAAACTTTCGCGCACTCAGAATGTCGTCGGCTTCGAGCAAATAAGCACCCATAACGCGACGGGATTCCCTGACGCCTATGAGCATGGCCGATTTTTCCAACCATGCCTCCTCGAAGCCGGGCGCCTCGGCGCAAAAGAGCTCGACCAGCTGCCATGCCTGCCTGCGCCCCTCAAACTCCGCCTCTGAAAGCTCACCCGCAGACAGAGGCGATAGCCCGGTCACTCGCGTTGTGTTGAAGTGCAGGACATCAGGCCGCATGGTCGGGAAAAGCAGGATGTTTTCGCGAGGGTTTTTAAGGCGCCCGTCCGCCTTGGCGGCAAGGTAGATGGCGTTCAAGGTCCTTTGCACATGCGCGAGATCCTTTGCGGCCTTGATGCCGGCCACGCGAAAGCAAAGGGTCATCGGCTGGCAAAGCCCGTCCTCGTTGCGCCCGACCTGTATCTCTGCGCCAGCTGTCGTGGCCAGATCCGCATCGCCCGTTGCATCCACAAAACAGTCCGCTTCTACATCAAAGGGCCCGCCCTTGGACACAAACGAAGCAGACTCAATGATCCCTTCGCTGCACCGGCATCCGACGAACGTGCTGTGGAAAAGCACCGTCACGCCGGCCTCGCAAACGAGTCGGTCCAGTACTAGCTTGAGGATCTCTTCGTCGAAGGTGTGGCCGTTTTCATGAAGGCCGCCCATGGACCTGAGGCCGTCAATAATCTCCGCGAAGATGCCGGCGGTAAGGGCCTTTTCGCCGGCGTGCCATCCCATATAGGGGTTTACGAGTCCGGCTGTGGCCATGCCGCCAAGAAAGCCGTATCTTTCCAGCAGCACCGTACGCGCACCGCTTCTGGCGGCTGCTACGGCCGCCGGCACGCCTCCAGTACCACCACCCGCAATCGCCACATCAAACTTCATACCTGCTCCTTGTGTATGCCAGGCAAGTAATGGTAAGTCATAAGCGCCCGGAGTCAAGAAAGGCCCCGGCGCGTGTCGCCTTGACACGACCATGAAGAGCCGTATAGTTTCATGCGCCTTGGTTGAAAGGAGCATCGCTTGCCAGAGAGGTTCTCAAGACGGTCCGTTGAGGTGTTGGAAAACCGCGAGATAGCCACCGGGCATTTCGTCACAACCCTCGGCGATGCGCAGATGGCCGCTTTGAGCCGACCGGGGCAGTTTTTTCAGGTGCGTCTCAGGAACGGCGCGGGGCCGTTTTTGCCGAGGCCGTTTTCAATGTTTGACTGGTACAGGGACGACTCCGGCAGCGTGGCAGGCTTTAAGATCCTGTACAAGGTGGTCGGAGAGGGTACGAGTCGCCTCTCTCGGCTCGCCGTCGGCGACTCAGTGGCCCTGACCGGTCCGCTCGGCAACGAATTTGAGATGCCGGGCGAAGGCCGGCGGGTGCTGATGGTGGCAGGCGGCATAGGAGTGGCGCCGTTTCTGGCCTTAGCTCGTGCCTGCGTGGAGTCGGGGGTGCATGGCGAGAGGATGGAGCTTCTTTATGGAGCAAGGACGGCCGGCCACCTGGTGGCGCTGGATGAGTTTCGGCAGCTTGGCGTCGGGGTTACCGCTGCGACCGATGATGACAGCGGTCCGCGCCGCGCAAGCGCATTAGCGCTCCTGGAGGAGAGGCTTGCGACCTTTTCCGGTGACGATCGTCCCGTAGTGTATGCAGCCGGGCCGACCGCCATGCTGGAGGTATTGTCCCGTCTGTGCAGGCGCCTGGAGCTCGATGCGCAGGTCTCGCTTGAGGCGCGTATGATATGCGGCTTTGCCGTGTGCAACTCATGTGCTGTAAGGGTGATATCACCAGATAGCGAGCAAGGATGGGAGTACAAGCTCGTGTGCCGCGACGGGCCCGTATTCAATGCCTGTTCTCTCTATGTCGATAGGTGAGGTGCGCCGATGAGCTAAACCGGCGCGCCTGACGGGGCCTCGGCCTTCGAGAGAAGGGCCCACAGGCGCTGTTTCAGGCGTGCGGCGGTATTTCTGTGAAAGACACCCTTGGCAACGGCCTGGTCGAGCTTTTTCTGAATTAAGGGAAAACGGTCTCGCGCCTCATCAAAGTTCCCGGAGGCTACCGTCGCACGAAACCTCTTTATTGCCGTTCGCACGTTCGAGCGAATGGTCTTGTTTTGCAGGCGTCGCTTCTCGTTCTGCCTCAGGCGCTTTTTGGCGGAAAGGGAATGGGGCATTTCATCTCCATCATGCAACCATCATTAAACATCAATGCCGCAAAACCCAAAATTATACTAACTGTCGTCTGGATTTGAAGGGCTTTTTTTCTCCCGGCGCTTTCTGTACACAGTCTCCATCTTCTCAGCGATGTCGCGGTAGCCGATGTCGATCTCAAATATCTTCTTGTAGGCATCCTCTGCTGCAGCGTAATTCTCGACCTTTTCGTAGAGATTTCCCAGATTATAGGCGATGTCCTTGCCCTCGTCGTCCATCAGGCTGGCCCCCTCGAGGGCCCTTTCGAACTGCTCTATTGCCAGCTCGTCCAGGCCCTTTATGGCAAAGCACTTTCCAAGCATGGCGGTGGCCGCAACGCGGTACTTTGGATCTCGTACGACCCGCTGAAAAGCCGCAGTGGCCTCGTTTACATTGCCCTGCTGAAAGTAGGCGGTCGCCAGCTCAAAACGAAGCCCGGTGTCAGTGGGGCGCTCCTCCGAGCGGCGCTTGAGCTCTCCAAGCCAGAATCTCTGCTTGTCGTCCTCGATCTCCCTGACTCTTTGCTTGAGCTTTTCATCCTCCGGTGCGGCATCCGAGGCGGCCTGCGCCTCGTGTATACGGCTTTCAAACTCCGCCATCTTCGCGTCCTGGAGCTTCTGCACAAAAAGCTGGTTGCGTCCGTCGAGCTCGAGAGCCTTGTTGTACGCTTCGATAGCGGCTGCGAAATTATCGCGGCGTCGCTCAAGGTCGCCCAGCTGTGACCAGAGCGCCGGGTTTTCCGGGTTTTCCTCGATATCTTTCTTTACCCGAGTGGTGGCGTCGACTGCCTCCTCGGTAGTTCGCACGATATGCTGGGCCTGCTCGAGGCGCTCAGCGGTCTCCTTATCGCGGATCTTGTCTCTGAAGCTTTCCCCCTTGTCCCACCCCTCCTGGATGCTCTCAGATGCCGCTAGGTCATGAAGCTGCTTTCTTGCCTCGATGTCTTGCGGCTTGACCTGCAGGATCATCTGGTAACGCTGTATGGCACGGGCGATGTCGCTGCGCTCTTCATAAATGTGGGCGAGCTTGCGAAGAGTCCTGACGTGCTTGGGCTTGTTTTGCCTGAGAAACTCCAGCACGATGATAGCCGCCTCGACCTTGCCGAACTTCGAAAGCGAAGACGCAAGGGAAGACAGAGCGAAAGTGCTGAACGGGTTTTTCGTAAGGTACTTCTCGAACTGCATTATCGCCGCCTGGCGCCTGGCAAAAAGGGCAGCCAGGCACCCGGCGATAAGGTTTGGTATGCCTGTCATTGCACCCTTCATCCCCCCGGCCTGCCCCTTGTCGGCCTTTGCCTTGGTGGCCTGCCTGAGTGTCATCCGGGCCTTCAAGTCGTCCGGGTCGGTCTGCAGGATTCCAAGCAGAAGCTCGATGGCATAGTCGTAATTGGCCTTTTCTATGGCCTCTGAGACCCTCAGGAAAACCCTCGAAGTGTCGCTGAGCTTTGCCATGAACTACCCCCGGACAGGCTCGTAAGCATTTGTCGTGGAGATGTTTATACACAAAGGGCCGGCATTTTGTCAACTCAAAAGCATCATGCGGCAAGTCACTGATGGAGACTATCCGGGCGCCTACAGCGGTCTCTTTATCAGCCAGTGGTGCATTGCGGCTGCCTCTTGCATGGCAAGGCCCGCTGTTCAGGGCAAGTCGGATCACATCAGGAAACAGCCTGATGGCGCGCTTGTGCGTGTTTCGACGTTGAAGTGAAGATGCGACCGAATATACTTAAGTATAGGGCAAATAGCACTGTATGGGTGAATTATGGATGATCCTGAAGAAATTCTAACTATCTGCACTTATCCCAGCGACCTCCTGCGCAGGCGCGCGCAAGCCATAGATCGGATTGATGATGAGGTCGTCGAAATCGCGCGCCGTATGCTCAAGACCATGTACGCCAACGCAGGCGTGGGTCTTGCCGCTACGCAGGTAGGAATCAGTCGCAAACTTATCGTCATAAACCCGACCGGAGAGCCGGTGGATGAGCAAGTCCTGGTGAACCCCGCCGTGATGGAGCGTCGAGGCGACATGGAGGGGCTTGAGGGCTGTCTGAGCGTTCCCGCTGTGTGCGGCGTTGTCAGCCGCAGTGCCCAGGTGCTGGTCGCCGGATATGATCTTGATGGCAATGAGGTTGAGATAAGGGCTGCTGACTTCTTAGCTCGCGTCCTGCAACACGAAATAGATCACCTCGAAGGCATGCTTCTTATCGACAGGATGAGCCCCGAATCCCGTATTGAGGCACGCGAGGCGCTCAGATCGCTCGAGCTTTACGGCAGGCCTCTGGTGCAGAGCCAGGAGCAAGGCGAGTGAGCGGCGCGTTGAGGGTTGTTTTTGCTGGCTCGCCGGAGGTTTCGGTCGTCTCCCTTGAAGAGCTCTCCAACAGGTTTGCAGTGCCGCTGGTGGTAACGCAGCCGGCCAGGCCGAAGGGCAGGGGACGTCGGCCTCTGCCCACACCCCTCCATGCGCGTGCCATGGAGCTCGGCCTTGAAGTCATGACGGCCGCTGATATCAACGCTGCGGACTCACTTGAGAGGATTAGAGCAGCCAAGCCCGACATCATCGTGGTGGTCTCCTTCGGACAGATACTCAAGACATCGGCCTTGAAGGCTGCCCCCCTGGGATGTGTCAACCTGCACTTCTCCCTGCTTCCCAGACTCAGAGGCGCAGCGCCAGTGCCGTGGGCGATCATAAGGGGCGAGGAGGAGACGGGCGTTTCGATCATGCAGATGACACGCGGCATGGACGAGGGGCCTGTATACGCCCAGCAGGTGGAGTCTATCCGGCCGGATGACACCGCTGCGGCGCTCTATGAAAGACTGTCCTTGCGTGGAGCGCGCCTGCTGACCCAGACGCTTCCGAAAATCGCACAGGGAAGCCTCAAGGCCTGGCCGCAGGATGACTCCATGGCCACTATGGCGCCCAAGATCACCCGGGCAGATACTGCGCTCAAGTGGTTCTTGAGCGCTCGAGAAGTTGACAGGCGAATAAGGGGGCTTGCTGGGCAGCGTGAGGCGTATGCCTTTTTTGAGCGCGAAAAGCCGTTAAGAGTGATCTTTCACATGTCCGCAGTAGCCGAGGGAGAGAGTGCTGGTGCGGGCATAGCCGCACGCGGGCCGGCTGGTGAGCTCCTGGTGGGCTGCGGCAGCGGAGTTGTGGAGGTAGTCGAGATCCAGGCTCAAGGCCGACGTCGACTGTGCGGCAGGGACTTTGCGAATGGTCTGCATATCTCCGGAGGAGAACGTTTTCTCAACGGTTGAAAGCTCCCGAATGTGCGCTAAACTATCGAGAACGACGCCTCAACCAGCCGATAACTGAAGCTGTGGGTGGATTGTCAAGACCCGGAGTGCGCAATTGAGCTGGCAGGTAGCAGCAACAATCTTCATATTGGCCGGCATAGTCGGCATTCGCCTGATTTCACAGGTCATAGAAGACCACATGCGTACAGCCCTAAGGATCCGCCAGGCCCGAAACCGTGCTCTCGCCAGAGATCTTGCCATTCGCAGGCACCTCACCGAGCGCGCGACTGAAAAGCGGCGCTCGCCTTGAGTTAAGCCCCCTTCCAACGTAAAATCATTCAGGTGTTGGTGTTTTCTGACTGCATGTCCAAGTCGGACCGGGGACGTTGTGAAATTTCACATTGAAACATGGGGCTGTCAGATGAACGTGATGGACAGCCACTTTTTTGAGGGCGCCTTTGTCGAGGCGGGTCTGAGTGCGGCTGTGGGCGCACAGGACGCGGACCTTATCATCTTAAACACCTGCAGCGTCAGGGAGCACGCAGAAAACAAGGTACTTTCGCGTCTGGGCGTTCTCACCAGACTCAAAGAGGTCAACACGAGTCTGAAGATTGTCGTAGCCGGCTGCATGGCACAGCGCATGGGTGGTGAGATCACCAGGAAGTTTCCGGCAGTCGATCTTGTACTGGGAACCGGCAGGATAGCCGATATCGTTGCGCTTACAACTGCCAAAGGGGGTGCAGGCTGTATGGTCTGCACCGACGGCATGGGCGATGCCGGCCCGGAGAGATACCCTTACGCGCGCGCCGGGGCCGCACATGCATACGTGTGTGCCATGAGAGGCTGTGACAACTTCTGCGCCTACTGCATCGTACCCAAAGTGCGGGGAAGACAGGTCTCCCGCCCCGCTGCAAAAATTATCGCCGAGATAGAAGCGCTTTGCGCAGATGGGGTGAAAGTAGTCACCCTTCTCGGCCAGAACATAAGCGCCTGGGGGCGTGATCTTGGGGAGGGAAGGGGGCTTGCATTTCTGCTTGAGGCGGTGCATGAGGTAGCCGGGCTTGAGTGGATTAAGTTTTTGACCTGCCACCCCCGTGACACTGACACAGCCGTCTTTGAAGCGATGCGGGATCTGCCTAAGGTGGCCTCGGGTATTCACCTGCCCGCGCAGGCGGGCAGCGACTTTGTGCTCAGGGCAATGAAGCGCGGTTACACGAGACGCGAGTACCTGAGCAAGGTGGCACAGCTGAGAGATTTCGTCCCGCAGGCTTCGATCGTGGGCGATTTTATTGTGGGTTTTCCCGGTGAGCGTGAGGCGGACTTTAACGATACTCTCAGCCTGCTGGAAGAGACTGGTTTCAGGGGCTCATTTGTCTTTAAGTACTCGCCTCGCCCGGGCACTGCCGCAGCACACCTGGCTGACGACGTGCCGATGGATGTGAAAGCCCGTCGCAACAACGATCTGCTCGCCCTTCAGCGCGATGTCAGCCTTGCGCAAAACCGCAGTTTTATCGGCCGGAGGGTGCGAGTCTTCGTGGAAGGACCGAGCAGGAAGAACCCGGACGAGCTCACCGGCCGCACGCTCGGTGACGAAGTGGTGATATTTGCCGGCAGCCGCCGGGAGGCGGGATCATTTGCCCAGGTGGATATATTCGATGCATCAGCTGCGGTACTTTTTGGCAGAGAGGTGCCGTAAGCGTAGCTTATGCTTCATCGGGCATGGTGGTGCGCGTGACCATGAATGCGCGCTTGCCTCTGTACTTGCCGGGGCTTCCGGCATACTTGAGCCGGCCGTTTACACAGAGAAAGCTCTCGGCATCGGTGCGGCACTGCGTCTTGACGATGTCTCCGGACTTGAGATCCAGAAGCTCTCGTACGGTTATCGTTGTGAGTGCAAGGTAAGATGAGACCGGCAGCACAGCGCGCTTGAGGCCGCGCTCGACCAGGCGGCGCGTCTGCGGCGACGACTTCTTGGACCTTCGCGAAAACCAGTCGCGCTTGGTCATGTCGGAGAGTATGGGCTCGATTGCGCCGTAAGGCAGGCACAGCGAGACCATGCCGGAATGCTCCCCCAGCGAAACCTCCACGCTTACAAGCACTACCGGCTCGTTGGGCGCGACTATCTGAACAAGGTGCGGATTGGACTCCGTGCGGTCTACACTGAAGGTTACACCCGGAAGGATGTGCCCCCACATTTCATCCAGCTGCCTGATGGCAAGCTGCATGATCTTGCTCGCAAGGCGAAACTCTATATTGGTAAGGGGGCGCTCGGGGATCGTGACGGTGTCCTGGCTGCCACCGAGGAGGCGGTCTATTATTGGAAAGAGGACCGTGGGGTTCATCTCGAGGACGAGTGCGCCCTCAAGCGGCTCAGCTACCAGGAGCGCGAAGCAGGTGGGATTAGGCAGTGAGAGTATAAACTGGCTGTAGGTAAGCTGCTCGACAGATGACAGCTCGACCTCAACGATGGTGCGCATGAAGTTTGAAAGCTCAGCGCCGAAATTACGCGCAAACCCTTCGTGCAGCGCGGTGATGGCACGCAGCTGCTCCTTGGAGACGCGCTCTGGCCGCTTGAAATCATAAACTGCTACCTCGCGGTCATCCTCGACGGACTGGACGTCAAGGCCCGTTTCCTCAATCGCGCCGGTGTCTATGGCGCTGAGGAGCTCGTCCACCTCCGACTGGTCAAGCACTTCAGGCATGTCATTCTCTCAACTGTCCGCTGCCGTATACCAGGTACTTGTATGAGGTCAGTTCCTCTAACGCCACCGGCCCCCGCGCGTGCAGCTTATCGGTGCTGATGCCGATCTCAGCACCGAAGCCGAACTGACCGCCATCGTTGAAGCGCGTCGAAGCATTGACAAAAACTGCCGAGGAATCGACGCCCTCGGTAAACTTCTCAATACTCTCCATGCTGCGGCTTACTATTGCGTCGCTGTGTCCTGAGCCGTAGGTCCCAATGTGCCCGATAGCCTCCTCGACGCTCTTGACAACCTTTATCGACAAAATCAGATCGAGATATTCAGTAGACCAGTCCTCTTCTGCGGCTTCTTTCATGTCCGGGCAGATTGTGCGTGCCGCCTCGTCACCGCGCAGCTCGACGCCTGCAGCCGCCATGCTGCGGCAGATGCGCGGCAGAAAGGCCGCAGCCTCCTTTTCGTGCACCAGCATGGTCTCCATCGCGTTGCAGACGCCGGGCCGCTGTACTTTGGCGTTGAGACAGATCTGCTCTGCCATTTCAAGGTCGGCGCCCTCATCCACATAGGTGTGGCAGATCCCCTCATAGTGCTTGAGCACGGGGATCGTTGACTCGCTGGCAACCCTAGCTATCAGGGCCTTTCCTCCGCGTGGTATCACAAGGTCGATGCGGCCCGTCATGCCAAGAAGGTTTCCTACAAGTGCTCTATCGGTTGTTTCAACGATGTTTATGGCAGCGGCCGGCAGGCCTTCCTCGGCGATCGCTTTTTGAAGAATGCGGGCGATGGCGAGGTTTGAGTGGACAGCCTCCTTGCCGCCACGCAGTATGCAGGCATTGCCGCTCTTGAGGGTCAGGGCGGCCGCGTCGGCGGTGACGTTTGGGCGTGATTCATAGATCATCAGTATAACGCCTATGGGGACTCGTACCTTTTGGATCCGCAGGCCGTTTGGCAGGCGCCAGCCAGTTATAACCTCTCCTACAGGATCCCTCAGGGCAGCGACGGTTTCAAGGCCGGCTGCCATGTCCTCGATACGCCTGTCGGTAAGCTCGAGCCTGTCCAGAAGTGCCGTCGACAGGCCGGCCGTGCGACCGGCCACGAGATCTTTTTCGTTTTCTGCCTTCAGGGCGGCGGCCGAGTCGCGTATTGCACGCGCGGCCGCGCCAAGAGCAGCGTCCTTTGCGCCAGAGGTCATCAATGACAATTCCGCTGCCGCCCGGCGGGCCTGACCGGTAATTTCGTCGGCATACCTGGCGAGGTCGAGTCTTTCAGTGGTCAAGGCATCTCCTCACGGGCTTCTCGGTTCGATTCGAACATTCACAGGGTCTCCCTCCAGCGACACAGACACGCTCGGCCTGCCGGGCAGCCACGCCATGAGGTCCACCGGATACGGTACCTCGCGTGGTGTCATTGAATCATCGACTCTGTAAAAGACCACCACGTCCGCAGCCCTTATCCCGGCAATAGTCTCTGCAGGCCCCGTGAGTGTGACTCTCGCCTGGGAGCGATCGGCATTGAGCCTGTAGGGATAACCTGGCGCGGCAAGGACCTGGATGGGAACGTCGAGATCCTTGCTCTCGAGCTGCTGCACAATGGCAACATGCGCGTACACCTTTTCATCCAGCAGACGTACCGGCTCGTCGTCTATCCGGCTCACCAGCCGCACGTCGGCCACGTCGAGTGTGCTTGAAAGGCCGGTGATGTCTATCTCCTCTGTTCGGATGCTCTCTGCGCCGTCCAGAAGACTCCTGGGCCCAGTGACGCGCACTGAGCGCGGCCACGAGTATGAGTCCTCAGGGACATAGACGTAACCCGGCCGCGCCGCGCCCGTCACCCGTATCTCTACCGGAAGCATCCGCGTGTCAATCCTCCGCAGGGTCACCGTGATCGGTCGGGGCAGGTTGGGAAATGTAAGCGACGGATCAGGGCTCAAGTCCTCGATCGTCAGGTTGATAGTAAGCGGTATCGTGTCGGCATCGGCGAAACTCTCTAT
>SLPQ01000062.1 GCA_007131925.1 Candidatus Brocadiia bacterium | reverse complement strand
TGATGCCTTCTCTCAGGAACGTTGGTGCGCGGCGTCGTATTCGCGGACCTTCTCGAGTATCGACGGGCGCGCCTCGTCCATCATCTCCTTCCAGAGGTCGGCATAGGAGGCGGTGCGGCTCTCGAAGGGGCGGGATTTCATGCCGCCGAGGAAGCGATTTTCGACCTCGTCTATCTTCGCGCCATAGATATGAAATGAATCGCTCGAGTCGGTATATCGTCCGAGGGCCAGGTCCAGTGCGGGGTTCAGCTCGACGATGCGGTCGCGCATCATCTGCATGAGTCGGATAAAGGCAAAAGAGTTCATGAATGCGGCGTCGAAGGCGTCCCTGCTGCGGAAATGGACGTTCATATTGAGATAGAGCCTGCCGCTGCGGCCCGGCAGTATGCGAAACCATATCCTCTGAAGGCAGGGAGGAGAGGCCCACATCGGGTCTTCCCACGGCTTCCAGATGGAGAGCTGATTTGAACGCTTGAAGGTCTCCCTTGGGCTGTCCACGCCGGCCAGCCGCCGCGCGACAGACTCGAACTGGTTGACCACCTCGCCCGACGGCGCCTCATAGGCAAATATGCGTGCATGGTAGGTGTATTCCCAGCGCTCGTCATCCGGGTCGCTGGCGTCGCGCTGCCAGTGGTCTTTTATACCTTCACAGACCTCCATGGCGTATTCCTCGAGGTCGGCCGGGCCGCCTGGAAAGCACAGGTGGATCATAGGCTCGGCGAGCGGCTCGAGGACGGTATAGGAGAGGGTCGCCTCATATGAAGGCGGGTCGCCCGGCTTGTCATAGGAGGTGGCTACGCGGCAGCCCTCTTTGAAGAGCTTGACGACGGCCTTTTCCCATGCCTCGGCCAGCGAGCGCCCCTCGACGTAAAGAACCGGCACATTTGCGCTTTCAGCCACTTCAGCCCTCCATGCTTAGACGGTTCCGATAAACGATGGGCACAAGGATGCATTATCTTTGCTGCTGCACCTCAATGATACAGAAAGCACTGACATTTATTGAGAGAAAATCCCCTTGCCGCCATCCCTTTACAAAGACCAGCTGCTTCGACGCGCCCCCTGATGCAGCCGGCAAACGGCATGCGCTGTACCGGAACGGCGCCTTTCAGCCGAAAATGAGGTACTGCCCGATGATGAATATCGGCACATCCGCGATGAGGTGGCTCAGGTAAGGCGGCCAGATGGACTCGTAGCGGTTGTACAGCCAGGACCAGGTAACGCCCGCCACGAAGACGCCTGTGCAGGCTATGGCGGTGATGTGCCAGTCGAAAAGCGCGCCTATCGCCACGATGTGGTGCAGCGTGAAAAAGAGCGCAGATGCGGCCACGGCATACCACGCCGAGAGACCCAGGCGCGCGCTGACCGTCCGGCAGTGCGTAAAGACGAACCATCGCCAGACGTACTCCTCGATGGCCGGGTTTACGATGATCCAGAAAAGCGCCATTAGAAGAAACAGCCACCGCGCGGCCAGACCACGCTCCTCTGCAAGCTCCTGCACCTCCTGAGGATCGATCAGCGGGTCCAGCAGGATCAGAAATCCCACCACAATGAGTGCCGCCATCACTACACCGGTAAGTGCTCCTGCGGCCATTCCTCCCTTTCTCGGTCGCGACAGCGACAGCTTGCCCCGCTCCACGACAAGCAGCCAGAATACCGGAAAGATGACGATGAAAACCTTTCCGCCCGCATAGATGCTCTTACCGATGATACCCTTGGGGTATTCGAGTCCGGCGAATGCGACGATCGCAGGCAGCGGCACGAGAATGGCAAGCGCGATAATCGCCCTTCTGACAGCCAGCGCACTCGAGTCGCCAGGTTCGATATGCCAGAACCTTTTCAAGCAGGCCTCTCAGTCTTTGCACTTCACGCGCAGGCCGGGCTCTCAGCAAGCGCCGGGCGTCGGCTCCACACTCTTGGCTGCACACTCTGGGCCGTAGCCTGGCGGTGGCCTCAGGCTAAGTCTATCGGCCCTTCATCATCTCCGCCGCCGGGATGGACCCCTTCGATGCCAGGCGGCGGTGGAGCTTGCCGATGCTGCTCGAAGACCTCAGGCATCTTGCCTGCAGGAACCCAGCTTCGGGTCCTGCCAAAACAGAAAACGTGATCGTCACGCTCGAATGCGCCCCTGCTGTAATGCATCCGAAGCTCGTTTATCGTGAAGGGGCCGTACGACTGCCCCTTTCGTGCATAGTACCATGTGCGTTCCTGTGCAGCCGGCCGGGGCGGCGGCGCTGCGGCCGCTCGCATGCCCCGCGCACCCGTCTCAGTGGCGCCTGCCGGCACACCGGCATAAAGCTCGCGGAGGTCCTTGTAAGCCGCTCCGACAAAGCAGTACGAAAGCGGGATCGTAAAGATCAACCCCAGCCCACAGATCAGCACACCGCCGACGTTCATCAGGAGCGCCAGCATAAAGCACCCGAAGAGAGCAAGCCTGTTGCCTGACGTTATCGCGGCACTCTTCTTGAGCGCTGTAACGGTTGATCCCTCGTGCCAGTTGTCGGCCACCACGAACCAGCTGAGCCCCCAGACTGTCGCTACGACAGCCAGCCCCGCAAGCGTTAGAAGCACACCGATCACGGCCGCAGCGCCAGCGAGCGGGCCAGGAGCGACACGACCGGAAACTCGGTTGATAGCTATCGCCGCTATTGCGATTCCGGGCAACGCTGCAGCGAGAAAAATAACCGCCAGCAGGTAATGCATCCCCAGCCACGTCCCGTAATTGCGAAAGCCGCCGAAGATGTCGCTGATCTCAGGGTTGTGCCTGTTCAGCGCTATGATAGTTATGATAACGGCGCCTGCGTTCAGCACCGGCGCCACCGCGAACTGAAAGATCTCATGCAGCAACGGTACAAGTGC
>SLPQ01000216.1 GCA_007131925.1 Candidatus Brocadiia bacterium | reverse complement strand
CCTTTCGCGCGACAAGAAAAGCATATCCGGCACGGCTCGCTTTGTCTTGCCGGAGGAGATCGGTCGCGTCAGGATCGGCTGTGAGGTTGATGAGCAGACCTTGCTGAGGGGTCTCGTGCGGACGGGCTTCACGCCATGAGCGAGGAGTGCGCCGCGCGTGCCCTCGTGGCGATAAATCTCGCCGGTGGCATCGGCGCCAGGGGATTTGACCGCCTTGTCGAGCATTTCGGCAGCGTTGAGGAGGCAGTCGAGGCGTCCGCGGGTGAGCTGCAGTCGGTAAGAGGGATCGGCCCGGCCAGGGCCGCCTCGCTGCGCTCTGTGATTCAGAGCGGCAAGGTCGATGAGGAATTCGAGCGTGCCGCCGCCAACAACATCCTGATACTCACCGCCGCAGACGAGCATTACCCGGCGCCACTGCGGCATATAGACGATGCCCCTCTCGTGCTTTACGTCAAGGGGGACCTCGTGGCGGCGGATGCAATCGCCCTTGCCTTTGTCGGTAGCCGGCGGGCTACGCTGTACGGCCTTAAGGCGGCCGGCAGGCTGGCCGGGCAGGCCGCGCGCGTCGGGTTTACGGTGGTTTCGGGGCTTGCGCGCGGCATAGATGAGGCCGCCCACAGGGCTGCGCTCGAGGCGGGAGGGCGTACCATCGCGGTGGCTGGCTCGGGGCTTTTGAACCCGTATCCGAAGGGTTCCTCGGCCCTTGTCTCCCGCATAGTCGAAAGTGGAGCGGTTGTCAGCGAGTTTGCGCTGGAGTTTCCCGCTGCAAAGGGCAACTTCCCCCGGCGAAACCGCATCATAAGCGGTCTCTCGCTCGGCGTGGTGGTCGTGGAGGCCGCGCGACGAAGTGGCAGCCTCATCACTGCAAGGCACGCCGGCGAGCAGGGCAGAGAGGTCTTTGCGGTGCCGGGGCAGATCAGCTCGGCCTCAAGCGTCGGGGCCAATCGACTTATCCAGGATGGCGCCAAGCTGGTGCTTGACATCAGCGACATCACAGAGGAGCTGGGTGTGCTCGACGCGCCGGCAGACATGCCCGGTGTTGGTGAGATAAGCGACCTTCGTGGACTTTCTTTGAATGAAGTTGAGCGGAGAGTTTATGATGCCGTTGACAGCAAGGGGGTCTCTCTTGAGGATATAATTGAAATGACGCGGCTTGGCGCCTCTACGGTCAGCTCGACGCTTCTGATACTCGAGATGAAAAGGCTCGTCAGGCAGCTTTCGGGCAGCCGCTTCGCAAAGTCCTGACTGTCGCCCGGCGGGCGGGGGAAATGGAATTGAGAGGCTTTCTCAAAGCGATACTGGTCCTGGCAGCTCTGTTTGTGCTCGCGGTCGTGCTTTTCCATGAGGAGCGGGCGCCCGCTGCCGAGAGGGCCGAAGAGCGCCTCGAGATATATTACATGTACAACGAGGGTGAGCCGCAATCGGCATGGCTGGTGGACGCCGTTGAGCGGTTCAAGGCGCTGCATCCCGGCCTCGAGGTGGATATCGTATTTGCCGGGCGCGAGGTCCTCGGAAAGATACGCCCGCGCATCATCATTGGAAATCCCCCCGATCTTGTAAACCAGGGCGGTGACATCCTGCGCATGCTGGTGCAGGACGATGTTCTGGAGCCGTGGAACGAGGCGCTTGAGTCGCCGGCCTATGACCGTGACATGCCGTGGAGTGAGACCTTCATACCGGGACTGCTTGACCTCAACACTTTTGACGGCAATACATACATGATCCCGGTGGGGCTGTTCGCCTCGGTCTTTTTCTACGACCGCAACCAATTCGAGCGCTTCAACCTCGAGCCGCCTGAGACGTGGAGCGAGTTTCTGGAAATCTGCGAGGTTTTCAAGCAGCACGGCATCGAGCCGATAGCCGCCGACGGCACCGAGACCGGCTATAACGTCATGTGGTTTTCTACAATGCTGACTCGTACGACCACCCTGGAGCATGTCGCCGACACGGCTCTCGGCAAGCCCGGCACGTCGTGGACGGATGACGTCTTTCTGGAGGCGGCGCGCAGGGTAAGGGAGCTCAATGAGCGTGGATACCTCATGAGAGGCTACCGGGGCTCCAAGTGGCCGTCGGCCCAGATGCGCTGGGCTCAGGGGGAGGCTGCGCTTCTCTACAGCGGTACCTGGATTCCCAAGGAGATGGCCGAGGCGCTTCCCGAGGGGTTTCGCATGGGGATGTTCCGGTTTCCGATACTGGAGGGCTTCCCCGAGAGTGACGGAATGGCGCAGGATGTCGGAGCGGAGTGCTTTGCGATCCCGACAGGAGCTGGCAACAAGGAAATGGCCGTGGAGTTTGTGAAGTACATTACGCGCCTCGAGGAGACCCAGACCTACATCGAGATGGACATGCCGCCTTCGATACTGGATGCGGGCATGCCGGAGAGCCTCGAGGGTCTCGACCGCCTGCTGATGCCGCCCTACCGCCCAATAAGGGGAGCATCGGGGCTTATGCCCAACTGGTACCGCGCGGTGGCGCGTGACTACTGGAGCGACTTTTTTCTGGGCGACTTTACACCTGAGGAGATGCTGCGTCGCATGGACGTCGAGCAGGAGAGATATTACCGCAGGCTCGATGCGATGGACAGGCCTCGGGAGGTGCCTGCACTGTGATAGTCAAGCCGAAGCGCCCGTGGTATCTTTTCTGGATGAGCCCGGCGGCGGTCTTTCTGGCGCCGGCGGTCTTGCTTTACAGTGTCTTTTTCGTATGGCCGGCCATCCAGGCCTTTTATGTGAGCCTGACGGAGTGGGGCGGCTTTGCGCCTGAGATGAGGTTTGTGGGGCTCACAAACTTCCGCGAGCTCTTTTATGAGCGCAGATTCTGGCGTGCCCTCACTAACAACTTCATATTCATGTTTGGAGGCGGGGCGGCTACGT
>SLPQ01000079.1 GCA_007131925.1 Candidatus Brocadiia bacterium | reverse complement strand
TTATCAAGGGGGGGGCAGCGGCTGCATTGTGGTTTAGTGATTTAGGTGGATTATAAAAGGGCAACATTTCCGGTCAAATCAAGGGGATAAGCGCTCTTGTGGTATGGAGGTGGTTGTTTTTAAAAATAATTGGATGAGATTTGGGCTAATTATTTTGTTGCTGCCAAGTAGGTACTCCCGGTTGATGTTTGTGATCATTTAAAATAGGGGCAGGGAGGTGAACATTATTGATAGTTTGCTTAACGGTATTATGGGGCTATGCGTGGCTGATGCCCTGGGGGTGCCGCTGGTGGCGGTGTTCGGGCCGACCGACGCCCGGAAGACCGGCCCCTACTTTCAGCGCAACAGGGTTGTGACATCAGGCGCGTGCCAGGAAGCGCCTTGTATGAGAAGGGACTGTGACCGGCGGCCTTGCACGGCAATGGCCGCGGTATCGGGAAGGGCTGTTTTTGAACGTGCCGTAGCGGTGCTGGAGGGCGGGCTCTGAAGGACGTCTGGCGCATTTTCGGTTATGTGAAGCACTACAAGGGGCTGACAGTCAGTGCCGTTTTTCTCGCTATCGGTGCGGCGGCGCTGGCGAGCGTGACTCTTCCGGCCTTCATACCACTTTTTGACATGCTCTTCGGCGGACGCACCCCGATGGACACGCTCGACTGGGCGGTGGAGAAATTCCCTCGGTTGCTTTCGTGGGCCGAGGAGCCGCTCAGTCGCTTTGTTGAAAACATTCTTCGCAATGACAGCATGGTCACGATGGCCTGGGCCGTGGCACTGCTGGTGACCCTGAACCTGCTCAAAGGTGTGACGACCTTCATGCAGGCCTACACTGTCGGCAAGATCCAGACCGGCATCTCTCGTCGCATAGCGTCCGACCTTTATGAGCACGTGCTTGGTCTTTCGATGTCCTTTTACAACCGGGAGGGCAGTCCGTCGATCACGTCCCGCTTCGCCAATGACGTGGAGGCGCTCGGGCGCGGTATAAACACGCTTTTCGGCAAGGCGCTTATAGATCCGCTTCGCCTGGTGGGTTTTTTCACCATAGCGGCCGCGGCCAACTGGAGGCTTCTGCTTCTCAACATGGGTCTCATCCCGGTGGTGGGTCTGTCCATATATCTTTTCGGCAAGAAGGCCAAGCGCGCCATGCGCAAGACCCTTCACAGCCGCGACCGGCTCATGAATATCCTCCAGGAGAGCTTTGGCGGCATCTCGATAGTCAAGGCCTTCAACATGGAAGAGCGGGAGAGGGACCGCTTCGATGACGAAAACGACCGCGTCCGCCGGCAGGACCTGAAGCTCGTCAAGATCGACGCTGCAACCAACCCGCTTGTGGAGTTTCTCGGCTTTGTAGGGGTGGGCGTTTCCCTTATCGTAGCCGGTCTATGGGTAACCCGCGGCCTCGCTTCGGCGCAGGACGTAGTGCTCTTTTACGTGGCGCTGCTCTCGATGGCCGACCCTATCCGCAAGCTCAGCCGGGTCAACAACCGCATGCAGATGCTGGCCGCAGCCAGCCGGAGAGTCTTTTCGTACCTTGACGAGCAAAGCGACATCCACGAAAGGCCGGACGCGCGGGTGCTCGAGCGCTTCAGCGACCAGATACGTTTCGAAAGGGTGTACTTTACCTATGACGAGGTGGAGACCGTCCTTCGTGACGTGAATATTATAGCAGGACGAGGTGAGATCATCGCCCTTGTAGGCCCGTCCGGAGCCGGCAAGAGCACAGTTGCACGCCTCATTGCGCGTTTCTGGGACCCCACCTCCGGCTCAATCACGATAGATGGAATAGACCTGCGTGAGGTGACGCTCAAGAGCCTGCGTTCGCAGATTGGTCTTGTCACTCAGGAGGTTATTCTCTTTAACGAGACCATCGCCGCCAATATCGCTTACGGCAGGCCTGACGCCTCCCTCGGCGAGATAAGGGCCGCAGCGCAGGCGGCCAACGCCGACGGCTTTATCGAAGACCTGCCTGAGGGCTACGACAGCATGGTCGGCGACAAGGGCTGCGTGCTCTCCGGCGGCCAGCGCCAGCGCATCGCGCTTGCCCGCGCGATCCTCAAGGACCCGCCCATACTCATCCTGGACGAAGCCACCTCCTCTCTCGACAGCGAGTCTGAGCAGCTTATCCAGATGGCGATGGATGAGTTCATGGAAAACCGTACATCCATCGTCATTGCGCACAGGCTCTCCACGATAGAACGCGCCACACGTATATATGTCATGGACCAGGGCGAGGTTCTGGCCGAAGGCACAAACGAAGAGCTGCTCCTGACCTCGCCGCTCTACAAGAAGCTTCACAGCATGCAGTTTGGATCGGCAGCGCTCTGAAGACGTCCTGAAAGGAGGACCATGGTGAAAGGCAGAGTCTGGAAATTCGGCGACAATATAAACACCGACGAGATCATCCCCGCACGCTATCTCAACACCAGCGAGCCGGCGGAGCTTGCCGCGCACCTGATGGAGGACGCTGATCCGGACTTTCCGGTAAAGGTCTCGCCGGGAGACGTGATCGTCGGCGGTGAAAACTTCGGCTGCGGATCCTCGCGTGAGCATGCGCCGATAGCCATAAAGGCCGCCGGTGTGTCATGCGTCATCGCAAAATCATTTGCGCGCATATTCTTTCGCAACGCGATAAATATCGGCCTGCCCATCGTCGTCGCAGTTGACGCCGTCGATGGGATCGAGCAGGGCCACTCGGTCGATATCGACCTCGACGCCGGCCGCATACGAAACCTCGACACGGGTGAGGAGTTTAGCTTTCCAGCCTTTCCTGGCGAGCTGCAGGGTATCATAAGTGAGGGCGGCCTGATGAATTACGTAAAAAAGAGTCTGACTCAGGGCAATTAAAAAAATGGCCTGCTCGCCGGAACAATCACGGCAGATGGTGCATCCAATTATTCGGAGGTCACAAGAGTGTCTGGAACTCCGCTGGAGGAGATGGAGCTCGTAGAGCGAGCGAAGGCAGGAGATGCAGCCTGCTTTGCTTCGCTTGTAAGGCTTTACCAGGACAGGGTTTACAGTGTGGCGTACCGCGTGCTTGCAAGCGCCGAGGATGCCGCTGATACCGCCCAGGAGACGTTTCTGGCGGCCTGGGAAGGTCTGGCTCGCTTCAGGGGAGACTCCAGCCTCTATACGTGGCTTTACAGAATCGCGGTAAACAAGGCCCTCGCCCGGCGGCGCAGCCGAGCTTCCAAGGGCAGGTTTGTTGCAGGCTCAGCCGATGGGTCACTGGATGGCGTCGCAGACTTTGCAGACGGGCCGCAGGTGGCTGTCGAGCGCGCTGAAAATGCACGGATCGTGCAGGCAGCCATTTCGGCGCTGCCGGAAGACCTGAGGGTGATTGTGGTGCTGAGAGATATAGAGGGGCTCGAATACGAAGAAATCGCCGAGGTGCTGGAGATACCGCTCGGGACGGTCAAGTCGCGCCTGCACCGGGGGCGCCTCGATCTGCGCGAGTCTCTCAAAGGCGTTTTCAGGGTTGCGCCCTGAAGGGAGGGCGTCATGGAATGTGAAAAGACGAAGGATCTCTTGAGCGAGTACATCGACGGGCGGCTGCCTGTTGACGAGGCGGCTGCGATCGCGGCTCACCTGGAGGACTGCCGGGGGTGTAGGGAGGTCGAGCGTGAGCTGCGCGCCACCATCAGCCTCGTGGCGCGGCTGGCCGGCAAAGAGGCCCCTGAGGGCTTTGCCGAAGGCGTAAGCGCCGCGCTCGAACGGCGGATGCTGCTGGAGCCGCCCCCAGTCGGCGCTCGAAGATGGCGCTGGGCGGCATGGTCGTTCGGAGGCATCTCTGCAGCAGCGGCCGCGGTGGTCCTGGCGATCCTTATCGTGCATGGGCCGCGCGAGGGGCGCCTTGAGCATCAGGTGCAGACAGACACGGGCATACAGGTGGCCCTGCGCGAGAAACGCGCGGATGAGTTCTCCAGGATCAGAATCCCGACCGACGCGCCGCCGGATGTCGAACTGCGTGGAGACGGTATTGCAGAAGCGCCAGCGGAATATGATGATCGGCTGGCTGCGCGGCATGATGACATGAGAGAGAGATTGGAAAAGAGCGAGGTCGCGGACCACTTGATGGACCCCGGCAGACAGCCCGACCGGGATAGATATGCCGCTTTGGCGTCTGCCCCTCCGGTCATCGCCGACAGCATAGATGAGCCGGCTGACATCCTGGCGTACAAAGCAGCCGAAGGTCTTCAGCGCGTGCTTAGAGAAGCGGCGGACATTTCGGAGAGTCCGGACGGACCCGCAGCCGGCGAGGCGGTAGAGAGGGATACGCCCGCCCCGATGGATGATGCATGGATAGATAAACAGCTCACTCTCGCGCCTCCTGAGGCGTTGCCCGGGCAAGAGCCTCAACCGGTGCAGATGGAGTTTTACTCCGAACAGAGCGCCCTTCTGTCAACGGCAGTCTTTGCAAACAACTTCCTTGCACCGGAGAGCCGGGTAACACGCGCAGAGTCGACTCCCGAGACGCTTACGGCCCGCCTCGAGGGGCTCAGTTTCCAGGTTCTCGAGCTGAGCGATGAGCGCGCCGTGCTCCATGGGCGCCTGGAGCCTGTCAGGATCCTTTTGAACAACTTTCTGCTCGTGGAGGTAAGCGGCCTGACCCAGTCAGGTGAGACGCCGGAGGAGATCGTCTCACAGGTCGACGCTGAGACGCTCGATATGGTGCAGCGTCACCACCCCGTGGCGCTCGGCGAGCCGATGCATGTACAGTACATCTTCGTTCGGCGCTCAGCAAAAGAGCCTGCAGCGCCACAAGACGTTGAGTGACAAGGACTTGCATGCAGGCAGCAATCCGCCGAGAGGCGCGCACGCTGTGAGGCTCTCGCGAGGCGCGCACGCTGTGAGGCTCTCCTGACGAGCGCACGCCGTAGCACTCACTTTGTCTCGCGATCGCCGGCGGGACATTACCTCGTAGTGGCCGTGCGGCTACTTGCCTTTTACAGGCTTTGCCGAGACGTTTTTGAGTGTGGCGAACTTCGGCATAGGCCCCACAAGCGGTGCGGCAAAGTCATAAAACTTCTTCGTGACGAAAAAGCCGTCGCGGGCGATCATCGACTTCGGCATAGGCCTTGCACGAACGGCTACGCGCTCAAGGTCGGTCGTGCCGATGGTGACTGCATATCGCTTGGTCTTCTTACGCTCGAGGCTGACCATCTTGCCGGATATGCCCTCTGCGGCCAGCTTCACCGCCTCCCGGCCGAGCCGATAAGCCTCATCGAGGTCGAGCTGCACGGCGCAGTTGGCTGCGCTCATAGGCAGCGACTCGGTAATCTGAAACTCACCTCGCCAGCCGTCATGCTCACTGGCCATGAGCTTGTGAACGTTGAGACCTACTGATGATCCTCCCATCGCGCCGAGCTCGACATTGCCGAACTTGTCCCGCGTCTCGGAGGCGGATACGGGCGTGCCATCGGCGTACCGGATGCCCTCGCCCGCCGCGACAGATACCCAGCCGAAGCGCTTGTAGACATCGTCGACTTTTTCGAGAAACTTCGCAGGGTCAAAGGCGACCTCCGGGAGCAGCAGGATATGCGGTGCGCTCTCGGGGTCGTCCGTTTTGGCCAGGGCGGCCGCGGCGGTGAGCCAGCCGGCGTCGCGTCCTATCGACTGGTATATGACAAACTGGTCCACTTTTTTCATGTCACGCGCGAGTATGCCCGCATGAAGCACCGACAGGGCGGTATATCGCGCTGCCGAAGGATATCCGGGCGTGTGGTCGGTGCCGAAGAGGTCGTTATCGACGGTCTTTGGTATGCCGATGCCGCTGAGCTGGTAGCCGTTTTCCGCGCAGTGCTTTTCGATGCGGTGGATTGTGTCCATGGTGTCGTTTCCACCGATCATGAATATGTAGCGGATGTCGTATGCCTTCAGCATGTCGAGTATGACCGGCAGCTCTGCGTCCTGCACCTTGTGCCGGCAGGAGCCAAGCGCCGAGCCTGGCGTGCCAACGAGGCCCTTGATTGTGGCGGGGGTCTCACTGGAAAGATCAACCACCTCCCCCTTCATGAAGCCCTCGATGGCCCAGCGCATGCCGTATACCTTTGGAATGGCGCGGGTCTTTTTGACCTCGTGGATCACGCCGGCAAGACTTGAGTTTATGACACATGTCGGCCCGCCCGACTGTGCTATTACAGCGTTGCCCTTGTGCATGATAGCCCCCTGGAAATAACTGTTGCGTCGGCTCTATCCTGCCAGCGAGGCGCGCAAGGCGCCCAAAGCCAGCGCGAAGTCCCTGACATCTCCCACCGGCGTCGATGGGATCTTGTTTTCGCTGGCGTACTCCTCGGCTTCGCTGCCCTTCTGCGGGCAGAAGAGCGTGCCCTCAAATACCTTCGGTGCGTCGTTTGCCTTGTCCCCGACTATGATCTTGACGAAGGGCTCGCCCGCCAGCACGTCACGTCCGTACGCATCGAGGCCTGCCTGCTTGTAGTAGTCGCCCTCGTCGACCTCCTTTGCAAAGCAGTCGATGCCGAAGTCCTCGTATACCATGCAGCGGCGCCCGGTCCTTTGAGAGAGTATGTCTCCGATGACCTGCAGGTCGCTGAATGCAAAGCCCGGCTTGTCCTGGCTGTCCAGCTCGAGCGAGCACATATCCCCCTCCACCCGATGAAAGCGCACCGAGACGAGCGGGTGCTTGCGCGCGAGCGACTCGAAGATACCCCGCAGGTTGGCCGCCTCGTTTTTGAAAAGGACTTTGCCATCTTTGAGCTCGACCTCGCTGCCGCCCCTCTCTGCCTCCCTGTGCAGGTCTTCAATCTTCGGTACGCGCCCCTTTACCAGCGGATGCTCCAGGAGGTTGCCGTTCTGGTCTGCCTCGATGATCAGCGGGCCGACCCCCGAGGAGAAATTGCCCTGTATGGCAAACTTCAGATCGTGGTCAGCATGGATGTCGATGGCGGTCTTGAGAAAGGCAAGCGCTTCCTTTTCGTCGTATGGATAGATAAAGACCACCTCATCGCCCTTCTTGTAGACCATGCCGTACTCACTGACGATCCCGAGAGCGCCGAGCCCCAGCCGCTCGTCGCGAAAGAAGGTCATCGATGAAAGATCCCAGCCGGTCATCAGCGCCGTCTTCACATTTTCGAGGCCAAGAAGGTACTCCACGCACTCTCTGGCTCCCTCCATCGGCATGAGGTCGTTGTTGTCGACGGCGACAATGGGGCCATTGACATCGAGGCCGATGACGATGTCCCCGGCAAGATCGAGGCTGTTTGCCTCGGCCGCCTTTAAGATACGGGCCGCTTCTTTGACAATGTCAGCCTCGTCCAGGCCAAGACTGCCGGCCAGCTCCCTGCCGCGCGCATCGAGCGCGATATTGGTTGACGACATCCAGCACCTCCACCTGATCAAACTGCGATTGACTGATGTACGTATGCGCAGAAAAGCTCCAAGGATAATCGTATGCCCCTAGGCAGTCAAGGCCTTGTGCCTGCTCTCAGATGACAAGCCCTCCACACAATCTGCACATCCGGCACCTTGCCTGTCACACGGGGGGCTCAGGAATGGTGGCATTTGTGCACTATTGCAATATCGGCATGACCGGTTTGCTCACGATATGTACTGGCTGTGTTTCATAAGAGAAGCTGAAGCGTGTACATATCAGAATGCACTCAGCAGCCGGTCTATATCGGTCTCATTGTTGTAGAAGTGCGGGCTTGCACGCAGAAAGCCGGCTCGGCCGGTTACGATAATACCATCTTTTTCGAGTGCACGGGCGGCTTCCGGGCCATCCCCACCGGGTGCGTCAAAGGCCACTATCGGCGACCAGTCATGCGCTCCGTGCGGCCAGAGCTCTTTTAATCCCTTTGCCCGCAGGCCCACCCGCAGGTACTCCGCAAGGTGCCTGCAGCGCGCAGTGATTTGGCTGGAGCCGGCTTTCTCAATGAGCTCAAGCGCTCCGCACAGTCCATGTACGCCGGCTGTGTTGTTGGTGCCCTGCTCGAAACGCGCGGCCCCATCCGCGAGGGTGAAGTCATAGTGGAGAAAATCGTACGGATTTCTGACCGACTTCCATCCAACCACGGCGGGATTGAGCGAGTCGGCAAGCTTGCGCGACACGTACAGCAGCGCTATCCCCTCGGGGCCCAAGAGCCACTTGTGTGCATCTGCCGCGGCGGCCGCCACCCCCCATTCAGCCACTTTCATATCGAAGGCGCCCAGCCCCTGGATGGCATCTACCACCAGAAGTGCGCCGCGCCTGCGGCACTCGCGGCCGAGCCTGGCCAGGTCTACGCGCAGGCCGGTATTAAAACCCACCCAAGAGAGGGCTACCACTCGGGTGTGCCTGTCGATGGCTGCCGCGAGGTCCTCCACCGCTACTCGTCCGTCACCCCGCGGCGCGACTGCCTTCACGTGCACGCCCCGACGCTTGAGGTTGAGCCACGGGTACATGTTCGCTGGAAACTCGTTTGCCGCGGTTACGACACTCTCTCCGGCGCGCCAGTCAAGCGAGGCGGCGATGAGTGCCAGGCCCATCGAGGTTGATGAGGTAAAAGCGATCTCGTCGACGCGCGCACCCATGAGCGCCGCCGCCATGCTGCGCGCGCTCTGTGCCGTTTCGGCCCACTTGCGCCCCGCCGGGCGGGCCAGCCGCGCAGCCTCGTCGATATATTCACGCATGCGCTCGCAGGCACGCTCTGACATCGGAGCCACCGCGGCGTTATCCAGAAAGGCACACTCGTTTGTAACCGCAAACTGCGCGCGGCATCCTTCAATCGACTTCACTGCTTTGCCCTCCTTTATCCACCATAATCAAGATACAGGGTAAAGTCCTGCCAGCGCCCGGGTGCGAAGTTGAAGCCCCGGAACCGGTCCCACTCCACCATTACCCGTCCCTCGAGCTCTTCCACAACCTCGCTGCGGCGCTGCTCTACAACGACGATGCGCGGTGTGTCGACTACCGGATCTGCCTGAAAGTCATCAGCACCAGCGATAACATCCACATCTCCGCCAAGATAAAAGACGAGGCTCGGCTCGCTGTATCCGAGCGTGGCCACCCCCGCATCAGCCTGCAGATGGGCCCTTGCGCGCACAATGGCGGCCATTACAGCCGGTGTCGAGCCATACGACCCCACCATCGGCAGCCCCCATGCAGCTATCACGAAAAGCCAGCCGGCCACAGCGCCAAGGGCCCTGCCTCTCCACAAACCGCTCTTTGCGCCCAGCGCCGCCGCCAGCATTCCGCCCACGAGTATTACGCCGGCGCCCGCCATCGGAAAAACCGCCGCCTCCATACCCACCACACCCACCGCGACCGGAGCCGCCACCGCCAGCACCACGGCCATGACAAACGCCGACCATGCCCCCGCTGCGACGAGGCGCCCCCTGAGGTTATCCTCGATAAAGAGCGCTACCAGAATCGCGAGCGCCGGAAAGACCGGCAGGGAGTAATGCACCATCTTGGTCCTGACAAATTCAAGGATAATGACAAGCCCGACGGCCCAGGCCACCAGGAAAAGCTCTAACTTCTTCTCCCGAAGCCCGCCGAAAACCGACCATATCGCACCGGGCACGAAAAACGCCCACGGAAAAAAGGTCCCGAAAAGGGTCGCCACGTAAAATCCTGGAAAACCCGAATGCCCCTCGAGCGGCGCGCGGGTCCGCTCTACGACGTGCCTGCCCAGCGACAACCTCAGAAACTCACCGCCCGTTCTGACCTGCACCGACCATGCCCACGGCAGGCATATCGCCAGAAAGAGAGGGACACCCCATATCCAGCCCATGCGTTTTAGAAATGAGCGGTCCGCCGCGAAAATGCCCAGGATCACCACAGGCATGAAGACCGCCGCAAGCGCGACCGGCCCCTTGGTGATCATAGCCAGTGCCAGGGGCGCCCAGAAGAGCACCCTTGCGCCGGCGCCGCATGGTCCCTGCCAGATCTTCCACAAGCCGCTGAAAGACAGCAGCAGCCAGAATAGCAGCCCCGCGTCCACCGTACAGAGCTTACCCTGCACAAACATCACCGGGGCAGTTGCCAGCATCGCCGCCGCCCAGAAGGCCAGGCGATCACTGCCGGTCATGCTTCGCGCGAGGCGCCAGAGGACCACCACCGATAGGGCCGCAAAAATCCCCGAGAAAAAGCGCACGCCAAACTCACCCGCTCCGAAAAGACTCATACCTGCCGCCATGAACCAGTAGCCGAGCACAGGCTTGTCCGGACGCAGCTGCCCGTGAAACTCAGGCACCACAAAGTCGCGCGTCTCCAGCATCCTTCGGGTGGCCTCGGCAAACCGAGGCTCGTCCCGGTCCCAGAGCGGCGTGCGATCGTTTCCGACCCAGTAGAGCAAAAGCGCCAGCACTACAAGGCCCGCAAGACTCCATGCGGCCGGCCGAGCGGACGGAGTGTTTTTCTCTTGAGTCAAGCCGTTGCCCCCTTAAAGTATTAGAGTGACCCGGACATGGCACACCGGGTAAGTTTACAGAAGAATACCTGCAGCTTCCAGAAAGCATTATGTCTGAAACCTCACCCTCAGTGCGTTCATACGTACAAAGTCAGGCTTTCTTTGCCGCCTCACTTGTAGCGGTGCTCGCTTTGGCCGTCGTCATGATGGCCTTTATCGACATCCCCGTGGCACGCTTTTTCGAGGAGTACGGCAGAAGCAGGCCGTCATGGCTAAAATCGCTGTCTGACGGCGCACGTCACTATGGGCAGGCGTTTTCGGCACTCCTTGCCTTCCTGACGATGCTTTCACTGGACCCCAGGAGGCGCAAACAGGCGATACTTATGGCGGTCGCGGTCATTGCCGCGGCGCTTATCACAAATGTCTTCAAGCTGACGACCGGCCGCGCGCGCCCTCGTATGTTTCTTCAGGAGGGGCAGATGTGGTCAGCCTTCAAGGGTTTTTCCACGTCGGCCTACGCCGCTTTGCCGTCGGCGCATACAGCAAGCGCATTTGCCCTTTCGGGGGCGCTCTCGCGCAACTACCCGCGCGGCGCATGGGTTTTCCTTGCCGCGGCGGCGCTTTGCGGGGCGAGCCGGGTCTTTGACAATGTACATTACATCTCGGATGTCTTTCTCGGGGGGCTTCTGGGATTGTGGCTCGGCTACGGCGTATACCGATGGCGCTGGAGTATCTCCCTAGCCGATTCTATCGAAAAGAGCGTGTGGAGGCTCAGGCCGGACCCTGAGGGCGGTCGCGACGCCGGAAGTGGCTCTCGCGAGGACGACTCCATCCCTGATGAGAAATGAAAGTGGCGGGGGTGGGACTCGAACCCACGACCTGAGGCTTATGAATCCCCCGCTCTGACCGGCTGAGCTACCCCGCCACGGTAAGCGCGATTATAATTCGCCCGCCCCGCTTGTCAACGCACCAAACACGCGAAATAGAGGCATCTCATATATCCGCGCGATGGCTCTGCCGCCATACTCGGCCGTGCAGCATACAGGTCAGCGTGTCCGGACGCTTCACAGGCCGCCTCTTGCAGAAGGAAGCATTTCCGGCCTTTTAGCGTATTGCAGACGATGCCGTGAAAGATATACTCTTGCACTGCAGGAGCCGGGGGTGTCCGGTTGAGAAGGGATGGCATTTGCCCGTGGAGTCAGGCGTGCGGGGTTACCGTCAGCTTGCAGAGTTTCTGAGTCCTTTCAAAGCCCCATTGGTTTTTGCACTGATCCTGACCGGGTGCCTGACGGTTATCGGCATGGTAGCGCCTCTGTTGATGCGCCGCCTGATAAACGATGTGGCCCGGGAGGGCAACTGGGACATTTTCCCCATGTTGATGGGGCTGATGTTTGCAGTGCCTCTGCTGCGAGCCGTGGTCAACATCGGCACCAGCATCACCCTGAACCAGATAAACCTCGGCATCATCGGGCGCACTCGCAAGCGCATCTTCCACCACCTGATGCGTCTGTCGATGGATTCGTACAGCCAGATGCCCGTCGGTGGTATGCAGCAGCGCCTGATGGGAGACGTAGCCACGCTCAGCGGGGTGGCCACCGGTGGGATTATCAGCCTTCTGGCAGATGGTGTAGCGGTAGTTTTTGCCGTAGTGGTGATGCTGCGGCTGAGCCTGCCGCTTTCGATGCTCACCTTTGCACTGCTGCCGGCATATTTTCTGAACTACTGGTTTTTCAGCAAACGCATCCGCACTGCGACCGCCCTTTTGCGCTCTCGCATGGACCACATCTCGTCTACCCTGCAGGAGAGGCTGAGCGCTCACGAACTGATCCAGTCCTACGGACAGGACCGGGCCGAGGCGACACACTTTACCTCGCAGGCCAGGCAGGTGATGGACGCTGCCATACGGGGGTCAGTATACAGCACTTCCTTCAACCACCTTGCCACCGTGATAAACCAGGTCGGAAATACACTCATATTCTGCGCCGGCGCCTACATGGTCATCCAGGAGCAGATGGGCTACGGCGACGTGGTGGCATTCTGCGCGTATGCGACGAATATTCTCGGCCCGGTGACGCGCTTTGCAGGTGTCTCAAATCAGCTCGTACAGGCCGGTGTATCCGCAGACCGCATCAATGAGTTGATGCATCGGGAGCCCGCCATCCGGGAAAGCGAAGATCCTGAGCACGTAGAAACACTGGAGGGGGACATACGCCTGGATGCCGTGACCTTCAGCTACCCGGAGGGACGACCCGCACTGCATGAGGTCACGCTGAGCATACCGGCCGGCACGCACGTGGCGGTGGTAGGCGCCAAGGGAGCCGGGCGCAGTACGCTGGCGATGCTGCTCAGGCGGTTTTACGACCCGCAGGAGGGCTTGATAGCCGTGGACGGCACGGACATCCGTCGCTACCACCTGAGGGAATACCGCCGTGCAATGGCGATGGTACGTCCCGAGTCGGCCATATTTGACGGTAGCATCGCCGACAATCTGCGCTACGGAAAGCCCGACGTCAGCGACGAACGAATGATCGAAGTTTCCAGGGCGCTGGGGCTCGATGAGTTTGTCAGCGAGCTTCATGACGGATACGGCACCCTGGTCGGCACGGGCGGACTCCAGCTGAGCACTGGCGTACGGCAGAAAATCGGCATGGCGCGCGCGCTGATTGCCGACCCGCTGATGCTGATCCTGGACGAGGCCGTAGCAGCGCTGGATGCGGAGTCGGCCGAGACCGCCATCCAGGCAGTCCTTGACGCCATGGACGGACGCACCTGCATAATAGTCATAAACCGCGTGCTGATGGCCCGCGGCACCGACCGGGTGGTGGTGATGGAGCGTGGCCGGGTGGCCCAGATTGGCGAGCATGCGGAGCTTCTGGTACAAGCGGGCAGCATCTACAGGGACCTCTTCGCCAGCCAGTACGGGCGTGACCGTCTGCCGCCCTTGTCGGAGGAGTGAGATGATGCAGCTTGTATGGCGCATGATCCGCTCACAGCTGGGTACCCACTGGAAGGGGCTGGCCGTTGTGGTAATCATCACCGCCGGCACATCAGCGACGCCATACGGCTTTGCCATGCTGGGCCGCTGGCTGGTGGACGACGTGCTGCAGGTGGGCGCCCCGGCCGCACCAGCAGCCGAGCAGGATATCCTTGAAGGGGCCGGCGTGGAGGAGCCAGAGGGGCTCGGCCCGGCAGCAGCCGTGGAGCTTAAGAGTCCTGAAGAGAGGCTGCGGCTGCTGGTGCTGTTTCTGCTTGCAAGCATCGGCATTCACGTTGCAGTCACCGGAGCTAGCGCAGTATCGGAGGTGATCCGTTCGCGCATCAACAACGGCGTCATATACAGTCTGCGTACTGCCATACATCGAAAGCTCGCATCGATGGAGCTGGCCGTCTTCAGACGGGAGCAGGTGGGCCAGCTGATGACGCGCGTGCTGGATGATATCTCCGGCATACCGGGGCACATGACGCAGCTTGTAGTTAATGCAATAACGCAGACTTTGATGCTGGTTTTGGGCCTGGTACTGCTGGTGAGGTTAAACGCGGCCATGACGGCCATTGTGCTCTTTGTGCTGCCCTTTTACGCGGTGACCTGTGCGGTCTTCCTGCCGCGCATCAAGCGCAACACCGAAGACCTGCGGGACCGGGTAGCTGCTTTAAGCGGATTTGTCATCGAGCGACTGTCCAATGTTCTGACGGTGAAAAACTACGCCCAGGAGGAGCGTGAGTCTGACGCCTTCGCCGGGAAGGTGGACGAAAACCTCCGGCTCTCGCGCCGCCAGCACCGGCTGGACCTGCTATTCAGCACACTCACTACGGTCATAACCGGCCTGGGTGTCCTGACGGTGCTGGCGATGGGCTTTCTCAATATCCGCACCGGCAGGATGCAGCTCGGTGAAGTTCTGGCCTTTCACGGTGTCACCGCGCAGCTTTTCGTGCCTATCAGCGCGATGGTGGGCCTGCTGAGCACCGCACAGACCCTCGGCGTGCTCTCCGTTCGGGTCTTTACCATCCTGGACACGCCCGCCGGCATTACCGATCCCGATGATCCGGCCGATGTCAACACCCTGCACGGACAGATCGACTTCGAGGGCGTCTCTATGCAGTACCACGAGGGCGGGCCTTTTGCACTGAGGGGAGTAGACCTTTCCATCCCTGCAGGCACTGCCGTATGCATAGTGGGGCGAAGCGGCAGCGGCAAGAGCACACTGCTGGGACTGGTCACCCGCATGTATGATCCCTCCTCGGGAACAGTCAAGCTGGACGGCACGGACCTTCGCCGCTTTCCTGTTAGGGACCTGCGCCGAGCCGTCGGTAATGTGCTGCACCATTGCCCCGTATTTACGGGCACCATAGCCGACAACATTGCTTACGGCCGCCCCGATGCAGCTGCCGAAGACATTGAGAAGACCGCGCGGCTGGTGGGGCTGGACGAGTTCATACGCAGCCTGGACGATGGATACCGGACGCAGCTCGGCCGTGGCGGCATCCAGATGAGTAACGACCAGCTCGCACGTCTCGGCTTAGCGCGTGCCTTGCTGACACATCCAGCGATACTGACCATTGACGACACGTTTTCGGCCTTTGAGCCCGAAGAGGTCAAGGCCCTGCGCGAGGCCGTCCGGCTGCTGCTGCACGACCGCACGATCCTGCTTGCCACCTCGCAACTGGAAATGTGCCGCGATGCCGACCTGGTCGTGGTAATGCAGCAGGGAAGCATCGTGCAGCTCGGGACGTTTGATGAGCTGCTGGAGCAGCCGGGGACGTTTCGGCGGATGTACCTGCGGCAGGCAGGGTTGCAGGAGTAGGCGCGCACCGCTCACATGGCGGCTGCGAAACATCTGCCTCTTCGCTTCACACGAGCCGGACAGGTCAAGGCTCCATGTGGCTTGCGAGCTGCGCGCCGGCGCCTATAATGGCCTGAGCGCGGGCAGATCATATTTTCCAAGCCACAAAGGGTACGCGGATGGCAGCTCTCAAGACGGCGGTTCTGGGCGACGGCGGGTGGGGGACTGCGCTGGCGCTGCTTCTGTTTGAGAACGGCCACGACGTTGCTCTCTGGAGCGCCTTCAGCGACTATGCCGCCGAGATGGCTGTCTCACGCGAAAACAGGCGGTTCTTGCCGGGACGGCCGATCCCCCGGGAGGTCTTGATAACGTCCGATGCAGCCGAGGCGCTCGAGGGAGCCTGGCTTGCGGTCGTCGCGATCCCCACAGAGTACATGCGCGAGACGACAAAGCGCATATCACAGAGCGGCGGCACGGTCGATCGGGCGGTCTCGGTTGCCAAGGGGCTCGAGCGGGAGACACTTGCGCGCCCTTCGGAGATTATCGAGGAGGTTTTTTCGCCTTTGAGCACAGCTGTTCTTGCCGGGCCGAGCCATGCCGAGGAGGTGGCAGCCGGTCTGCCGGCAAGCCTGGTAGCGGCGTCGGACGATGTCGACTTTGCGCGCGAGGTGCAGGAGGTTTTTTCGAACCATCGATTTCGCGTATACGCAAATGACGACCCGCTCGGCGTGGAGCTCTGCGGCGCGGTCAAAAACATAATCGCAATAGCCGCCGGCATATCCGATGCGGTAGGCTTCGGTGACAATGCCAAGTCGGCGCTTCTGACGCGCGGTCTCGTCGAGATCGTCCGGCTGGGCAGCATCCTCGGTGCAAAGCCCGAGACCTTCTACGGGCTGGCCGGCATAGGCGACCTTATAACGACCTCCGTCTCGCCGCACGGGCGCAACCGCCGGGTGGGTATGGAGATAGGAGCAGGCCACAGCCTCAGCGAGGTGCTTGAAGGTATGTCGCAGGTGGCCGAGGGAGTGCCGACGACGCGGGCAGTACTGGACCTTGCCGCCAGAAATGGTGTGGAGATGCCGATAACAGCTGAGGTGGCCGCGATACTCTTCGAGGACAAGGAGCCGCGCGAGGCCTTGGCGGACCTCATGATGCGCAGCCTCAAAGACGAATCACAGGGTTTGCCCCTGTAGCTTATCTGTGCGCCGCACCAGCGCGCGCTCATCCGGAAAAGCAGTCACAGGTGGATATAGTCGAAGAGTCCCGCCTCTTTGAAGCCCGGGGAACGTGCCCGGTGGCTTGACCGGCGGATGTATTTTCTTATGGTAAGCAGGCTGGTGGACCGAAGCTGACTTCGGGCGGCGCCTGGGGCCATTGTGATCTTAAAGGAGGATATGATTTGAGACTCAGGGCAGGCCTGTTTCTGGCATTGGCACTCTCATTCGGCGCCTCAGCCGACACGTCTGCACCAGAAGGTGCGGCCCCCCGGATGAGCGCACCGGAAGTCCTGACGCGCGCGCAGGCAGCTATCACCGCCGCCGGCACGATAAGGGCGAGCATGGAAATGGTCTCCAGCTATCCGAGCGAGTTTTCAAGCACCATCGACATCATGGCAAGCCCCGCCGGTGACGAGCGCGCCGAGATAGTCACGACCATCAATACCAATTCCTTTCGCTCGCTGCAGGTCATCTCAGGCGGGGTCCTCTGGCACGAGCAGGCCACCCCGGTGGGGCCTATTGTCGGCAGGATAGATGTCTCGCGCGTCGAGGAGGAGCTCGGCGCGAGGCGCCAGGAATATGCCGCCCCCGGCGTGATCGGCTCAAACTTCGTATTTGACCTTGCGGGTGTAGCTCGACTGGTGGAGTTCGACAGGGCCGAGGTGTCAGGACCTGACGGCGAAGAGGTGCATGTGCTGAGCGGGTCGCTCAGAGATGAGTACACTAGCGGCGATGATGCCTTGCCGGCGGGGGTCATCGACTTTTACAGCGTCGTCAGGCTGCGCATAGACGCCAGGACCTTTCTGCCGAGGCGCATCGAGATGGGCCGCGACGGCGGCAGGCCGCTCTTGGCCATTGACATTACAGATATCGAGGTGAACTTCACCCCCGGCGAAGACGCCTTCGAATACACTCCGCCGGATGGCGCCCAGGTCGTGGACCGCACCGACTGGGCTATAGCAGAGCTTACAGGCGGGTAGCTTAACCGAGCCACCGGAGACATAAGATGCCCGCCCCGCCCGATAGGCCTTCCGGCACCGTCGAGCATTACAATGCATTTGTGCTTGCAAACTGGAAGCGCAACCTCTGGCTACACGTCGCGGACGGGGTTTTTTACTCGGTGGGCATTGCGCTTGCACAGCCTGAGACAATCCTGCCCGGCTTCATCAGGGACACCGCTGAGGTGGCGGGGCTCTCTGCATGGGCAAACCGGCTCGTGGGTCTGCTGCCGCTGGTGATGGTGTCGTGCTTTATAATGCCGCAGCTGCTTACCGCGAAGCTGGCCGAGGGCCGCGCACTGCTGAAAGGGCCGCTTCTTCTGTTTGCACTTCTGGAACGGCTGCCATGGCTTTTCATGGGCGCGGTCACCGCCATGGTCACGCGGGGGCACCCCGTCGCAGCGATATATCTTTTTATGGGACTTATGTTTGTCTACCAGTTTGACATCGGGCTTGTATACCCGGTGTGGCAGGAGTTTGTTGCAAAGACCATACCGGTGCGGCGCAGGGGGCTTCTCTTCGGCATAAGGGAGGGGATCGGGGGCGTGCTGGGGTTCGTGGTGCTTCTGGTGGGCTCGCCGCTGGTCGCGCGGCTGGCATACCCGGCGAACTACGGGGCGCTCTTTGCCGGGTGCTTCGTTGCGCTGATGATCTCCTACACCCCGCTTTTCTTCCTCAAAGAGGCACCGGCGCCGATAGAGCGTGTGAGCAGATCCATGCGCGACCACTTCACGGGGCTGTGGTCAGTGGTGCGCGCGGACGGTGCGCTCAAGCGCTACCTTCTGTGCAGGTGCGTGCAGGGGGTGTCGATGGTGGCTGCGCCGTCGTTTTTCGCCATGCGGGCTGTTTCGGTACTGGGTGCTGCCGAGGCAGCCATGCTTACGGTCAAGCTCGCCATGGTGACTATGCTGGCAAGGGCGGCCAGCTCGCTTCTGGTTGGCCCGCTCGGCGACCGCGTAGGATACAGGGTGGTGCTGGCGGGCGGCTCTTTTGTCTCCGCAGCAGCTATAACCACGGCACTCCTGGCGCAGAGCGTCTGGGGATTTTACCTCGCCTACGCCCTGGCCACCATTTCCCACATGTCATTCTGGCTGGGAAGGGGAAACTACGTGCTCGAGCTTGCCCCTCTCGAGAGGCGTCCCTCGTATGTAAGCATAGATCACCTGGTAGGTCTGCCGTTTGTGGCAGCCCCTTTTTTCGGCGGGTGGATGGCGGACAGCTTCAGCTACACTCTGCCATTTGCAGCCGGCATCATCCTGGCGCTCGCTGCCGGCGTGATGTTTGCGTCAACAGCCGACCCACGCCGCACGATGCGAAGCGATATTGTCGCGTGAGAAGGGCGCCCAAGTGCATGAGGGGCCGCGGCATCCACCGCGGCCCCTCGCTCGCACTCTTGTACGCATGCGTGGCTTGTCAGAATCCGTTGAGTGGCACTGCACCCCGGGGGGGCCTGTCCTGGGTCTGGTATGATATGACGGGCAGCCCGCTGATCGGGAACGGCGTATAATCGTCCATGCCGTCGCGGCGGATATTGTTGAACGTGGCGTTGCGGCCTGTGCCGCCGATGTCGAAGCCAAGCGCCACTGCGGTGTAGTAATTTCCTGCGAAGTCAAACATACCGGTCCAGTTCAGGCTGGTGATCGTATCGAGCATGTAACCTGTGTGCACGCCGAGGACCCATTCATCGAGGTCCTGGAACTCAAATCCAGCGCCGATCTCCGTGCGAAACTCATCTGTCCACTCAGCGCCCCAGATCACCATCGCCTGATCGACGGGCTGCTGTGTGCGGCGCACCCGGCGACGCGAGACTCTCTCATCATTGAGGCCCCACACACCGGTAAGGAGGAGATAGTCGTGGTCGCTGACCTCCACGCCGAAGGTCGGCTTGAGGCTGATAAGGTCGGCCTTTGCCCAGGTGTTCTGATAGATGCCCTGGATGGCCCAGGCCGTATCCGTGGTGCCGATCCTTACGTCGCGCTGGAAAACTCCCGCCGAGAATGTCCAGTCAGGGTCATTCTGGCGTGCTGCGAATCTGCCGCCGACCTGGCCTCCCAGGCCGATTATGTCCGATACCGCAAAGCCGTAGTTGACCGCGCCATAGGCGATCCCGGTAGAGCTGGGCTCACCCGGCAGCATCATCCATCCGAGACCGGTCTCGGCGTGCAGGTTTTCAGGCCCGGCTGCCCCGACCGGCTGTCCCTCCTGGGCGAAGCCCGCGCAGGCAAGCACGAGCACCGCGCATACGACGATTGCCATTTGCTTCATAAAAAGCCCTCCTTTTCCGCTTTGCTTCAATCGACAGACACCGCGTCCGCCGCATTGACTCTCGCGAGTGCGCCATTATGACCGACACCGGTCCGCATGGCAATATTTCGCAAAAAAACACTTCGACCATCACTCCCGAGTGATCGCCGAAGCACCGCCCATGTATGGCCTCAAGACCTCCGGCACCGTAACCGAGCCGTCGGGGTTCTGGTAGTTTTCGAGGATGGCGATCATAGTGCGCGGCAGTGCGACACCGGAGCCGTTGAGAGTATGTGCATACCGCAGAGCGCCCTTTTCATCTCGGTAACGGATGTTTGCCCGGCGCGCCTGGAAATCCTCGAAATTGCTGCAGGACGAGACCTCCAGCCACCTGCCGACACCTGCACTCCATACCTCGATATCGTAGCACTTGGCAGCCGCAAAGGAAAGATCCCCCGTGCAGAGCTTGAGCACCCTGTACGGCAGCCCCAGCGCCCTGAGGACATCCTCGGCATCCCCCAGCAGGCTCTCCAGCTCATCGTACGACTTGTCCGCCTCCACGAACTTCACCATCTCCACCTTGTCGAACTGGTGCACCCTGACAAGCCCGCGCGTGTCCTTTCCATAGGAGCCGGCCTCCCGCCGGAAACAAGCCGTGTAGGCGGTCAGACGCACCGGCATGTCCACCAGCGATATCTCCTCGTCACGAAAAAAGTTCGTCAGCGGAACCTCCGCTGTGGGTATGAGAAAAAGGGCGTCCGAAACCGTCCTGTACATGTCGTCTTCAAGCTTGGGCAGCTGGCCCGTGCCCACCATGCAGTCGCGGGTGGCAAGATACGGCGGAAGCACCTCGCGATAGCCGTGCTCGCGCGTGTGCATGTCAAGCATGAATGATATCAGCGCGCGCTGGAGCCTCGCCCCCGCGCCTGTAAAGAGGGCAAAGCCTGACCCTGCCATCTTCGATGCGCGTGCAAAGTCTATAAGGCCGAGACTCGGCGCTATCTCCCAGTGAGGCTGCGCGGGAAAGCCAAGCTCCCCGGCATCTCCCCAGCGTCTCACTTCTTCGTTTGCGGATTCATCGGCACCTACAGGCACGTCCGCGGCCGGGATGTTTGGAACCCACAAAAGCGCCTCACCGAGGCGCTCTTCGATGTCGGAAAGCTCCGTCTCCAGTGCTTTTATGCGCTCACCGACGCCGCGCATCTCGGTGATGAGTGCTTCTGCGTCATGGCCGCCGGACCTCTTGGCGCCGATCTCTCTGGAGACCTCATTTCTGCGGGCACGCAGAGACTCCGACTCCTTGAGAATCTCCCTGCGCCGCCGGTCCATGTCTATGATCGCGCGCACGTCGGCCTTCTCGCCCTTGTCGGCGGCGGCCCTGCTGACGCGCTCGGGGTTTTCACGGATAAAAGCAAGGTCAAGCATCTCATCTCTCGGGTATTCGCAAAAGGCTGAAGTAAGAGCCGGACAGATCCATCACCGGCAGCCCTGCAAACTCTATTGGGCGGCAGGCGGCATGTCAACCCCAAAGGGGCTCGATCTCGCCATCAGCAATGCGAGGATCGTCCTTCCCAAAACACATATAAAGACATTACCAGGGGCCTCGCGCTCTGCTGAAAGGTGAAAAGCTCAAGCGGCACAGCAAACATGGCTGGAAATGCCGCGACAGTTTCTGTATTGTGCATGCGGGAAAAGAACAGGCATTTTGGTGGCCCGTCTGTATGATGCTTTAGTATGGCAAAAGAAGTATTGCATGTCGATTTCAGACCCGACCGGGAGCCATCGGGCGGGCCGGGCTGGAGAGGGCAGGACATACTCTGGACGGTTCTGGCCGTTTTGGGGCTGCTTTTGCTGGTGGCGATTGCCGTGGAGCTGCTGCCGTTTCTGCTGGTGGTACTTGCAGTGGCAGCTGTGCTGGCGGGGCTTTCAACCTGGAAGGCTGGGCGTCGCCAGCGCATACTTGCCCAGCATGGCTGGCCTGCATCGCCCGTGGACGTCAGGACCTACCTGGCTTACCTGGCGGGCTGGTTTGTGGGACTTCTGGTCATCGTGCCGCTGCTTTTTTTCGGCGCGCTGGTGGCAGTTGTGATACTCGCATTTGTGGGCGTGATCCTCATAGTGGGCCTCATCGCGGGCCTGCTGCGCATGGACTAAAGACAACCGGAACGGATGTCGCCCCGGCCCCCCGTGCCCACCGCGGCCACGTGGCTTGATCTGATGCCGGGGTTGTCGCAGAGCGCCTCGACGCCGGCCACAGCAGTATCATGGCAATGATGAGCGCGGAACCAGCGCTCGCTGCATCACCGGCGGACAAGTCCGCGGGTGGCGCACCATGAGGGCGTGGACGCCATCGCATGGGGCCCACGGGGGGCAGAAACGGCGCTGGCTTTACAAGTGCCGCAACGGGGCATTTTGCGCCTTGACAATCCTGCACTATAAGGTATCTTCGCCTGCACGCGGGGGGCGGTCAAGGGGGACAGCGATGCCGGAGGTCAGCTACGACGGCAGGTCATTTATAATCGGGCGACGCCGGATATGGATAGTCGGCGGCGCGGTGCATTACTTCCGTGTGCCGCGGGGCCTATGGCGCGACAGGCTCCTCAAGCTCAAGCGAGCAGGCTGCAACACGCTCGACACATACGTTGCGTGGAACTACCACGAGAGCCGCGAGGGGCACTTCGACTTTGAGGGGGAGCGGGATCTCGATGCCTTTCTCTCACTGGCTGAAGATCTCGGCCTCTGGATCATCGTGCGCCCCGGGCCATACATCTGCGCAGAGTGGGACAACGGCGGACTGCCGGCGTGGCTGAATATCAGAGACAGTATAGCCCTGCGTACGGCCAACGCCGCCTACCATGAGTGCATACGGCGCTGGTGGGAGGTGCTCATACCAATTATCGCGCGCCGGCAGGTCACACGCGGCGGGCGCGTCCTGCTCGTACAGTCGGAAAACGAGTACATCTTTCGCAACCGTCCTGGAGGCCGGGAGCATCTTGAGTTCTGCTCCGGGCTGCTCGCGCATCTCGGCATAGAGGTTCCCATAATCTCCTGCAACTTCGGCTCTGAAAAGACACCGGGCGCAATCGAATGCTGGAATGGCTGGGAAAATCCCGACAGGGCAGTCGATGCGCTCAGCAGAGTGCAGCCAGGCGCACCAAAGCTTATAACGGAGTTCTGGGATGGCTGCTTTCGAGTGTGGGGCCATGGCGCGCCCCTTGCTGCAAGAAGCGCGCGCGAGGTCCATGCCAATTCGCTTCTGGCAAGCGCCCACGGCGCGATGTACTCGTATTACATGTTTCACGGCGGGACAAATTTCAATGCATGGCCAGGCCGCGCCAACGGCGCCGCCGACTATTACATCACGACAAGCTACGACTACGATGCGCCTGTCAGTGAGACGGGCGCGCTCACCGACAAGTACTATGCTGCAGGACTCGCCTCGACACTGGCATCAAATCTCGAAAGCTTTTTCGCAGAAAGCGAGCCCGCATCCTGGCGCGCACGCGCCGGCAGCGGCGTCGAGACACTCGCGCGGAGGGGCCCCCAGGGGCATATCGTCTTTGTCTTCAACCGCTCCGGGAGGGCCGAGACCGAGCTGCAGCTTCCCGGAGGTGTAAAGCTGCAGGTATCCTTTCGCGACTGCGATGCGTTGGCGCTTCCATACAACTTTTCACCGGTGCCGGGCTTTACCATCGACTACTCGAACCTCTCACTTCTGGGCCAGATGGCCATGGGGGTGGGCAAGCTCGTCTTTCTCTACGGCCCCCGCGAAAGTGAGGCGGTGCTCTCGGCGGGCGGGCGGCTCTTTCGCCGCGGCGTGAGCCGGGAGGCGCAGGTGTGGTTCGGCAACTTTCCAAACCTTCTCGCCGTGATGAATACGCACCAGGCGGAGCGCACGTGGTTTATGGATGACCGCATAGTGGTGGGACCCTGCTTTGCCGGCGAGGCCGACGGAGAGCAGGTAAAGGTGGGTGTCCGAGGGGACAGCGGCAACGTCGTAACGTATTTTCCAAACGGAAAGGTAAATTACGCCGCTGCCGGCCCGGCACCCTCAGCGCCTCGGCCTCCGACGCTCGCGCGCTGGCAGAAAACAACTCTCATGCCCTCGGGGGTGCCGCAGGGTGCAGAGCGCATCGACGACGGCCGGGGCGGGTTTGCCCCGCCGGAGTCGCTCGGCTATACGGGAGGCTACGGCTGGTACCACACGACTGTCGAGTCGAAGTCCGACCGCACGACTCGACTCCTTTTCGCTGACGCCGAAGACAGGCTCACTGTATTCGTAAACGGTACCCGGTCCGGGACGTACGGCAGGGGAGATGGCGCGACCACTTCGCCCGTCGACATCAAGCTCAGGAAAGGCGCAAACGACCTCCACGTCCTCCTGGACAACCTCGGCCGGGCACATTACACGCTGGCGCTCGGCGAGAAAAAGGGCCTTCGCCAGGGGGTCTTCCTCGATAGTCGCGTGCTGAGGCTCGAGCGCAAATGGACGTCCGGCGGTTATGACGGCAGGCTGGCTCATACATGGCAGATGGAGAGCTTCTGGAGTGACGCGCGGGAGATTGCCGCGACACTTTCGATCGTTTTCAAGGTCAAGAAGGGGGAGGGAGCCGTGCTGCGGCTGTCGGACGTAGACCAGCCGGCTGCGCTCTTTATCAACCGCAATTTTCACTCCTACTATTGGGGACGGGAGGCACTCTCGCGGCTGGACATGGTGCTTGAGCCGGAGATGCTCAGCACCGGCCGAAATCTCATCGAGCTGGGCTTCTTCGTAAAACCTCCAAGGCGCACAAGCCGCGCGGTCAAGGTATTGGCATATGAGTACGCATCGGCGGTGAAGGGGCCTTGGCATTTCGCTTCTCTTGAGGCGCCGACCTTCCAGGGCGGCGCGCCCCGCGCAGCCCCGGGCACGCCGGCAGCCTGGCGGACCACCTTTGACTGCTCAGGGCCGCCCGGCCCGCTCGTCCTGGTGTGCGAGGGGCTCGAGAAGGGAGAGGTCTGGCTTAACGGCCGAAACGTCGGCCGGCACTGGAAGATCGGCCCTGAGCGGCGCGTATACCTGCCTGAGCCATACATCGAAAAGGAAAACACTCTCATCGTCGTCGATGAGTCGTGTGCGCGAATGCCTTCAAGCGTACGGCTGGAGTACGACGAGGCGGCGCTCATGCATCTCGATACGGTTTAGCGCATCCGGGTGCATCAGGAGGCGCCTGCAGAGGGGCCGCGCCTTGACATGGGCGCGGCGATGCCTTATATTATCCTTCGCAGAGAGCGCTGGGGAATAGTGCAATGGTAGCACGCCTGACTCTGGATCAGGTAGTCTAGGTTCGAATCCTAGTTCCCCAGCCATTTTTGTTTCAAAGGTGCTTCTCAAAGCGCGCAGCATCGAACCCATACAAAAAGCCAGCCGGAGGCGCTGTCAGCCATCGGCAGCCTCAGATGTGCTCTCGTCCATGTCGAATATCTTGCCGGGGTTGAGAATGTTGTTCGGATCGAGGGCGCGCTTGACGGCGCGCATAATCGCGATGTGCTCCTTTGAGCATACCAGAGGCATATATTTCTTGCGCTTATGGCCGATGCCGTGCTCGCCGGAGATGGTGCCGCCGAGCTGGTTTGTGAGGCGGTATAGGTCTGTGAGCAGCCTGGGCAGTGTCTCGCGCCACTTTTCGACGGACCATTCGGGGGGCATGACCGGCTTTGCGTGGAGGTTGCCGTCGCCGGCGTGCCCGTAGCATGGCACGGGTATGCCATACTTCTCCTGGAGGCGCTCAAAGCCCTTGAGGACCTCAGGTATGGCCGCGATGGGCACAACGATATCCTCAGTAGTACGGTTGGCACTGTACTGCTTCCACGCCTCGGGTATGTTTCGCCGCACGCGCCAGATGCGCTCTGAAGTGGTATGGTTGTCGGCGACATACACCTCGATAGCACCAGCATTTACGCACAGGTCGCCGGCGGTCATGTACTCTCGTTCGACGGCCTCTTCGTCAGAGCCGTCGAAGGTGAGTATGAGCATTGCGGAGGCATCCTGCCAGGGAAGGCTCTCATTCAGGTACTCGCATGCGACCTTGATCGACGCACGGTCCATGAACTCGATGGCGGTGGGGATGATGCCGCCGGAGGTCATTATTCGCGGGACGGCGTGGATGGCCTGGGAGGTCTTCTCGAAAAGGACCAGAAGATCCACGGCCGCCTTTGGCAGCGGCATGAGCTTGAGGGTAACCTCGGTGAATATGCCCAGCGTGCCCTCGCTGCCGACCATAAGACCCAGAAGATTGTAGCCGGTGACGTCCTTGACGCGCTTTCCGCCGAGGCGCACAACCTCCCCGGCAGGCGTGACCACTTCAAGGCCTGTGACATAACGTCCTGTCACGCCGTACTTTACGGCTTTTCCGCCGCCTGCGTTCTCAGCGACGTTCCCGCCGATGTAGCAGGTTTCGAGGCTCATCGGATAGCCCGCGTAAAAGAGGCCGTAACCCTTGATCGCCTCGTTTATCTCGCGCGTGACGACGCCCGGCTCGACGACGACCATGAGGTTTTCCGGATCGACATCGACTATCGAGTTCATCCGGTCGGTAAGGACTACTATCCCGCCGCACAGCGGCACTGCCCCTCCGGAGAGGCCGCTGCCGGCGCCACGCGGAGTGACTGGTATCATCTCGCGGTTTGCAAGGCGCATGATCGCCGCGATCTCGTCGGTTGTTCGCGGCCGTACCACCACCTCAGGCATGTGGGCGTATTCTCTCTCGGCGACCTCGTCGTGTGAAAAGGCCTCAAGCGCATCGGCGTCATCACAGATAAGGTAGCGCGCACCGACGATCTGCTTGAGCTCGTCGATCACGCGGTCGCTCACGCGGTTGTAGAGGCACTCAGCCATCTGCGACTCCCATCGCCCTCGCGCGCGCCAGCAGCGCCGGCACGACATCGAAAAGATCGCCGACGATGGCCGCGTCGGCCACGCGGAATATCTGGGCGTCAGGGTCGATGTTGACGGCGATTATGTTTTGCGAGGTCTGCATGCCCGCCAGATGCTGGATAGAGCCGGACACGCCCAGGCCGATGTAAAGCTTCGGAGTAATCGTCTTTCCCGAAAGGCCCACCTGGTGGGGATAGGAGAGCCAGCCCCGGTCCACGACGTCGCGAGTGGCGCCGAGGGCCGCACCGAGCGCATCGGCAAGCTCCGCCGCAACAGGAATATTTTCCTTTCTGCCGATGCCGCGGCCGACCACCACCACTGTCTCGGCATCCTGAAGAGGGTGGTCGGACTCCTCGCGCTTAAAGCCCGTGCGCCGCATGCGGCTGCTGAGAAGCTCATCCGGCGGCGAAATCCGAATGATCTCGCCTGTCCGCCCCTCGCGCGGCTCGGCCGGCGGCGCCGAATGAGGCCTGACGGTGGCCATCTGCGGGCGGTGACGGGGCGTTTTTATCGTGGCGAGGATATTGCCGCCAATGGCGGGGCGCGTCTGGAGGAGGTTGCCGGTATCCCTGTCGATGTCGAGTATGGTACAGTCAGCGGTGAGGCCGGCGTCGGCCTTTGCAGCGACGTAGGGCATAAGGGTGCGACCGAGAGAGGTGGCGCCGGCTATGATGACCTCGGGGCGGTGCTTTTCGATCATCTTCAGCATCACCGCAGCGTACGGCTCGACGAGGAAGTGCTCGAGTGCGGGCGCTTCTACGGCGATGACGCGATCTGCGCCGCATGCGGTGAGCCGGTTCAGACCGGCCTTGTCGAGATCGTGGCCAATCACCAGCGCGGTAAGCTGTGCGCTTCGCTTTGCGGCAAGCTCGACGCCACGAGTCAACAGCTCAAACGATACCCGGGTCAGAGCGGACGATGAGCTCTCAGCGAGAATCCAGATGCCGGCGGCCTCGGCGCTCACAGGAGCCCCCTGTCGGTCATAAACTCCACCACGCGCCCTGCAGCGGCCGCGGCCTCACTCTCATCTTCGGCCCTTATCATCTCGGCCTTGCGCGCTACCTGCGGGCGAAATATCTTCACAACGCGCGTTGGCGAGCCGTCCAGGCCGATGCGCCCCGGATCGACGTCGAGGTCATCGGCCGTCCAGACGGGGATGTCGGCATTCCTGGCCCGTTTCTTGCCGCCGAGCGTGGGCAGGCGCGGCTCGGCCACCTCTTTTACCACGGTGATAAGTGCGGGAAGGGATATGTCGAGACCTTCGTAGCCTTCCTCGACGAGGCGGCTGACCCGGATGTGCCCAGTCGTCACCGCATCGATGGAGCTGACGTAGGTCGCGACCGGCAGGTCGAGAAAGGAGGCTGTCTGCGGCCCGACCTGGCCGGTATCGCCGTCGGTGGCGCGTTCGCCGCAGAGTATGAGGTCTGCTCCTTTGAGCCTGCGCACGGCGGCGGCCAGAGTATAACCGGTGGCCCATGTATCGCTGCCGGCAAAGGCTGAGTCGCTGACGAGCACGCCTGCGTCAACACCCATGGCGATCACTTCGCGAAGTGCCTTCGCCGCCGCCGGCGGACCCATGGAAACGGCCGTAACCTCAGCCCCCTGCGTCTCTTTAAGGGCGAGGGCCGCCTCCACCGCATACAGGTCGAGCGGGTTCACGATGGCCTCCACACCCGCGCGGACCATCGTGCCGGTCTCTTCGTCCATCTTGACCGCGCCGGTCTCGGGCACCTGCTTTACAAGGACAATTATCCGCAAAGTCGATTTCTCCCACCTTAGCCTGAAGTACGCGCGGAGCTTTCGCCTCAGAAAAGGCAATGCAAGGGGGCATTATACAAAATGGGCCGCTATGCGAAACTCCCAGGGGGTACCGGCCTACTGGCCAAACTATCAGCGATTCTGTATAATCCTGCACCCGGCACATGCCGCTGAGGCTCGCGTGAGGGAGACTGCCACGTGCGACGAAAAGACCTCGAGATCACCGACCGCCCACAGATAGACGCCATTCTTGAGAGGGCCCTGGTATGCCGTCTGGGCCTCTCAAGCGGCGCGCAGCCCTACGTGGTGCCGCTGGCCTTCGGATATGACAAGAAGGCGCTGTACTTTCATGGAGCACTCGTGGGGCGCAAGATGGAGATTATCCGCGAAAATCCGCGGGTCTGCTTTGAGGTGGACATCGATCACGAGGTAGTCCGGCGTGAGGGCTCCTGCAACTGGTCGATCAGGTACAGAAGTGTGATCGGTTTCGGCATGGCGTCGATTGTCGAGGAGGTCGGCGCCAAAGGTGCCGCACTCGATGTCATCATGCGCCACTACGGCGGGCAAGGGTACTCGTATGATGAGAGGATGCTGGCGGCGACCGCGGTTATAAGGGTTGATATTGAAAGCATCCATGGCAAGACACGCTATGGAGGCAAGGACAGACCTGATGGAAAGGAAGCACAGGATGGAATGCAAGAAGGGTGAAAATAAAGAGAAATGCACCTGCCCCAATGACACATGTCCGAGGCATTCGATTTGCTGTGAGTGCGTGGAGTACCATCGCTCCGGCGGCAACCTCCCGATGTGCTTCAGGAACGCCGGCATAAAGGGATAGCCGAGCCCCCGGACGGGCGTTGTCTCAGCGTGCCTGCAACGCGAACGGCGACCACGTAGAAAAAGAGCGCATACAGGGCTGCGGGCAGGGCGCCGGCCATTGACGCTTCGCAGGCGGCAGGCTCTGCCTGGTGTACGGCAAGGGCCACGTCAGCCAGCGCGAATATCAGACCTGCTATAAGCAGCCTCTCGCGTGCAAATGATGCGAAAGAATACGCCATGGCGCGCTCGCGTCTTGTGTGCCTTTCGGGCCGTGCCAGGACCACCATCCGGTAAAGACATACGCCCGGCCTATGCCTTGCCAGGGCGGCCACTCCCGCGTATGCGGCCAGCGCTGAGAGGGCCTTGAGATCCATCAGCCGTTCGAGGTCGACGCCCATGACCAGCGCGGCTGTTACAAGCCCTGCAGCAAGGGCCACGGCAAACAAAGCGCCCCTTAGCATGCTGTCCTCCCCTTGCCCGCAATGCGATGTCGGATGAAAGCGCCTGCCCGGTTCGAAGGAGTATACACCACCCGTCCAGCACCGCCGGCGTCGAGGTGCTTGCACGCTGTGGTATAATGCAGGATATCCGCCGACAATTGTGCGGATCGGGGTGGGCGTATCGTCAGAGGGAAGGCTGGGGAGCGCCTTTGAGGGAGATACACAGAAAGCACAAAGACGACATGGACGGCCTGTCGCGCCGCAAGGACCCGAGGCCGTGCGCCCGTGCCACGCCCATAGACAAGCCCCCCTGGCACTACAGCCTGCCGGACGACGCGGCAGACGCCGCCGACGATTTCTTCCATTATTTCCTCGCATGACAGGCCGGCACGCTCGGACCGGCCGGAGAAGCGGCGGACGGCGCTTTATATCCCGGCCGCCACGTTTCTTAGCTACAGGTTGACCGGGATGCCGCGTCCTTCAAGGTACTCCTTGACCTGGCGTATCGTGAAGACGCCGAAATGGAATACCGACGCTGCCAGCACCGCCCGGGCTCGCCCCTCGACGACCGCATCGTAAAAATGCTCAAGCTCACCGGCCCCTCCTGATGCGATCACCGGCAGGCCGGTAGCGTCTGCGATAGCGCGAGTGAGCTTGAGGTCGTAGCCTCTTCGGACGCCGTCAGCGGCCTTGCTTGTCGGGAGTATCCGGCCGACTCCGAGGCGGGCCATGGTAACGGCGAATTCGCGCGCATCATCGCCGGTGGCGCTTCTGCCGCCATCGACAAAGACCTCCCTGCCGGAGGGCATTTTATTGTTTTCATCGGCGTCGATGGCGATGATTACCCTCTCGGAGGCAAACCGCTCGACCGCCTCCTTGACCATGTCGCGGTCGCGCCATGCTGCAGAGGAAATCGAGACCGAAGACGCGCCTGAGTCGAGGGCCCGCTCGATGTCGGCAAGCGTTCTTATGCCGCCTCCGACTGCTACCGGCACATCTACGGCCGCTGTCACCCTTTGCAAGACGTCAAACATCGTGCGGCGCTTTTCGACCGTGGCGGTTATGTCAAGAAAGGCTATTTCGTCCGCGCCGCCCTCGGCATAGGCCCTGGCAGCCTCGACCGGGTCGCCCGCGTCGACGAGGTCCACGAAGTGCACGCCCTTGACTACGCGACCTTCCTTGATGTCGAGGCATGGTATGACTGTTACCGGTTCCAAGTCTCGTGCCTCCCACTCGGATGGTTGTCGGGTGAAGGCGCCGCGCGGCGCCGTTTCATCAGAGGCCGTATTTTTCCTGCATGGAGCGGATAAATGCAATGCCCTCGCTCAGGAGCGTGTCGCCGTCTGCCGCCAGCTGCCGCCAGACCCATGTGTTCATGTTGTCGGTGATGTCTACGAAGCTCTCGAGCGCGGCGTTACCGGTGTAGCCGATGTCGGCAAGCCCGCTGAAAACACCGTCCCAGTCCACCAGCCCCGTGCCCGGTATACCGCGGTCATTTTCACACAGATGGTAGTGGATAAGATCGTCGCCTGCAAGAACCGTCGCATCGTAGAAGCTCTTTTCCTCGATGTTCATATGATAGGTGTCGAGGTGGATCTTCACGCAGTCAAGCGCAGTCATCTCCTTGAGGCGAAGCGCCTGCGAGCATGTATTCACCAGAAAGGTCTCGTATCGGTTCACCGGCTCGATGCCGATGATGACCCCTTCGGCCTCGGCCAGCTCGCCCGCCTCAACGAGGGCCTCCGCCGCGTGCCGCCAGTCATCGCCGCCGGGCCGCCTTGACAGAGCGCGAGCATGGGCTGAGTATATGACCCCGGAGAAGCTGCGTGCCCCGATGGCGGCGGTAGCCCGCACACAGGCCTTCAGATACTCCCTGCCGCGCGCGCGAACGGCGGGGTCGTCGCTGGTTACGTCGCACTCAAGCGGCAAAGCGCTCGAGGTTACCGCGTCGAGCTCGGCCGCTTCCAGGCGACCCCTCACGGCTGCCGCGTCAAACCTGTCCAGCCGCATCAGTGGTATCTCGATAAAGTCGAGCCCCATGGACTTGACACGGTCTATGAGGTCCAGCGTTTCGTTTGACCACTCACTGGTCCATGCATATGCGTGAATACCGAGCTTCACCCGATTCCTCCCTTCGCGCGCCTGGACGACTCAGCCGGACGTGCCGGCCAGCCATCTGCCTGTGATCTCGAGGACGGCGCACTTGTTTTCGAGGTTTTGCCGGCGAACTGGAACCACGTCGACCACCTCGAAGCCGCAGGTGGCAAGCGTACCGTCGAGCACCCACGCACAGCGGGGGGCACCGCCGCCGCCACCACCCGCAACACATATGCCCGCTGCCGCCTTTCCGGTGAGGCCTCTCTTGCCGCTCTCGTGGCGCGTGATGCGCCTGAGGCGGTCGAGAAAGGCCTTGATGCTCTCAGAGAGGTCACCGAAATAGACCGGCGTTGCAAAGGCCGCCACGTCCGCTGCGCGCATACGTTCCACCACCGAGGCGAAGTCATCCTCGATGACGCA
>SLPQ01000229.1 GCA_007131925.1 Candidatus Brocadiia bacterium | reverse complement strand
GTAAACCAGATAAAGTTAAGAACTACCACGTGAAAGAGATTGTCCCACGCAGTCTGCCAGAAGAGTTGGAAGGTTCTTGCCATTCCAGGCGTGCTCCCTGCCGGCTATTTTCTAAGCGGCAGCCTCTTTGTGCATAAAAGAAGGTTTTCTAACGAGCGAGGTATGGCGAAAAAGAGGTTTTCAGGTCCCTCGAATTCAAGTGACAATGCACCTCTATATCCTGCCTTCGCCAGAATATCCAGGCAGCGGGTGACATCCACGTCTCCTTCGCCAAGCACCGAGCCCAAAAGAAATCTCCCGCCGGAGGTCGTGAATGCCCCATGGCCTGGATTGTGATTCAAGACATGCATATCTTTAACATGTACATGCCTCGCGTGCGGGGCGAGTGCCGAAACAGCCTGCACGGGATCCTCGTCTACGACCAGCCAGTTGCCGATATCGAGGCATGAGCCGAAGTTCGGTTCGGCGACCGCGTCAATGACGGCCAGCACGCGCTGGGATGTTCCCATGAAGCGTCCGTGGTTTTCAAGCGCTACCTGAATGCCGTGCTCGGCAGCGCTGCGTGCGACGGCCTTAATGCCAGTGGCGATGCGTTCGAGGTATTCCTTGAAAGGCCTGTCCTCTCCGGTGCGCGCCGGGCCCCAGCTGGCCTCTACACGCATCTTGCGGGCGCCCAGCCGCACTGCCGTGTCGACCTCGCGAATCATCCGGTCTACGACCTGCCGCCACTCATCTTCTTTGAAAACGCCAAGATCATTGTGTATGGTATAGCACGATATCGCTACCGCCTCCCGTTCGGCCTCGGCGCGAAGAATGTCGGCCTGTTCTTCTCGGGGGCTCTTATCACTCCAATACATGTCCAGCATCTCGACCGAGTCGAAGCCGGCAGCGCGCGCAAACCGCATAGCGCCTTTGACAGTGATGTCGCCGCTTGCCAGCAGCGGATTGAAAGAGTACAAACTTATCGAACGTGCAAACACTTCATGGCCTCCTGCGGGGGAGTCTGAGAACCGGTCAAGATGATTCTATGTGAGCGGGCGATGTTTTCCACTGGAAAGTGCATTACAAGGGGCAGCCTGCCGGGCTCAGAAAAGGCTGTCCTGACTGTCGGCAGATGCCAGCCTTTCGATTACCCGGTCAATGGCAAGGCCCACCACACCCGATGCGACATAGATGGCAGCTACAAGAAACAGCCCGATCTCATGGGCCAACACGACAAGCATCGTGAAAAAAACGACCAGGACCAGAAACGAAAACGGCCGACCGCCGAAGTCCAGCTGGCTTATTATGTGAGGGTATCGAAGCTTCGTGACCATGAGAACCGCCGCCAGCATCGCCACCAGTGGCACCACCGGGATGACAGCCCGGGGTATGAGCGAGCCGATATCGCTCTGCAGTAAGAGCACCATCGTGGCCATCAGCGCCGCCGCACCCGGGGACGGCAGCCCGCTGAAGCTCCTGTGAGAGCCTACGGACGCCCTGTTTTCGACGTTAAATCGAGCCAGCCTCAGCGCGGCACACGTCAGGTATATGCCGCTTGCCGTCCATGCAAACTTGGCGTACCAGCCGCTGGCAGTCCAAGCAAAATGGCCGGTATAATCGGGCAGGTTCTGGATCACGAAGCTGTGAACTACAAAAGCCGGAGCCACTCCAAAAGAGATTATGTCTGCCAGGCTGTCAAGGTGCGCACCGAATTCACTGGTGCTGCGTGTGAGACGCGCTAGCCGACCGTCAGCCGCATCGAAAAGCATCGCTATCAGTATGAGCCATGCCGACCGTTCGAAGTTGCCTTCAAGCGCATCGGTCATAGCGCTGAAGCCGCATGCAAGGTTTCCAAGGGTCGCGAGTGTCGGCCAGAAAGGTATCGCCTTCATAAGAATCGCCCCAGCACAGTAGAGCCGCCCTTTACCTTCTGGCCGATCTGGACTGTAGCCTCGAACGGCACATCCAAGGGGATAAAAAGCCTGGTCCTGCTTCCAAACCTTATCATCCCGAAACGCTCTCCCGCCTCAAGCCTCTCTCCCTCGTCGGCCGTGCAGACTATCCGGCGCGCGATAGCACCTGATACCTGCGTGACCTCGATGCGCGGGCCATAATCCGAGCCGATCGCAAGTGTATTGCTCTCGTTTTCTTCAGCTGCGGAGCTCTTGATGGCATTGAGGAACCTGCCGGCCTTGTATTTTTTTGCCAGCACCTGCCCGGCTACGGGAGAGCGGTTTACATGCACGTTGAAAATCGAAAGAAATATATCGATAACGTATGCAGGTTTGCCGCTTATCGGCATCGATCCCTGCCCGACGCTGACCACCTTACCATCGGCCGGCGCCAAAAGCACCTCGGTGCCGATTTGGTCGGGGAACCGCTCCGGATCACGGAAAAAATATACCACAAATGCCACCGGCAATGCGAATAAGAACGCCCACCAGCTGATAAATGCAGCGGTTATGGCCGCGGCGAGCCCGCATGCGCCGAGACAGGCGACGACAATAGGCAGCCCATGTAACGAGACGGGCGAGAATTGCGGGACACCAGTCCTGAAGCTGTAGCCGCACTCGACGCCGAGCTTTCTTATGAGCTCGGTATCCCTGCGGTCTATCGGAAAGGCCTTGCACTGACGGTAATGTGCACCATGGATCGAGCAGCCGCCATTGTAGTTGTAGCAACGAAAAGCTATGGAGCAGCACCGGTCGCAGCGGCGGCACTGACCAACGCGCAGAGCCAGGTTCTTTCTGACATAGCCCGGCCGCGCCCTGACAAGCCAGAAGCGGCGTGCTTTCGACCAGGTCTGCAGGACAAGACCGGCTATTCTTTCCTGACGGACTCTTTCTATGGGATTGCTCCCTGGATTTGAATTCATAAGCGTGCGGCTCCGCCGTTGAATTATCCAAGTAACGCCGGCT
>SLPQ01000054.1 GCA_007131925.1 Candidatus Brocadiia bacterium | reverse complement strand
GAGTACTGCTTGAGCTGCCCGGCAGCTATGAGAGCTACCTGGAGATGCTTTCGAAGGGACAGAGATCCTACATCGCGCGCAAAGAGCGAAAAGCTCACAGAGAGCATGATATAGATTATCAGCTGGTCACCTCCCGCCAGGAGGTTGAAGGTTACCTGAGAGAGTTCATAGCATCTCACGATACTCTGTGGAGCTGTGAAGGGCGGACGGGCTGGTTCAGCAGATGGCCGCATATAAAGGAGTTTTTTGGTGCAATTGTGCAGAAATGTTTGCCCAGGGATGAGCTTGTTCTTGGGCGGCTGCTTGCTGAGGGAGACTTTATTGCGGGGGATCTCTCCTTTCGATCGGGAGATATTCTCCACTGGCTGCAGCCCACGCGAACGACCGCGCCTGAGTGGCAGAGCTACACGGTAGGGACCATCAGTCTTGCAGCGCTGCTGAGGCATGCAACAGAAACGGGAGTGAGAACTGTCGACCTTGGCGGAAAGCCGATTAACTATAAGATACGGCTTGGCGGCCGTCTTGAAGCTGACAGCATCATCATAGGCATACGTCCAGGGTTCTGGACGAGAGTGAAGCTTTCCCTCTTTTGGGCTTCCTCATGGATCCTGAACACACTATATGCCAGGCTCTGGTACCGGCGAATTGCGCCTTTTCTCCGACTCAAGGCAAGACCCTTCTGGTCGCTTTGGATCAGGTCGAAGCTCGACTGGCCGGATCCTGCAAGAGCAGCATCATCTGTTGATGCCACGAAAGACTGCGATCTTCATAAAAGACAGCCGACCTCTCATACTTGAGGATACTGTGAAGACTGCGCATATGAACGAAAACGGCGCGATCGACCTCGTCTGCTTTGGCGGTGAGGACTGGTGGTATCACAACCGCGGCCACATTGATATGCAGCTGATGAGGCGGTTTGCCGGATCGGGCAGGGTACTCTACATAAACTCCATAATGATGCGAAAAGTCAATATCGGCGAAGGCGGCATGTTTATAAAGAGAGTAAAGCGCAAGTTCGCCAGCGTGCGGCGGGGCCTTGTGGAGGCCGAGAGCGGCTTTTTCGTGTACAGCCCCCTTACGTTTCCCGTTCACCATCTGCCCGTGGCAAGCGGGCTCAACCAGCTCGGCCTCAGACTCCAGGCATCAAGAGCGGCGCGCTTTCTTTCCCTCAGCCGGCCTGTCGTCTGGGTGGCCTGCCCGGCGGCCTGCAGCAGCGCCCTGAGGCTTGAAAGAAGAGCGCTTGTATACCAGAGAACAGACAGGTACGAGGAGTATCCGGGAGTTGACCGCAGGATCATCGCCGGACTCGACAAACGGCTCAAGGAAACCGCCGATATCACATTTTACGTGAACCGCTCACTCTACGATGAGGAAGCGCCCTCATGTCGATGCGCGCGCCTCATTGATCACGGTGTGGATTATGACATGTTTGCATCGGCCGTTGAATCGGACCGGATCCCGCCGGAGATGCAGGGGATCACTCGGCCCGTGGTCGGCTTTTTCGGGGGAATCGACGATCACACATGCGACATGCCCCTCCTGGAGGAGGTTGCCGGACTCGCACCGGAGATGACCTTCGTGCTCATCGGCAGCGCCTCCTCGGACACCACTCGAATAGGCCGCCTTTCCAACGTTCATCTTCTCGGCAAGCGCCCTTACGAGCAGATACCTCATTACGGCAAGTGCTTTGATGTCGCGATCATGCCATGGCGGCAGAACCGCTGGATCGAAGCATGCAACCCCATCAAGCTGAAGGAATACCTCGCACTCGGCAGGCCCGTCGTATCGACGCCCTTCAGCGAGCTGGAGAGATACAGATCGCTCGTCTATGTTGCCGGGGACCCCCGCGGATTCACAGAGGCCATCAGGCGCGCCGTGCGCGAGGACGATGACGCCCGCCGGCGAGCCCGCCGTGAAGCTGTGATGCATGATACATGGCAGGCGCGCGCGGGCGAGGTGCTCGCCGCGCTGGGCGAGGCCGGTAAAGGCCGGGACCGGGAGCCTCACACTTCGGTGTCGAGATGTCGCAACAGCTGAAAATCTGTCTTGCCGCATCGGCCGGTGGCCACCTCAGTCAGCTCACAAAGCTGGAGGAGGCCTGGCGGGGGCACGATACGTTCTTTGTCACGACCGGCGAGATGGTCACAAGGGACCTTGCCGACCGGTACCACGCGCGCGTCTATACGGTGGGTGAGTCAAACCACACCCAGCCTTTCAGGGTCATGCGCACCTTGGTGCGCTGCATGGTGATCCTGCTGCGCGAGCGCCCCGACGTGGTCGTGAGTACGGGTGCCGCCCACGGCTGCATTTGCAGCCTGATATGCAAGCTCATGCGCGGCAGGATCGTCTGGGTTGACAGCATCGCCAACGTCGAGCGACTCTCGCTCTCAGGCCGGATCGTGCGCCCTATTGCCGATCTATGCATCACTCAGTGGCCGCGCCTGAGCGAAAAAGACCCCCTTACGGAGTATCACGGACAGATCATATGATCTTTCTTACTGTAGGTACGCAGTTTCCCTTTGACAGGCTTGTAAAGGCCGTCGACGCGGCAGTCGCGGCCGGAGCCGTAAAAGATGATATCTTTGCCCAGGTAGAGGGCGGCTGGCGCCCGGTGAATATGAGGTGGGTTGACTCCATGGACTACGGCGAGTTCAAAGCGCAGGTGGCCCGCTCGAGAGCCGTCATAGGACATGCCGGCATAGGCACCATCCTTGCCGCCCTCGAGGCGAAAAAGCCCCTTCTCGTCATGCCTCGTCTGAAGCAGTACGCTGAAGTGGTAAACGACCACCAGGTCGTCACTGCTGGTGAGTTTGCAGCCCGCGGGCACCTTCTTGCGGCCTTTGAGACGGCCGACTTACCCGGGAAGATGCGCGCACTGCTTGAGTTCAGGCCGAGCCTCAGCGCTGCAGGCGGAGACGCCATAGCCGCCAGGATAAAGTCATTTCTGGATTCGATTTCGGTGCGGCACCCCAGAGACTCAAAGCCGGGCACCCGCGAATCCTGTGGAGACCCGGGATGAGTCGCATGCAGCAATCTCACTTTAGCGGGGCGGTGATTCTCGCCGGCGCCGCCGACTTCATGCGCTGTCCGATCGCCGGCAGGATCCCGGTCTCGCTGTGGCCGCTTATCGACCGGCCGCTAATCTATCATCAGCTTGGGCATCTCACCTCCGCAGGCGTCTCCAGGGTTGCCCTGTGCATCAGCGCCGACGTCGAGTGCGACCTGCCCGCCCTCCTCGATGGAGTGCATGTGGCGGACCTCTCGATCGTCCGTGACGAGATGCCGCGCGGATCGGCAGGAGCCCTGGCGGATGCGATAGAGCGCTGGCAGCCGGGTCCGGTGCTTGTGATGGATGGCACCTCGATCTTTTTCGGCGATCTCGCCGGCCTCGCTGCTGAGCACAAGAGGGCTGGGGCCGTTATGACCGTCCTGACCGGGTGCGGCAGCACAGACCGTTCGCCGGAGGTGACGCCGGCTGGGATATACGTCACAGAGAGCACCGCTCTTGACGGCGCCGAAGACGGCGGCTTCATCGATCTCAAGGAGGTGGTGATACCGCGGATACTGCGAAGCGGCGGTCGTATCAGGGCGCTTCCCGCCAGGGACGTGAGCGTCATTGCGGGAAGGCGCGGTTACCTGGAGTTTCTCGCTCGCGCGCTGGCAGAGCCCCAAAAATATGGGATCGACATGACCGGTTATGACCTCTTGGCAGAGGGAATCTGGCGAGCGCCGGGCGTGTCAATAGGAAAAGGAGTCCGCTTCGAGCCGCCCGTGGTCATCTGTGAGGGAGTGGTCATCGGCGATGGCTCGGTAGTCGTGGGGCCGGCAGTCATCGCCGGCAACGTGAAAATAGGTGCCCGATGCGTCATAGATGCCAGCTCTCTCTGGGAAGGATCTGCGGTCTCCGACGGCTCATGCATCTCAGAGAGCATCGTGGACTCCGGTGCGGTCGTTTCTGCGGCCCGTGAGCTTTTTGGCGAGGGTGTCGGAAATGACGCCGGGACAGCCGCTCGAGTGTATAAACCTCTCTGGGAGAGTGCAATGAGTCGACGTCGAGGAATACACAGCAGGCCCTCATCTGCTGAATGCGAGGTGCTTGAGGCCCGCCGGGACATGACGACTGCGGCAAGGCCGTTGCATATGGCCGCACTGGGCGCAGTCCTCCTGGGGGCTCTCGTATGGTCGTACTGGGAGGTTATCAGGGATCTTGCCGAGGTCTGGAGAAGAAACGACAACTTCTCCAGCGGGGCGCTGGTGCCCTTTCTGGCCGCCTACGTGGTCTATGTCAAGCGAAAGAGCCTTTCGGGTCTGTCGGCAAGGCCATGTTACTGGGGGCTGGCGCTGGTGGCGAGCGGATTTGCGATGAGATTTTTCGGCAGCCTGCTTCTTTTTGCGTCGGTCGAGCGTTTTTCGCTGGTTGTGGTCCTTATCGGTCTTGCGATCACTGTTTTCGGCATTGATATGGTAGGCAGGTTCTGGGGCGTTGTGGCCTTTCTCTTTCTCATGCTGCCCTGGCCCAACAGGATCTATTACGCCGTTTCGCTTCCCTTGCAGACCTACTCGACCAGCGCGTCCGTTTTTCTCCTGGAGGTGCTGGGTGTCTTTGTCATTCGCGAGGGCCACATACTCCAGATCGGAGATACGGCCGTGGCTGTTACCGAGGCGTGCAGCGGCCTCAGGCTGCTTACGGCGTTTCTGGTCATAAGTGCACTTGCAGCGCTCATCAGCACGAGGCCCATGTGGCAGAAGGGCGTAATCCTGGCCTCGAGCATTCCGATAGCGATCATCTGCAACACTTTCAGGCTGACTGTGACCTCCCTTGCCTACACGGCCGGGTACGGGGAGCAGTTCAATGATTTTTTCCATGATTTCGGTGGTCTGGCAATGATGCCGCTGGCGCTTGGCCTTCTGGGAGCCGAGATGTGGCTTCTGGGCCGGCTGGTTGTGCCCGCGGAGAGCTCCTCTGAAGATGCTTCTGAGGACATTTGAGAATCTGTCTGGAGGTTTTCCACCATGGAAGACAGGCAATTAGTATCTCTGCAGACGAGAGAGATGGCTCTCATCCCGCAGGAGAGCGGTTATGGCGAGGATGAGGCGTCAAAAAGGTCGCCCATGAATCCGCTTGCTATTGTCCTGCGGCGCTGGCGGCTTGTCGTGTTGATGGCCATTCTGGCATGCGCGCTTGCCATGCCGCCGATATGGCTGCTGATCGAGCCGAAGTACACGGCCGTCAGCGCCATCGAGATAGCGCCGGTAGTGCCGTGGATTGTCTTTGAAGACCACAGCCCGATGCCGCATTACACCACGTACGTGAACACGCAGGCAGCCCTCATAACAAGTACACGGGTGCTTCACAATATCCTTGATGACCCGGCAGTGCGGCAGCGGGGGTTTTTCCGAGATCATGTCAACCCAATGGCCTACCTCCAGGACAGCCTGAGAGCCCGTGCGGACAGAAATTCACAACTCCTTCTCGTCTCCATGACCGACACAGACCCGCGCATGGCCTCCGAGGTGGCAAATGCCGCCGTCAGGGTCTATATGGGCATGGAGGGCGGAAGCGAGGCGACGACCGAAGACCAGAAGCTAAGAGCCCTGGAGGCCGAGCTTGACTCCACAGCTCAGAGGCTTCAGACGCTGTATGACACGGCATACGAGATGGGCCAGGAGTTCGGGACGACCGACCTGAGTGGGCAGGAACGCATCCTCCTCGAGAGGGTTCAGGCACTTCAAAGCGCGCTGACTGACGTTGAAACGGCCGCGATCGTTACCAGGGCGCAGATAGCCAAGCTCCAGGAGAGTGCGGCCCCCTCGATCATGCCCTCAGAGATGGTCAAGCTGAGAAGCGAGTATGTCGCCGCAGACCCCACTGTGGCCACATATACCCAGACGGTAACGAGACTGCAGCAGGATTTTGCGCTGACCCATGTCAGGTTTCTCGACGGCTCAAGTGAGATCGAGCAGAGAAGCCAGGCCCTGGAGGCGATGAAAAAAGAGCTGACCGCCGCCACTGAAAGGGCCGAAGAGCGCTTTGACAGGATCATGGAGCAGGAATTCAGGATCGAGCAGGCTCGCACTATCGAAGATCTAAAGAGTACGCTGACAAGTCTCGAGCTTCGCAAAAACCGTATCGATGAGCTGCTCTCCGAGCAGAATGAGCGCGTCATAACACTCGGCCGCAAGTCTCTCGATATCCAGAGGCTCGAACACGAGATAGGTCTCACCAGCGATCTCTACCAGACCGTAAGGCAGCGCCTGCAGGTGCTGCGCGTCGAAAGGCAGAGGCCTGCGCGCATGCGGGTGGCCTTTCCCGCGGAGGTGCCGAGCTCGCCCACCGAGGACAAGCGCAAGCAGTACTCCGCTGTGGTCCTGCTGGGGTCGCTGGTCTTTGGAGCGGGCATGGCGGTATTTCTTCACACCATGGACATGCGTATCGAAAAGCCCTCTGACGTCGAGTCGGTCCTGCATCTGCCGCTTCTGGGCACCATGCCGCGGTTTGAGGACCTTGACAAGCGCCGTATAAAGCCCAGGCACTTCATTGACGATTGCCGGGCCATTCGAGTCAATCTGATGCTCAGCGGCCACAAGGGCAGCGGGCGTGTGATCGTCATCGCAAGCCCCCAGGGCCGCGACGGCAAGACAACTCTCGCTATCAATCTTGCCACGAGTACCGCTCTCACCGGCAAGCGCGTGCTCCTGGTAGACGGAGACCTGCGAAAGCCCGAGGTGGCTCGATACCTCAGGCTCGACAACACGACCGGCCTCAACGATCTTCTCGCCGGTGAGTGCAAGGTCAGCGAAGCCGTAAAGCCGACCAAGATCGAGACCCTTTTCATACTGCCGAGCAACCGCACCTCCAGAAACCAGAAAGACCCGCTCGACAGCACACGGCTCAGGGAGCTCGTCGCCGAGATGCGCAACTCCTTCGATGAGATAATCATTGACACGCCGGCGGTCCTGGCAATGCCGGATGCGAAAATATGGGCGTCGCTCGCTGACGGTGTCATGCTCGTGGCGCGCAGCGCAAAGACAGGCGCAAAGGACCTCGAGGAAGCAAAGCTGCGCTTTGAGCTGGCGAATACAAAAATCCTCGGCGTCGTACTTACCGGCGTACACATTGACGACAGCTACGAAAAGTACAGTCACAGGTATACCCGGGGCTACGTAGACGAGCCGCTTACGACCGGTGAGGAGGTTGCGGCAAGGGTCTTTCTGCTCTGCCGCTCTGAGGAAGACGACGATGGTGAATCGCCCGACGGCTCTGTCAGTGTATGAAAGGGAGTGCATTGGAGCTCGTCTCGATACTGCATGAGGCGCCAGGGGGCACAGGCACACAGCTGCTCTCCATCGCCCTGACAAGGTCGTGGAACAGGTTTGCCTGCAGTCTCACCTCTCAGTCAGAAGGCGTGCGGTTTCTAAAGCCCAGGGTCACCGCCGTCCCGGCCGGTCTGAGCGGATGCGCCTCTTCAGAGGAGATATGCGATATCGATAATCCCGCCGTATTTCAAGGTGCTCACGCTCAGGACAGCAACGGCCCCCTCCTCATCATGAACGGCCGCTATGCCCTTGAGCTCGACCGGCAGATGCTTATGAGCGCGGCCCGGGAGTTCGCGGGCGTGACGTCGCTTGAGCTCTCCGGCGCGCCCTCCTACTATGATGAGATTCTCAAGGTCGGCAGAGATGCTGAGGTGCTCGGGTACAGGCGATCTTATCACCCCCGGTTATATCCCTCGTCGCCTCCGGATTCATGGCCGAGCCTGATCATTATCGCAAAGGAGGTCAGGCACCTTTTCTCTCGCCAGGGCGTCCCGAAAGATTACGGGGAGTTTGTCGCTTTCTGTGAGACGCACTATGTGCCGGTGCGCTGCCTCATCGGCAGCGGTCGCGCGCTGGACCTTGCCATGCCCGGCGACCTGCTGGAATACTTCACCCGGATTTCCCCCATGCTGGCCCGCCATCGGCGCCGCGGCCGCGGCGACAACGGATCGCGTGAGCCTTCGCTCCATGGCAGCGTCATCGCCGAAAAGGGCTCGCAACTTCAAAAAGGCGTCGTGGGGATAGGACCGCTGTATCTCGGCGAGGGTTGTGAGGTCGGGGCCGAATGCGTCCTGAGCGGCTGTATGATAGGACCGGGGGCCGTAGTGCCTCCAAAAACGGTTGTTCGCGGCCAGGTATGGCTTCGCTCCGGCAGGACAGACGGGCGCGGGGAGGTATCCACCTTGCCGTTGGTGCGCCTTGAGTGCCGCAGCGGCTACAGGCGCTGGCCGCTGTTTTCCTACGCGCGGTTCGGCAAGCGCATCTTCGATTTTCTCTTTGCGCTGACGGCCATGGCCCTTCTCGTCATTGCCTTTCCGGCCATCGCCGTGGCCATAAAGTGCACCTCCAGCGGTCCGGTCTTTTACAGGCATAAGAGGCAGGGCCTTCATGGAAAGCCCTTTGACTGCCTGAAATTCAGGACCATGGTTACTGACGCGTCCCGGATGCAGCAGGACCTCAAGGAAATCAACGAAGTCGACGGGCCGCAGTTTAAGATAGAGGATGATCCGAGAGTCACAATTGTCGGGCAGTTTCTTCGCACCACCAACCTCGACGAGCTGCCGCAGTTTCTCAATGTGCTGGCCGGCCAGATGAGCATCGTCGGGCCGAGGCCCTCTCCGGATGACGAAAACCAGATGTGCCCCTCGTGGCGCGAGGCGCGCCTTTCTGTCAGGCCCGGCATCACCGGTCTATGGCAGGTCAGGAGGTCTCCTGCCCGCGAGCACGATTTCCAGGAATGGATCAGGTATGACAGAGACTATGTGAGGGGGGTGTCCTTCCTGCTCGACGTCAAGATTATCCTGATGACGGTTGTGGAGATGGCTGGTCGCTTTTTCCGCCTGTTTCAGGGGGCAAAGGCAAGGCCTTGAAGAGAGCGCCGACAGGACCGGTGCATTTGATGGCGATCTGCTGTCAGGTCTGTATCCCTGCGTCAGTGCTCATGATCAGACAGGAGTATCAAAGCGTATCAGGTAACGAAAGGATCCACCCATGAGATCTCCGAGCCCTCAATCCGGCCGTGTGAACTGGCGTTTACTTTTAGTCCTGCTTATGAGTATGGTCGTACTGGCAGGTGCGCTTTTCGGCCTGCGCCGGTGGCGGCGCACCTACATGGCGACTATAGCCCTTGAGAGAGGGCTCGAAGCGTACGAGGCGCGCCAGTGGGAGCTCGCCGCCAGCCAGATCGGCCGCTACTGCTCACTGCACCCGTATGACCTGGACATACTGCTCAAGTACGCGGACGCACAGCTTAAGATCCAGCCTCAAAAACAGTCCAATGTGCGCCAGGCCATCTCTGCATACCGGCAGATTCTCAGGCAAGACCCCGCCAACGCGGAGGCGAGCAGGCGCGTCGCGGAGATCTACCTGGCCGGCGGCCTTCCCGGCGAGGCAGAGATGATTCTGAAGAGGAGAATGGAGCTTGAGGCTGACCGGGACACAAGGCGGCTCCTTGCATTCGCCTTCGCCCGGCAGGGCAAGTTCGCGCAGGCGGCGGGCGAGCTCGAAAGCCTGATCGAAGAGTTCCCCGAATACATAGGGGCCTATGATGTCTTTGCCGCCATAGCACGTGAGCGTCCTGAGGAAGTCGGAGTCACGCCTCTTGAGATATTGAGGCGCGCCGTCGAGCGCAACCCCCAAAGCGCGTATGCGCGGATGTTGCTTGCCTACCAGCTGGGGGAAATGGCCGATACGCCCGAAAGGCGCGATAATGTCCGTCAAGAGCTCTTGAGGGCTGCCGAGGGTGAGGGGGCCGACGCACCGACGCTCGTGAGGATAGCGGCAGGGCTCGTGACCGCCGGGCAAAGCCAGGATGCCCTGCGACTGCTTGACAGGGCCGAAAGCCTCGACCCGTACCTCTTGAGCATATGGACGACAAGGGCTTCCATCGCTATTGCCGATGGGGATCCGCAAGAGGCCGGCGCCCTGGCTGAGCGTGCCATTGAGACCCTCAGGGAAGAGGCATTCTACTTTCTGCCGGCTGCCTGCTCGCTCTATCTGGCGGCGGATGATGTAGCCGCGGCCGAGGGCATAATAGCGCGCATTGAAGCCATCGACCCGGTCTCGCCGGAAGTGCCGTTTCTCAGGGGCCTCATCGCAGAGCACAGACAAGAGTACTACCAGGCCATACGTTACTGGCGCCGGGCGGCTCGCGAGCGTGAAACGCAACGCAGGGCTCGCCAGCGCCTTGCCGAGGTTTACAGCAACGTAGGCGACTGGCCCTCTGCAGTGAGGATCCTCGAGGATATAGTCGAAGCCAACCCCAGTGACGGCTCTGCACGGCTTTCGCTTGCGAGGGCTTTGTCGATGTCGGGCAAGTCCGCGAGGGCTGCCGAGCATTCGGCGGTGGCCGTGAATGTGATGCCGGCAAACATTAACGCAAGGATCATGGACCTTGCCATCCGCCTGCAGACAGCCGGCGCCGGAGGTGACCATGCTGCTCTGCTGACAATAGAGAATGAAATGCGCGATCTTCTCTTTGCAGGCATAGATGACATTAGGCTCATGCTGCTGCAGGCTCAGCTTGCGCATCTCAAAGGCGACGAAGGCGAGTTTGCCCGAGCCATAGAGCTGCTGGAGGCCGATGAAGCCACGGCGCTTCAGGCACGCATCCTTGAGCTGGACAGTCTGAGACGCCGCGGCCAGAGAGAGGCCGCCATCGAGACGGCTCTGCGTATGCTGGATGAGCATATCGAAAACCCGGAGGTGGTCCTGCCGACCGCTCACCTCCTGGCGCTGGAGGGCGAGCAGTCCGTTGCCGTTGCTTCGCTTGTAACATCCGCCGACATGAGCGAGGGCCTTCAGCGCCGCAGAATGCAGCTGGCCCTTGCCGCCCTCTACCATCGTACCGGCAGCCCTGAGGAGTCGGAAAGGATCCTCAACCAGGTGATAGATGAGTGGCCTGATGATATCATGGCCCGTCGCCTGCTTCTGCAGGGTCCCGTCCGCAACGACTACGAGCGCGCCGCCAGCCTGGTAGAGCAGATAAGGCGGGCCGAGGGCGAAGAGGGCAGGCACTGGCGATATGAAAAGTCCCGGCTGCTGATCGACAGCGGCGAATGGGCTGCGCGCCGCTCCGAGATAGCCGAGATGCTTGCACATAACATCTCGGCAGATCCCCGCGATGTTGAGTCCAGGGTGCTGCTGGGAAGGCTGCATGAGGTCTCGGGCAGTTACAGGCTCGCCGCGGAAACCTACAGGCGAGCGTACGAAACCGATCCGAATCATACGCAGGCTGCGTTTATGCTGATCGGCGCGCTTCAGTCCCTCGGCGATCTTGAGGCGGCAGCACGCGCCCTCGACGAGATCGCACGAACGAGTGCCCCTGCCGGCATCGTGCAATACCTTG
>SLPQ01000197.1 GCA_007131925.1 Candidatus Brocadiia bacterium | reverse complement strand
GCCAGCGCAAAGGGACGGCCCTTGTCAATCCATTCCACTACTTGCCGGTTGATATTCATCTGGTGGCACCTTCTTAAGGCCACATCAGCGCGCATTGCTCTTGCCGGCGCACCTGAGAGAGCCGTCGGGGGCGCTCAAAGAAGGCCGCCTGCATCTCTTATCAGGTATTGGCAGCCCTGTGCCGCAAAGCCCTCCACACGTCCTCAGAGGTGATCGGCAGCTGTGTGAAGGTGACGCCTGTCGCCTGGGATACGGCCGAGCAAACAGCCGGCGCCACGGCGATGGCGCCGCTTTCTCCAACGCCCTTGGCGCCGAATGGGCCCGGACCGTCCGCGTTTTCCAGCAGGAGGGAGGCGACCTCCAGCGGTGTGTCCATAGTCGTCGGGATGCGGTAGTCGAGGGCGCCGAGGTTGCGGGGTATGCCTTCCCGGTCGATTATCAACTGCTCCATCTGCGCCTGCCCGATGCTCATCAGCGCTCCTCCCTCGTCCTGGGCTTCGACCTGTGCGGGGTTGATGGCCTTGCCGATATCGGCGACGGTCGCAAGCCTGGTGAGGGCGTAGCTGCCGGTCTCCAGGTCCATTTCGACTTCTGCCGCTACGAAGATGATTTCCCAGAATGGTGACGGCCCGCCAAGCGGATGCCTATCGTCCTTCGGCTGGCGAAACTCGCCCACCCCGATGACCTCACCTTCACCGCGCCCGTAGACGCCACCGATGACGTCACCATAAGACAATGAACTTCCCGACACCCGCACCCTGCCGTCTGAAACGACGATTCCACCCGGCGCAGCGCCTGAGAGCTCTCCCGCGAGCTCACGAAGCTTGCCCTTTATATCCTCGCAGGCTGCGCATATAGCGTTGCCCATGCAGACGGTTGAACGACTGGATGCTGTCACAGCGTCAAAGGGAGCACGGCCCGTGTCACCACTGACCACGTTGACCCCATGGAACGGTATGCCCAGACAATCTGCAGCGATCTGCGCAAAAACGGTCTGGCTGCCCTGGCCCATCTCGGTAGTGCCAGTCAGGATAGATGCGCTCCCATCATGGTGCAGGCGCACAATGACCTGCGAAGTCGCCCCTGCGCGGGGAGTCTTGATGCCGATGGCCACGCCGCGTCCACGCCCAGCGGCCAGCGGCGTATGCCAGCCGATCGCCTTGGCGGCCATCGTCAGTCCCTCAGCCCATTCGCCGTCCACAGGCGTTTCACCAGGTATAAGCACTGTGCTTTTGGCCGGCAGGTTTCGCAGGCGAATTTCAAGGCTGTCCATGTCAAGCTGCCTCGCCGCCTCGTCCATCTGCGACTCCAGCGCCCACAGATACTGAGGCGCGCCAAAGCCTCGATAGGCGGTGGCTGGTACAGTGTGCGAAAAGACTGCGCGCGCCGTGACGTCAACGTCACGAACGCTGTATGGACCCGTCGCCACATAGGCAGCCTTGCCAACAATGCGCTTTGTAATGTCTCCGTAGGCACCGATAAGATAATCAGCACTGGATCGCACAAAAACGAGGCGGCCGTCGGCATCAAAACCGTTTTGCATTGTGACGGCACTCGACGCACGTCGGCCCATAAGGAAAGACTCAGCCAGCGACATCAGCAGCCGCACCGGCCTGCCAGTTCGCAAAGCAACCAGCGCCACCAGCGGCTCAAGCTTAGGATACCCCTTACCTCCGAAACCGCCGCCCATCTCTGTTGCAATCACGCGCACCTTCGCCAGCGGCAGACCCACGACACCGGCCACCTCCCGCTGAAGCACAAAGGGGTGCTGTACAGTGCTCCATATGACCACTCCGTCCTGCTCGCCAGGCGCAGCGATGAAAACGTGCGGTTCGATGGCGAAATGCACCTGCATTGGAAATCGGTAGGTGTTTTCGATGACAAGGTCCGCACTGGTATTGTCAGGATCTCCCCACCTATAGTGCCACTGGTCGTAGATGTTCGATCCACGCAGGGGGCTCTCCGGACGCAGGGCCGGATCCTGTACGAGGGGCGCTCCAGGCGCTAATGCCTCCTCAAGGGTGTAAACACCGCCCAGCTGCTCGCGGGTAACGCGCACGAGAGCGGCTCCTTCAGAGGCGATGTTTTCGGTATCCGCCACCACTATGGCCACTGGTTCGCCGTAATATTTTGTCTCCTCTACGGCCAGTACCGGCCTGTCACGGTCGACCGGTCCATAACGTGGCACTGGCTGCGGCAGATCAGCGGCGGTTATTACGCACCTGACCCCCGCCAGCTCAGCGGCGCCAGTGGTGTCGATACCGACAATGCGCGCGTGGGCGCAGTCCAGCGTCACAAGCTTCGCGTGCAGCATGTCGGGGATGTGAAGATCGGCGGCATAGGCAAGCTTGCCTGTGACGCGCTCCTCACCCCCGCTGCGGCGTACGGACTCTCCGACGTATTCGCCCATACTTGCTATGACCTTGTCACTTCCTTGAAGATGCTGCGAAACTCATCGTCAGTGACCAGAGCTTTCTTGGTAATGCCGAGCTGCTTGACAGACTTGAGAATCTTCTCCTGCTGAGCGGTCTCCACGGCGGGCAGGCCGAGGTCTTCGATCTTCATGGCAACCGATGCCATGCCGCTCTTCTTGCCAAGCACGTAGTCGCCCCTGCGGCCCACTGTATGCGGATGCAGCGCGAAGAGAACGAGAGGATGCTCTTTGATGAGGTTGATACCTAAGCCGGACTCCCGTATAAAGGCGCGTTCGCCCGTAACCGGCTTGCTCGGCGCGACGGGAAAGCCGCTGATCTGGCGCACTGCGTCTGAAAGACCAGCGAGCTTGTCAAACTGGATGTTGCTGTCAACCCCGTACAGCGCTCTTGCGGCAACTGCAGCCTCTTCCAGAGGCGCGTTTCCGGCACGCTCGCCCAGTCCGCACACGCTGGCATGTATGAACTCGGCTCCTGCGGCCATGGCGGCGATCGCGT
>SLPQ01000095.1 GCA_007131925.1 Candidatus Brocadiia bacterium | reverse complement strand
TTAGTGACGCCGACATTCTACATCAGTACCCTAATATATGCAAAAGCGCCTCTCGATTGTTGAATATTCCTCAGAGATGGCGCGCCTTGCCACGCGGCGGATTGCATCACGGTGCAGGCTGAAATAGAATCTCAAAGGCCTTACCGCCGGTGTGCGACCGGCGCTTGCGGGGCTCTCGGCCGCAGTAAGAGGATTGCCCGGAGAGGAAGACCCCATGTGTGAAGAGCTGCAGATTTCTGCAAACAGACCGCATCCGGCGAAGCGCTCGCGTCTGCGCGCGCTGGGCCCCATCGCCCGGCTGGTCTCGATGCGGCTCGAGTATGCCTGCAGCACACATGCGCAGCTTGGGGCTTTCGGCATGGGTGGATTTGACGAGATATGGCGGATTGGTGGTGGCCGGATCGTAGCGAGGCATCGTGATCGCAGTGTTGTGAGGATCGAGGTGGAAAGCGGCATCCATGCCGAGGCCCTCTACATCAAACGGCTTGGACGGGCACATTTCAAGGACATCTTCGAATCGATCCTCTCGCTTGAGTGGCCGCTCTCAAAATGCTTAAGAGAGTGGAAGTACGCCCGGCTGCTAAAGCGTGCCGGCGTGTCGGGGCCTGCGATCCTGGCAGCGGGAGAGTTTCGGCTGGGGCCGATGCCGCTGGAGAGCCTCCTCGTCGTAAGAGAGATAGAGGGGGCGCGCTCACTGGGTGATTTTCTCAGTGTCGGCAGCGGCTTTATCGGCGGCCATGCAGACAGGCGGGCCCTTGCAGAGGCTGTGGCCGAGACTGTAGCGAGCATGCACAGTGCCGGGCTTTTTCACCAGGATCTGTATGCAAAGCATATATTTGTTAGACGAAGGGGGGGTGGGTTTGCTATAAATATCATAGACTTGCAGCGCATGAAGAGAAGCCGGCGGGAAAGTCTGGCTGCAAAGGATCTGGCGGCGCTCAACGTGACGCTGCCGCGCGAGGCTGTCTCACAGATGGATCGCCTGCGCTTTCTCGTGGCCTACGCCTCCCGGCGCTGGGGGGGGCATGGCGCATCAAAGGCGAGACGGCTGCTCAAGCGGGTGCTGAAACGCTCCCATCACATCGGCGGCCGCCGCAAGTTTCGCGGGATCCGGTGGTGCCCTTGAGGCGTTAATGAAGATAGCGATTGTCATAGAGCATTTCAACCCGGCCCGCGGCGGCGCCGAGACGTACACGGCCGACCTGGTGAGCTGGCTGGCCTCACATCGGCACGACGTAACCGTCTTCACGCAGGACTGGGCGGCTGAGCCGACCGGTGTGACGATGGTGACCGTACCGGTAAAGGGGATAAGCGCTGCCAGGCGGTACCTCTCCTTCAGCACAGAGGCATCACAGCTTGTAAGCGAGGGGGCGTTTGAAGTGGTGCACTCGATGGCGCGCATCCTGCGCCAGAACATCTTTCACCCTCACGGCGGTGTGATGAAGGCCTCTTTGGAGAAGTCTCTCGATTCGAGCAGCAGCGGCATCGAGCGCGGCTTTCGCCGTGCCGCCAGATGGCTTAACACCAAGCAGGACATACTGCTCGAGCTGGAAAACATCATCTACACCGAGGAGCCGCCGCCACGTTTCGTGGCGGTCTCGGACATGGTCGCGCGGGACATGGTCCGGTATTACGGCGTGGGCGAGGACAGGATAGAAGTCATCCACAACGGCGTCGATACGGCCCGCTTTACCCCCGAAAACCGCGACGGTCTCGGCCGGGAGATGCGCGGCACGCTCGGCATAGGCCAGGAGGAGACGGTCCTGCTCCTGGTGGCTCATAACTATCGGCTCAAGGGGGCCCAGATATTCATCAGGGTGCTCTCAGAGCTCAAGAAACGCGCCCACAAGGGGCTAAAGGGTGTGATAGCCGGCAGCGAGCACGGTGCACAGGGTGTTTATCCAAGGCTGGCGGCCAAGATGGGCCTGGCAGACGACATCATCTTTCACGGCTCAGTGGCCGATATCGAGAGATTTTATGCTGCGGCCGATATATATCTGCACCCCACCTACTACGACCCGATGAGCCTGGTGGTTCTCGAGGCGCTGTCTTCCGGGCTGCCCGTGGTTACCACCCGGCGCAACGGGTGCTCGGAGATCATTACTGAGGGTGTTGAGGGGTTTGCGGTCGAGGAGCCGGGTGACATCGCCGGGCTGACCGCAGCGGTGGAGCTGCTTCTCGATGAGCCGCGGCGCAGAGAGTCGGCCCTGGCGGCAAGGGCGCTGGCTGAGAAATACCCGCTGGAGCGCAATTTCCAGGCCATCGGCGAGCTCTACAAGAAGGCCGCCGCCGAGCCGATGCCGCCGCTTAATATCACAAGAGGGGATTAGCGGGAAAGGACGATCAGTGGAGCTGCTGAAACTGGCCCTTTACAGCTTTGCGGTAGTCCAGGCGTACTTTCTGGGTTCCATACCTTTCGGCTATCTGCTGGCGAAATACGCCGCCGGAATCGATGTGCGCACCGTCGGCTCGGGCAATATCGGCGCGACAAACGTAGGCCGCTCGGCCGGCGTAACGATCGGACTGACCGTCTTTATCCTGGACATCGTCAAAGGCCTGGCATCCGTGACCATCATCCCCTTCAGCATGTACGTAATCGCAGCAGGGACCGCCGCCTTTGAAGCCGAGGCACCTGTGCTGCAACTTGTCATGTGGGGGGAGGGCTTTACTGATCTCAGGATCATCTGTGGCCTTGCGGCCGTTTCAGGGCATGTCTGGACAGTCTTTCTCGGCTTCAGGGGAGGCAAAGGGGTGGCCACCGCCCTCGGCATGATGCTCGGGCTTGCTCCGTGGCCCAGCATGGCAGCCTTTGCAATCTGGATCATCGTCACTGCTGTCTCCGGATATGTCTCGCTTGGAAGCGTCCTGGCGGCAGCATCCATGCCGGTAGCCTTTGCGTCTTTCCAATGGCCGGATGACCTTCTGCAGTGGCGGCTGTTTCTG
>SLPQ01000076.1 GCA_007131925.1 Candidatus Brocadiia bacterium | reverse complement strand
CCGCGCCCCCTTTCGCCTGTGGTGCAAGATCAAGACGACCGCCAGCGCGGCCGCGGCGACAGCAATCGCCGCCGCCGGCCAGCCCCGCCCGCTCCCGCGCCGCTCCTCTTCTCCCGAATACCTTATGCCCTCATCCGCAAAGAGAACCATCTCATCCAGCGTGTCCTGAGCAGCCGCAGGCGTCTCCGGCAGCGGAAGGTCCAGTTCGGTAAGGACGTCATCCAAGTACCTGTCAATCCGCTCCTGGCTGACCGGTCCCTCGCCGACCACATAGGTCATGCCGATAACCTTGTCCTCTATGATCGTCCCGGGCGGCAGTGAATTGGGCGAAGTCGAAAAGATCGAATCATCCTCGATGTCCGGATTCAGCTCAATCTCCAGAACTGCGTGCCTCTTTGTGCTCACCTCTTCCACTGCTCCATCAACTACGCTGGAAAACGTGTAAACCGTCTTGCCTGGAAACCAGCTTCCGTCCGGCAGGCGAATAAACTCCTCGACGTCCATCTGATGGAGATGGAATCGGTCTTGAGGCTCACGCCGTTCGAAGCGGACTACATGGCCGGACCTCTCGGGAGCAAACCAGTATGAGACCGTGTATGGGTAGCCATCCACCGAGAACGAGTGGCTGACTTTGTATGCCATGACACCGTTTACGTCGTACGGCTCGGTCTCCACAACGGCCTCCTCGCTGAAGAGCACGGCCTCAGGCATCATCCATTCGTACCCCAGAAGAGATGTAGGGCCGTGCCCGGATCCCAATAAGCCCTCCGTGGAGGGTGCCAGAAGCGCACGGCCGACCTGCGTCTCCGTATCGCCGGTGCCGGCAGTGGACGTGAAACGCAGATAGTATCCGCCGTCGGACACGCTGAATGACCCTTCCGGGTATCCGACCCGCTCGCGCCCCGCTGCACTTATATATGATGCTCGAAACGGCCCAATCAGACCGGCGTCAGGCTCAATATCTGCAGTGCTCACAGACGGAAACCGCTCATGGTGCCATTCGTAGCTCAGGTAAATGTTGTCGCGGATATCCATAACGCCCTTATAGCCCTCTCTCAAGACCGCAAGCAGCGTCTGCTCATCTTGCAAGGCCCACAGAACATCCGCCGACATCACAAGCACACAGACAAGAACCACGAAAGAAATGCAGCGCGCGATGGTCTCTGAGCACCAGCACTTGTGCAACAGCGGCATTACACATCCTCCAAACCGGGTTCGGCATGAACTCTGGCAGCGCCACGATCCTCCGCCGGAAAGGCCGCTGCTCCTACGATCAAGGCGGCAATACACAACCACCGCGCACACATGCTCCACATACAGCACCTCCTCAGGGAAACCAAAAACAGCGCAATACTCTCTTTAACCCTGCTTAGACTCCTGGCGTCCAGACTGCCGAGTGAGCACCATGGGGGGTATTGGCGTTGTGGTATACCATCGGGCCATCACCCCATTTGGTCCGGTAGGGGGAATTCTCGTTGCCCAGTCTTGCAGAGTGTTGGGCTCCCCACCTATAAACCTTGTGTGCTTCATCGGTCCAAGTCTTATAGCCGCACGCCGCTTCAAGAAGATCCCCGGCAGGATCCAGGCTCCTGCCGAGAACCCGGTTTAAAGAAAACAACGCTACCCTGTCTTCAAGAGCGCATGCGGCGCGTTACTTGTTCAAAAACTCCCGTTCAATGAATTCCCAAAACCCATCAGTGCCGCCCGGCATATTGCCCCACATGACATTGCGCCTGTCGGTACCCCTGCGCTGGAGCCAGGCATCGATACGCTGCGGCGCGATGTTGTCGGCCAGTATGAATGCGCCCTGCGTCAACTGCCAGCGCTGGAGATTGTTCCAGGGATCTCCGCCGGTTTCTTCAATTACGGCTTTTACAATGCGGTCACGCCTTATGAATATGTCGAAGAGGTCGTCGGCACGCTCAATCGAGCGCTCCCGCATCGCTTCGCTTGCCAGCAGCCTGTCGAGCGACTGCATGGCCCATGCGGTGGCACCTGCTGAGCTGATAGTAGGGAATCGTAAACGAAACCACGGCCCAAAGTGGTCGCTTGCCCGCTCGGGGTCGTGCATGACGGCCAGAGTCCTCTCGTAAGCGTCTATCGCGCTCTCGACGGCGTCGGGGCGTTCCACAAAGGCGACCAGCTCGTCACATGCAGCTATCATTTCCGTCACCAGGCGATCAGGATCATGAAGATCCTCATTCCTCCTAAGGCCAAGTTCGCCCCCTATCCATATGGCCCTGACCTCCCAGAGCTCGATCGTCTCTGCCGCGGCGATCTCCTCCGGAGTCATCAGTGGCTCCGACCATCTCCTGGCGCGCGGCTCGACCGGCTCTTCGACACGCGGAAGACCGCTCAGCAGCACGTCCATGGGAGGTAACTCTGCACCGTCAAGAGACTCCTCCTCCTGCCGAGGCGGCAGAGACGCAGAACTCTCCTCCATCACCTGCGCCGTCGCCGCAGGCATCTGCGCCGGGTCCGGCTGCGCCTGCCGCCGCCTCATCAGTACAAGCAGCATCACTGAAAAGACCGCAAGCAAGGCGCAGGCAAGCACAAGGTATCGCCGCACCCGCACTATCCGTAAAACCTTCATCGTCGCTCCTTTTGTTACTGGCCCAGATCGGGATAGGTTCTTGTCGTCCAGACTGCCGAGGGGATATCAGGACACTTGTTGTGAAAAAATGCCGGAAATGTCGCCTTGCGCAGTGTCAGCATCTCAGCGCCCCTGATCCAGACAGCAGCACGGCCAACTGTAGGAGCATTCAACCCCAGTCCACATAGACCGTTGCACTCGGTGCGAGGCAAATTCGCGTGAATTCCCGGATAACCTGTCTATCTGCGCGCATATTAGCCCCCTGCGTGCTGAATGTACAGAGCTTTCACGACTTTTTTCGCATTTCTTTGCAGGAATTATCCGAGAGCTTCTTTCCGGCACGAGTCGCGCCGTGCTCCGATGCGTCGTG
>SLPQ01000078.1 GCA_007131925.1 Candidatus Brocadiia bacterium | reverse complement strand
GGGGGCGCGGTGATGGCTGAGGGAGGAGGCTGGGCGGCACGACTCTGCGAATGACGGCAAACTCGGCACCAGCGGCACATACGCTGCAGGGATGGATCGCGAGCGTGCAGCGCCGCGGCGGCGGCCGCTGAAGCCGCGCGGGATCCGGCCGATGCAAAGAATTCACAAGTTCCTGAAAGAAATCTGAAAATGCTACTTGACAGGCGGCATGGGGGGGGGGTAATATGCGCGGCAGTCAACAGGTATACCGGGAAATCACGTCAGCAGGCGCGGCCCCGCCTTTGCTGCTTGGTGCGTGCGTTTCGAGTGCGCTCCTGGGAGAAAGGATGTGGCTTTGACGGCATGGCTTCAGGGCACATCGTTGACAAGAGTGTTGGGCGGGCTTGCGTTTGCCCGGCCTCGAAGCGCGTATTACTCTGTGATCGAGGCAAGGACATGCCATGAAAACGCTTGAGATGTGTTGTATTGTGGCTGCAGTAGCGCTTGCCACAGCAGGCGCTTACGCGGTGACCGCTGGGGATGTCGGCGTGTCGTATCTTTCGGACACGGATGTATGGGAGATGGCAGGAGGCAGCTGCCCAAACAACAACAGGACGGAGGAGCCTTATTGCAGTGGCACCTCCAAGCCTGACGCGGAGTGCAATAACGGGGTAGAGTGTGACACTGTCGGCTGGCCAAGTCCAATCTGCAAGGAGGACGTGGTGGAGAAGAAGCTAGGCCCGCTAACATGCGTGGCAGCCTGCGATGGCCCTTCGCCAGGGTGCTTAAACGCTGCCGAAGAGACTTGGTGCTCGCGAATCATGAAGTGCTACTGCGAGAAGGGGTGGATTTTTCACAAAGAGTGTAAGCAGGGCGACTGGGAAGTGATCACGGCATACGCGCCAGCTGTGGGATGTTAGGGATGCGCGCGGATGGCGGCGTCACTCCACGCGTAATGTCTCCGATCGGAATGGCGGCCGATAGAAGGGACACGGGGCCTCTTGTGGGGATAGCGCTTCGCTTGGTGTACCTGGTGTTTATGGCGTCTCTGCCATGCCTCCAGCATATTGCATCTGCGTCCGATTCAGGAGCAGCCGAGGCTATCCGGGACTATCTTGAGTTTCACGTCGCGACGTTCGACTCGATGAGGGACTACACTACGGTTGTCCGGTACCACGTCATTGCCTACCCGGAAGTGCGTTCTGCATATGAAGAAGAGACACACTTCAGGGAGGAACGCATTGGGCTCCTGAGGGTCAGTCATATACCCGGCGAAAGGGCGATGCTGTACCATCAGGAAGGGACACAGACCAGAGAAGGCGGGCCATTCCAGGGCTGGAACATTTCCATAAATGACAATTATCTCATCAAGGACGCCACCTGTACGAAGTTGTGGACAACAGCGCGCCTGGCGAACATCACCGACGGCTCGGAGTCGATTGTGGATGCAATCATTGGCGGGGTTCAGGCGCAGGGAGACCCGCGCCATGAGGTGACTTCCCTGATCAAGGACCTTCTGGGATTTATTGAGGTCATGGGCGGGCCCGGCAGCGACAACGTGCTGTGGGAGGAAGTCTCCTCGGGCGACGGCGGCCGCCCGCTGGTCCGGGCTCTGCTTATTATTCCGGACGACGACGATATGCAGGAGCGTCGGGTCGCCGTCACCTTTGACAGCGGGATGGATTACCTGCCCGTGTCGTTCGAGGCAGTGGGCGACGATGCGCGATACACCTTCGAGTACGGCGAGTACGCTCACGGATCCGGCAGCGTGTGGCTGCCGAGAGTTGTCCGTTTTGAGGCTGAGGAGGCCGACCCGGGTTTCCGCTACAAGGTGTTTGAGGAGTACGTTTTTGAGATGATTGAGATGGACAGCGGGCTCCACCCGGACGACCTCACGCTGGAGATACCCCACGGCACGCGCGTTGTCGACGCGACAAGGGGCAACATCGAGTACATCGCGGGGGCCACTGATATGGTTGACACGCGCGTGGATCAGCTACTGAGAGACACCTTTGTCGAATTCGCAGATGAGATAACGGAGGTCGAGCCTCGAGTCGCGCCTGAGATCACTGAGGCGCCGCCCGCCGGGAGTGCCGACGAGGCTGCCGCCGCGCCGGCTTCCAACGCGCTTTACTACTACATTGCCATCTGCACGGTTGTGCTTGTGCTGGCCGCCATGCTGTGGTGGCGGATATGGGCACATACGAAGGCTAAGCGGCAGGCGTAAGTTATGGCATATACCTTACGCGGTTAGACAGTGAACAACACTGCAGGTCCAAGACGACTCGTGACGATTGTCTTTCTCGTATGCCTGATTCCATGTAGCGTTATTGTCAGGGCGGCAGGGTGGTACGCGCTTCGTGCTTGACTTTTTCGCATGTACGCCGTAGTATTATGCCTTTGTGCGGGGCGCGTTTACAGTCCTGGAGGAGCAAGATGAAAGAAGGCATACATCCCAAGTATGTTGAGACTACGGTCACCTGCGGCTGCGGCGAGACGTGGAAGACCCGCTCGACAAGGGAAAAGATAGCCATAGAGATCTGCAGCAAGTGCCACCCCTTCTTTACCGGCAAGCAGAGGTACGTGGATACCGCCGGGCGCGTCGAGAAGTTCCAGCGCAAGTATGGCTGGGGCCTCGGTAAGGACGCGAAGGGCCAGGCGGATGAAAAATCCTGAGGAGCAGTCGAGAGAGAAGTTTCTCGACAGGCTGGGGGAGCTCGAAGAGCGCTACATCCATCTCGAGGCGAGGCTCTCAGACCCCGAGGTCATCTCCAACAGCGCCCTCTACACCACGCTCGTCAAGGAGCACGGCTCACTTTCGCACATCATCGAGCTGTACAGGTCCCTGAGGCAGGTCGAAAAGGGCCTCGCCGGGGCTCGTGAGATCATCGAGGGCGGCGACGCCGAGATGAGCGAGCTCGCCGAGGCCGAGATCGAGCAGCTCGAGCCGGAGCGCGAAGAGATGTTCAACCGGCTGGTAAGGCTCT
>SLPQ01000191.1 GCA_007131925.1 Candidatus Brocadiia bacterium | reverse complement strand
TCTTCACGCAGCAAGAGACCCTGGGCCATGAGCTGAACACATTCCGGTTCCCAGGAACGCTCCTGGTTTTGTGGGACTCGACCACGCTTGGTCTCGACGGGGACGGCCACGTAGTCGGCCGTGGAGACAAGGTCCAGTTTGCCGGTCAGGCCAAGCGTGGCGTTGCCGAGGACCACGGAGCGGGTAATTACCGGCGGCTCGTCGCCCTCGGCGGCATCACCGGCGGCCTGCGCAGCGCTGCCGGAGCTGGAAGAAGCGTCGCCAACCGAAGCCTCGTCAGGCGTGGCTTCGCCGGCGGCGGCGCCCCGGCTGTCCGCGTCAGGCAGGACATGATCGAGACTATCGGCGCGGGAGTGGACGTTGCGGCCTTCGACGGTGAAGGCGTTGTCGGCCCAGCGCCCTTCGACTCGCATGAGGTGAAAAAGCCGCGGGCAATAGGCGTACTCGTTGAGCATGCGCAGTTGCAGAAGGTCGTCACTGTCATCTCCCTCGGACTTGGTCATGGCTTTGGCTCTCCCACCATCAGGCCGAAGCCGCAGTGGCGGCCGGCTCCTATTGTGATGGGACCGGGCACGCGAAGGCCGTCTTCAAAGCGGATGGTCAGGTGGACGGCCGTTTGGCTGAGGAGATAGCCGGGGCGGATGTATCCCTGGGGCCGCTTGTTCTTGTCGTACTTATGAGCGGAGTATGCCTTGGAGAAACGGGAGAATGGCGACCACTCGAACCCGCAGGACTGTTCGATGCCGGAATGGACGAGGGCCTTCTTGATGAGCTTGCGGGTCTTGTCGGGTTTGTGGTCGTCGTGGCCGGGGAGGATGACAGGCGTGAAACTGTGCCAGACCCCGGCCGGCTCGGTGTAGAAAATGGCAACGTTGTCTCTCGGCACCTGCACAAGAAAGGGCGGCTCGTGGCCGGCGAACTCGTCGCCGCGTTCCGGTATGAGTTGCTGGCCAGCGAGGAGGCGAGCGAGGTGGTCGAGGCAGGCGTCATCGCCCACAGGGGCAACAATCATTATTCGGCGCACGCCCGGGTCGGTATGCTCGTACCCGACAGAGGGCAGCGGGATGTAGGAGAGTTGGCGGTGCTCGTCGCTGTGAAAAGACCCCTTGGTCTGACGGTCGTCGCCCACCTTTTCGGTCCCACGCTTGTTACGGGCACTCGTTTCGGCCGAAGCGCCGGCGTAATGGCCTGCGATATAGGTCTTTACCCAATCGTCAGGCACGTCGCGCGGCGGAGCCTTCTTCATGGCTTCGACGGCCATGTGGCGAACCATGCCAGCCAAGTGGATCAGCTTGCGATGAGGATAACGGAAGCGCGAACGGTCAGCGGATCGCAGCTCGAAGACACGATACGGGCGGCCAAGGGGTGCGTCTTGACGCCGATAGTGGACGACGTCGAAGACCCGGAGCGGCGGGACTGGGCGGAAGCCGTCGTCTGTGATGCGTCTGAGAAAGGCGTCATGCTTGCGCATTATGTCGTCGAGGGTCCCTCGTATGGGCGTGCGCAGCGGCGTGCCGCCCGCCGCGGTCGGAAGCCAGCGAAGGCCCGGTAGTGCTGCGGCCTGTTCGGGAGAGATCACGGCGGCGTTGCCGATAGCCATGTCGATTCCCCATCCGAGGTGAGTGACCGAGTGAGCGGCGGAGGCGAGCACCTCAAAGTGAGGGCAGGCGCCGTTTACAAGCGGGTAAAGGTAGTGAGTCATATCGCCTTTCAGATGTGACGGTCGCACATCCTTTCCCGTACGGTAGTCAGCGACGCTCGCGTCCCGTCCTCGGGCCCATTTGGCTGTGAGCTTGTCAGCAACATTGTCTGGCACGTAAAGACGATTGGGCGCCGTGCTAGTGACCGCATCCGCTGCCACAATATGCGGAGGCGGCAACGATTCCAGCCAACGGATGGCTGCGACGGGCTGTTTTAACTTGCTGCGCTCGTTCCATCGGCCCGCCGAGGCGGCGACGAGCGCCTGCATGACACGAAGCGGCGACGGTGGCCACTCTGGTTCGTCCTTGTGGCCACGACCGTGATTGTACGGTTGCAGGAACCGAACGCTGATGCATAGAAACGATGTCATCCGTTGTCCTCCGTCTAAGCCTACGCAGTGACGCCTTTCTTGGAACTACGCTTGGATTTGCCCTTCGCGTCAGCCACGTCATTCTTAGCGCGTGTCTTTTCGAATTGGACTGTCCTACCCGGATCGACTCCGAAGGCCTTGGCTGCTTCGGTAGCGAATTCCAAGGCTGCGATGTGGGATACGTCGCACCGTTCGCGCCGCCCATCGGGGTACACCTCAACGAACTCGCGCGGTTTGTCGGGGTCAAGCACAAGCGTGCAACCTTGGCGGAGGTAGCTTTCGGTCGGTGCGGTGAAGGCGACAAGTGCCAGGCCGAGGATGTAGCGACGCAGACACAGCGTCTTGGCTTCATTCGCGCCCGCATGGAGATGGCGGAGCGCCGCCAGACCGAGCGTGGCGTCGCGTCGGACGCCGCCATCGGCGATCACACCGCCTTGAGCAGCGGACGCCGGATTGTGCACGAACCCTCGTCGAGCAAGAGGGCTCTTGTTGTTGCCTTCGGCTTTGGCTTTGTCCTCCTCGCTGAATACGTCCAGTGCTGCGTAGTCCAGCGGTGGAACGTACACCGCCCCTCGCGTGAGTTTGCGGACATTGAACGCGTAGATGGTGGACGTGATCAGCCGAGGGCGTTTGGACTGCGTGTCGCGGGAGTCCCAGACGCCAAAGACCAGCGAGGTCGGGGCTATCTTCGCCAACGGTTCACAGTTACCATTCAGTTCCCCTAAAAACGCTTTGCGGAGATCCTCCTGAAGCGTCGAGCATCGCAGCAGGGCATCGCCTGCGCGGTGCCCTGCTTCCAGGATGCTCACTTCGTGCTCACCGGCCTGGACTACAATCTGCGGGACAAGATGCCGGTAGTTGGCGCGCATGAAGAGCGGTTCGATACGATTGGCCTGCGAGCCCGGGCTGTCTATAAGACAGACGTTACCACCGTTGGCGTCTGTATCGATGTTGTAGCCGCCATGGAAACCATCGCCAGCGGCGAATGTAGCCGGAAACAGCACCCCGTCAGGCCCTTCTACGGGCATAAGGTGCTCGCGGATCACCATTGCCGCAGGACCCTCATCGGAGAGGTAAGTGTCGAACTGTGCTGTCTTGGACATTGGTCAGACTCCTTTCATTGAGGTGGCAGGAAGAAACGCTTTCATGTATTTAGTTCGATTGAACAACCCAAAAGAATAATGTGGGCTCCTTGCTGGCGCGATGATTCCCGATGCTGCTGCGGAAGCAGCCAGGGGTGGTAATGGAACACTCCATGTGCAGTAAATGAAATTCCCGTTGGTCTCGACAGGCTGGAACCGCTGCAATGCGATGAATGCTAGCAATTCCAAAAGCGGCCGATAGCTGGACTTGAGTCCAAGGGTATCAGCGCTGAAACCCGCATCGCGGGCAGCTCCGGTCCGGCAAAGGTCCGAGTCAAAATTAAAGGGGAGCGAATCGTCGTTCGATTCAAAGAACAATAAATCATTACCACTGTTAATCTGCTTGCAGGCGATGTCAAACATCTCACGTGCCATCCTAAATACCATTTGCTTGGCAGCCCATGTTTTCAAGGCAGCACGTTCGCCTTTCGAGTCTCGCCACCAATCAAGCCAAAGGTCGAACTCTGCCGTTAGGTGGATACGTTCCTGTTGCCACTTTGTGCGAAGTCGTTCTTTGTCCTCTTCGTCTTGCCTGGTCAGCGACTTCTTCTCGGCACTGAGAAGGGAAGCGAGGCGATCCAATTCTTCATCCGTCAACGAGCTCTTTAGTTTCGCCGACGCGAATTGCGCCAGCAATTTCGGGAGGGTTCCTTTACACGCGATTCTGAAATCGGTTCGGAAATCCTGCAATCCTACGCCAAACCACCCCTCCGCTCCCGGCCAGAGGCGGTCCGCCAGTTCCAGAAGGCCGCAGCACGCGAAGAACTGCCCCGGGTTGGCAGGGTCGACGCGCACGCGTATGGTCGGGTTGGGGAAGGTCATTTTTCGTTCTCCTTCTGTTGAGACGCTATGGCATCGGCCGCGCGCACAAGCGACTCCAGGTACGCAAGGCCCCAGCGGCCGTATTTCCGCTGCATCCTGGCGAAGCGGCGCGGCGCCTCGCCGGCCAGTTCCGCCCAGGAATGTCCCGGTCTCTCGGGGTCGTAGGCTTCTTCCGCTGGGAAGTGGGGCCTGGCCCGGCCGTGGTGAGCTGCCACAAGATGCAGGACGAGGTCCTGCACCTCCGGCGGCTGCGCCTGGAAATCCTCATCCTTGACGATATCCGAGAGGGAGCCGAATTCGTGGCGGTAGTGGTGGTTCACCGCCATGCGGACATTGTCGGACTTGGACAGAACGACCTGCGGGTAGCGATCGTTGCCGATGCCGGCCTGCCAGAGACGGCGGCACTTGCCGAGGTCATGGAGCTTGGCCGCCAGGACAATGGCCGTTGCTTCGGTTTTCCGTAAGCCGAGTCTGCTGACAATCATTCTTGCCGCCCTTTCGGCGAGGAGGAGGTGCTTTTGCAGGCACTGCTTCCCGGATGAGTACCATGTCGCCGCATCGCTGTCATCCGCATTCGCAGTGACATACCACCGCCAGGCGCGCCGCTCCAGCACCTCGTCTTCCTGCGCGTCGCCGCCATCGGCGCTGCTTTCAAGCACAATCTCGCGCACCAAGCGCATGCCCGCGGGAGCCTCTTCGTCATCCCACGTTCGACGGCGGCGCCGGCGGTCTTTCTCGTCGTACCATTCATCGGCCACATCGTACTCATCATCGGCGTCGTGCTCCCTGTCGCCTTGCAGCATGCCGCCGGCAAGCCCGCCGACACAAGGGGGCAGGATCACGGTGCAATTGGCGAGACCGGCTTCAGGTGTTCTCCGTTCGTTTTCCTTCGCGATATCCGCAAGAGTCGCCACACGTACGCTGCCGCCTGGCGCTACGATCCATGCTGGGCCGTCGCCTGCACGGTTTGCGATCAGTTTCAAGTGTTTGAGCACGCGGTCGGTGCGGTCGCGCAGGAGTTCGTGGGGCTTCAAGGGATAGTCGTCGAGGAGGTCCTGCGCGGGGTACCTGTCCAGAAGGAAATCGCCGGCAATCTCCGCCACCTCCCGGCGCCAGGCCACGTACGTCTCCGGCGGTTCCCATTCCCTGACGCCGTGCAGCCAGTCGGCCACGGGGGGCCGGCCGGGGAGCTCGGCGCGAACTGAGGTCAGAGACCATGCGTCGAACAGAATGTCGCTCGTTTCCAGGATGGCCGGGGCCGGCGTAAACGCATCCTGTGTGTCCCGCGCCGGAAGTTCGCCGAGCGCCCTGAGGCTGGCATCGCGGCGGCCGTCCTCGCGTTTCCGAAGTCCCTCCAGGGCATTCAGCGTCTTCCAGCGGCTCGCGTCGTATGGGTCGTTTTCCTTCTTCCTGTTCGGGCTACCCTCGTGAACCACGTCAATTCGGGCATCGCCGTCCCCGAAGCGGTTCACCCTGCCAAACCGCTGCACCATGCTGTCAAACGGGGTCAGGTCGCAGACAAGATGATCCGCGGAGATGTTGACGCCGACCTCGCCAGCCGAGGTACAAACGAAGTAGACAGTGCCGCTTTCAGGTGTCACGTTCTCTGAGCGATTCGAGTCAGGCAGGAAGCGGGCGAATATCGGATCCTTTTTCGCCAATCGGTCGCGTTCGAGACCGCGGAGAGTGCCGGTAAGTGCCTGCACCTTCTGGTTGTTGTCCTTTTTCAACCTCGCCCGAACCGCATCGACGTCTTCCACCTTGCGGAGGTAAACGAGCACGGCGGCCCCCGAGTCTTTGTGTTTAAGGGCCAACTTTGTGCTCTCCCCCGATATCTCCTTCTCGTCAACCGATCTGAACGTAAGCCACTTCCGTGCCTCGAGACGCTTTCTCACCTCCGGGTGGGAACGGTCGGCGGCCGTTAGCGAAAACGCGGACGCGCTGACGTTGTCGCTGCGCGACGTGGCCGTGAGCTCCATGAATTGAAAAGCGCGGTGCTCTCTTTGCCGCTTCTGTTCCGCCGAAAGCGCCTCGACCAACCTCTGAAACGCCGGCTCCAGGTGCGCCTCGTCGTGAATCAGCAGGACATCCTGGCCGAGAAACGCCGCATGCAGCGGCCGCGCGCGGAACCCGCGGCCGTAGCCGCTAAACAGCAGCCGACTTCCGATCATGTCAACCGTGCCTATCACGATCGCAGGACGCGAAGGATCGCTGTGCCATTCGCCGTTGTCAGCGAACTGACCACGCAGCGTGCTTATTGCCAGCGGCGTGTCGGTCACCAGCGCGCAAAGGTCCTTTAGTCGCCGCTCCAGCACAGGGGCTCGACAAAGCCTTTCGCGCAGCATTTCCGCCTCGCGCGTAGCTTGGTCAACAACGGTGCGTCGATTCACAACGTATACCAGTCGCCGCGGCACCCTGGTTGGCACGGTCGCCAATGCGATCAACCAGATGTGGATGACGCTTGTCTTGCCAAGACCTGTGGGCAGGTTGCAGCTCCGCCGCTCTCTCCCGCAGATGAACTCATTATAAAGCGCTTTCTGCCACGGCGTCGGACTGTGATCGGTAAGTACTTTAAATACCTCGCTAAATGCGAGCCACCCAGTCATCTTGCCCATGCCTCCTTTCCCTGCCCTCCCGCCTGCACTGTCAGAACGCTATGGCCATAACGTGGTCACGCTCACACTCGGCAGCAACACCTGCGAGCTCGCCCTGCCCATCCTGGTGCGTCATACTGCGCGGCACGCGGCCGGCATTATACGTTCACCTATGAAGATTTGGCAAAGGATTTCGTTTTCGTTGCCGAAAAACGTGTTTTTAGAGAGGGGCGCCTGCTAAGATTATTCATGTCCTTTGAGCTTTTGGATGCGCCGAACCATAGTGGCGAGTGTGGTAGCTTATCTGAGTGGGGGGCAATCCGGAACGACTCACGAATTGGAGCGGATCGAGCACCGATGGGGCCTGATCGAGCCAGCATGAAGCCGGACGATCTCCCGGTGAGAACGTAGCGCGGGGAGAAAATCTCAACCGAGGTGCGTAAGTCCATACGCGAGGAAGACATTCTGGGCCTTGGCGGCATTTACTGCGACAAGGACGCAGGCGACCCCATTGAGTACGACCACCTGCGGCTGGTCCTGACCGACGACGTGGCGGAGATCGAGGTCTTCAATCGCGGAATCACGCTGCTGTTCACCGACAACGAGAAAGTGAAGCGCATCCATCGGGTGTTGTGCAAACTTGACGACAGGAAGAAATGACATGGCAGGCGCGGATAGGATTTCCTGGTCCGGTCGGCTAGTGGGCGTACAGCCCCGCATCCGGCTGCTGCGGTCACGCGACGAGCGGCAGCACAGATACCAAGGGTGCGCCCTCCGCATCAACGGCAGGTGCGGGGAAGAGCCGGGCGAGTTCCTGATTGCGGTTGGCCAGGGCGCACACGAGAAGCATCGGTTTCGCGCCGGAATGGAATTGAAGGGCCAGTGCGTATCGGTCGACGACGAGCGAATGGAGACGGCCGGATTCTACAAGATAAGCGGCCTCAAGGTGGTCAAGGACAGCGCAGGCGGACCGCCCGCGGGGCCGCCGTTCCTCGGCATGCCGCCGGACCTGCCGACATACCGGGCGCGCCGGCATCGCCGCCTAGACGCCTGGACCTACGAGACGAAATACACGGCCTGCATCTGGGGCTGCCGGATGCCGGTGGAGATGATCGTGGACCACTGGAACCCGACGCAGAAGAAGTAACGGTTCGAGACGTTCTGCTACGGGCCGAGAAGCTGCACAATCTACCGACCGGGGTCGACGCGCAGGGTGTCAGGGCGCAAAGGCATGTCCTACACCGAGGAGGACTGGGTGGACGAGGACGCGACATCGCATCGGGGACCGGAGCAGTGAGGATCAGAAAAATGGCAAAGCGCAAATGACCGGAAGGTAGATGGCGGCTCTTCAATCTGGGGGACCACATTTAGAGATTCCAAGCATGACGATGATTACTGCATCCATGCTCTACAATCTTGTCCAATGCCCGCATAGGGTTGCGCTTGATCAGCATGGCGATCCGTCGCAGCGTGATCCTGTGGACGAATTCGTTCAGCTCCTTTGGGAACGCGGAAGCACCTACGAGCGAGAGGTGGTCGAAGGGCTGGATGAAGAGTTCGTCGACACGACTCAATATCGTGGCGATTAGCGCGAGGCGAAGACCCGTGAAGCGATGGAGGCCGGTGCTCCTTTGATCTATTCGGCCAGATTATCCCACAGCGACCTCCTGGGCGAACCCGACCTGCTGAGGAAAGAAGGAAGCGGGTATATCGCCGGAGACATCAAGAGCGGTGTGGGTTATGAAGGCGATATCGACGAAGGCGAGGGAAAGCCAAAGAAACATTACGCCGTTCAGGTGGCCTTGTACACAGACTTACTGCATTCAATCGCAAAGGGCGTTCCGGGGAGCCAAATGATTTTTGCGTGACTTTTCGTCACGATTGTGTTAACGTAAAGCCGGGCAGACTGAGGTCGCCCGGCTTTTTTCTTAAGCCCATGGGGGCAAAGGGTTAGGGGGGAACTGCGTGGTGCCCGGGGTATTCTCTGTTTCGAGAGAGCGCTTTCGGCAGCCGAAAGCAACCCCTATGGTTGCTCTCGCACCTCGAAAAATCGCGCCAAAACTCTCAGACTCTCCGTTTAACACTGCGCCCAAAGTTAACAACCGCGTTGCCCCCGCAGCCCAAGAGCAACCGTCGCAAACTGCCGAGCCGGGCGCATGCGGTTTCACATTCTCAAATGGAAGCAATAAACCGCGGAGCATTCTGTGGCCGACGTTCACAGGCACCACCTTCCCTTGCCGACCAGCGAAGAACATTTGCTGGGCGCTTTGCCAAAGGAGTCGTTCATGGGTATTCCAACAGCCAAGTGTCCTTCCTGTGGCAAGCTAGTGTCCCAAGTCCATTTTGAGGAGGTGAATGCACAGCAGGGCCTCTTCGATCAGGGAACAGCATTGCGCTCGCTCGCATACGTTTGTCCGGAGTGTCGTACGGTGCTTTCGGTGCAAATAGATCCCATTGCGGTTCGTTCTGACGTCTGCAATCATGTGGATCAGACAGTCGCTTCGCTTGCGCAGCAGGTTGCCGATTTGCGCAATCAGTGTGCTTCACTTGAGCATCAGATATGTCAGGCACTGAAGTCGCGCGGTTAGGATATGTGGGCAGCGACCGTCTGTTGAGGCAACCAGCTACCCTTTGTAACGAGATCGGACCAGGAGTTGCTGCGATGGCAATCTACGAAATTGGCGACAACGGTATGAAGCCGCTTGAGAAGACATTTTATGGTTTTGAAGGCATAAGTGAAAGACGCGACTTGCAGCGGCTGATAAAGGAGCGCGTTGAGGCGGTTGCGAAAGACGTCCTGCTGATAGCCGAGGAGTTCTGCAACTGGGAGGATTCAAAGCGGCGCATCGACCTCTTGGGAATTGACAAGCAGGCCAACCTGGTTGTTATCGAACTAAAGTGCGCTGACGATGGCTCACACATGGAGCTCCAGGCGATTCGCTACGCTGCCATGGTGTCGGCAATGACGTTTGACAAGGCGGTCGAGACGCTCTCTGTGTTCCTCCAAGGAGACGAAGCAGATACCCGCGCGAAGCTTCTTGACTTTCTCTCGTGGGAAGAGCCTGATGAGGAGCGATTCGCATAAAACGTGAGGATAGTACTGGTGTCTCCTGACTTCTCCAAGGAGATAACGACAGCCGTTATCTGGTTGAATGAGCGCGGTATGGACATTCGATGCGTTCGGGTGCGGCCTTACAAATACGCTGACCGAGTGTTGGTGGACATCCAGCAGGTCCTACCCTTGCCTGAGGCCCAGGAATACCAGGTTAGAATTCGCGAGAAGGCACAAAAGGAGCGTGAGGATCGTGAGGACAAAGAAAGTCGTCAGTATCTTCGAAAGGAGTTTTGGCGCCAGCTGCTGGAGCGTTCCCTTGGTGAGAGCCGTCTCTTTGCAAACGTGTCGCCTTCCGAAGACGGGTGGTTGGCAGCGGGAAGCGGTGTCTCCGGAGTACACTACACGTACAGAATCCGAAAGTACGACGCCTCGGTTGAGTTGGTTCTTGAAGGTTCCGAGGATAGGAACAAGGCCTACTTCGATCATTTGAATTCGCAACGAAAAGCGATTGAGCAAGCCTTTGGTGCAGCGCTGACTTGGGACCGTGGCGCCGGGAAGGTCAAAGCTAGCATTTCAGGCGCAGTTGAGATCGGAGGCTATCGAAGTGCACAGGACACTTGGCCTCAAGTCCATGACGCAATGATACAGGCAATGGTCAGACTTGAGGCTGCGCTGAAGGTCTACATAGTTAGATTAAGGAGTCTATGAAGGCCGCGTTCAGGCAAGGTACAGTCGCATTCGGCAAGGCACGAACCGCGGTGACGGCCGGTTCTTTCACTTGATGGCCTTCTCAGTCGAGCGTATAAGGAACATCGGGCGGATGCTATGAACATACAGCTCATCTCTGCAATCATCGGAGCGATTGCGGCCCTGATCACTATCGTAGCTGGGATATATGCCCTAATTTGATGGGGTGGGTCGGTCCTGCGAGCTATTTGGCACTGGGTGTCACGTTACCGGCCTCGAACGCCTCGCGAGACCATTCGAATCCTTCCACAGGCCGGGGGCTGTTGGTGGGGTATGGGATCAGTTGATAAGAAGCCTGCTATGCAAGTCGTTGGTCATTGGTACGTGACAAACATCACGGAGGCACCCGTTACTGTTCCCAGCGCCTATGTGGCCAGACCTCGGACGCTCAGGCACGTTATGGTCTGGCACCCAGACAAGAAAATCTACGGGCAGTATGCTTTGCTTCCGGGGAAAACATCAGAGATCAGTGCCGACTTCTGGATTCAACCGCCCACCAAGCCTGAAGGAGAATCTCTGAGAGCGAAGGCAGTCTTCGTGGATCAGTATGGCAACCATCATTCTGTTCGCGCCGTTTTTCATGGCCGAAAGCGCAAGCCAAATACTAATGTTGAGCGTCCTGTTGAAACGGTCCATTCAATCGAAGATCCGACAGAGAAGCGGGTGGCTGCTGTGCTTCAGGCCGAACTAGATCGGTACAAGCAATGCGGAAAAGGGGTAGGCGGCTTCGGAAGTGTGCAGCTGACTTCCCAAGGGCGTACTTGTCCTGGCTTAGACACCGAATGGCGAGAAGCAGACTCGCCGCTCAACCAAGCGATTGTGCTGGGGAGCAAGTCTGTATCGATCACGTCGGACAACGTTGACGCTTTACTTGTGTCGTACCGCAGCCTTTCAGATGATGAGGCGAAGTCAAGATTCATTGCAGCCTTGATCAAGAGACTGGGAAGAGACACCGGATACGCTTCAGTATCATATCTTATTTTATTGGTGCTCTTTCGCATCGGAAGGCTTTCAGACGCCCTCACGAAGGCGAAAAGCGACCTTGTCGGGGATAGTTCGTACGGCTTCAGTGACTTCTTGCGTATTCTCGATAGCCTCTTGCGGTTCGAACATCGTACCTTTGAAAACCTGTGGTTGGACGAAAT
>SLPQ01000126.1 GCA_007131925.1 Candidatus Brocadiia bacterium | reverse complement strand
TGAGCGGGCCAGCGACGAGCAGGCGCACGCCCAGCCGCATCAGCGTGAAGAGGCAATGGCTCGTGTTTTCCGGCTCCCACTGGTCAGTTTGTCGTATTCCGCTCCCGCAGGAACAGGAATACGATCACTCGGTACAGGATTAAAAGCATAAATAGAACAACCAAAAGCGCAAAGGCGCGCCAGAAGAACGCATCTATCACGACTTGGCTCTGATCGGCGGCCGTCACGATACGTTCGTCGACAGACTCGTTAACACGCTGCATCCTGTCTTCCAACTCAGGGGAGTCGAGCAAGTGTTCCGTTCTGATAAGCAGTTCGTTCATGCGCTTCGTGGCGTGCGCCACTTCTTTGACGGTCCGCTCATAGTCGCGGATGTCAAAGGGGCGTGGTCGGATCTCGCTTTTCCATCGGTCCCAAGTCTCGAACCGGCCGAACAGATCCTGGGCCGTCTGGAGTGTTTGCGTGAGCGACTTGCTCAACGGTTTCAGTGAGTCAGCGAAGTCATTCGCCTCGTCCAGAGCCCCCCGCACATTGGAGATTGTACTATCCGCATGCTGCAATCGCTCATCGATCCCCTTGAGGATGGCTTCCCGTTCAGTCGCCACGTTCGCCGGAAGCTGCTCGATCTCATTGGTCAATCGATGTATGTCGTCAAGAGCAGTATCAAGTTCCGGCGTAGCAACCCAGTCGTCCTTGATGGCAGTTGTCTGCCACCGGAGCAGCGTGGGCGCGCGCTTGAGCCAATAGAACATGCGATCGCCGAAGAGGCGAGCCTCTTCTACAGCCTGGCCGGCCTCCTCGATCGGGGCGAAGAAGCCACGGGCCTCAAGTACCTCGGCTGCCGCGGGTCTGTTCCGCCCCAAGGCAAAGTTAGAGAAGCGAACAAACGAGGCGCGGATCATATCAGGGTTCTCCTGACGCCAGTCCCGCAGTAGCGACTCAAGGGTTTCCAGTTGATCGGGGGTAAGCACCCGAGCGGCAAGCGTCCAGGACTCTTCTCTGGCGCGAGTCAAGGCGTCGGCCAGTTTCTGACCTCGCTGGCCGAACACCGCGACAGCCCTACCATCATCGTCCCACACTCGACTTACCAATGTGGTTACCACCACGAGGTCGAGCAGACGCGTGAAGGGGTCGGCATTACTGGCGATGTCGTAGATATTGGTAGCGTTGTCCACGAGAAGCACCTGTGCCGCTCTGCGCTCGGCTGGATCCGGACTGTTCTCCGTTATAGCATTGCAGACGGAATAAAGCAGCCCGACGTAGCGATCGGCAAAGGCACGGGTGAGTCCGTCCAGTTCCCTCGCCGTAATTCGCTCGCCAACCGCGGCCCCGCCAAACTCACGCTCGGGCTCCTCTTCGGGGCGTCGCTGCGGCGCGCTACATCCTCCGCACAGGAACACCACGTGCGCAATCGCCAACAGCGTTAGGCTGGCAAGTGACGATTTAAGAGTCATCGACCCCTCCAACTGAACTAGCCGATATTGCCAGTTACCTCCCGGCCAGCCCTTTGCTGACCGGCTCAAAAGCCAGCGTACCGCCGAAAGCCGCCGGTTTCAACCCTTTTTCATCTCCAAACCATGCCTTTGAATTTTCCCGATATCGCTCTGAAGATTCCGCTGGATTGATTCCGGCTCCTCAGGCTTCATTTTGCTAATGCTCATGGATATCCTAGTCATGTGCGGCGCGTATCGGACGCATTACCCTATCGCAGCAATGCCGGTCCGCCCCTTCCCGTGCAAAGAAAAGCAGAACCCACGAGCGGCTCAAACACTGGCCGCCGACACGCGTTGCCTTGAGCGCAACCGTGCTCGTAACCGCCCGGTGGATGTAAACCGGGGCATCTGAGAGTTCGGGGCGGGTGAGAGTGGAGCCGCGCCCGCACCCCCCGAACGGTTGCGGCTGCGGGTCTCGGTCAGAGGCGCAAACGGAAGTCGCGCGGGGATGCGGCGGGTTGGCGTAAGTCTTTGCCCTGTCGCCGGAAAGCGCAGGAGGCCGACCCATCTCTCGGGAACCCATGGGCCTTCAAAGTTCGCCCCTTTGTGTGCTGGCTCAAATTGGCCCTGTCATGTTGCCTACCGGCTGGTTAGCAGGCGGCTTCATCGTCGTCTTCAGGGAACTCCATCCCCCCGCAGATCAGCCTCGATGATGGCCTTGGCGGTGCGACACTTTGGAGCGTGAGCCGACGATTAGGTAGGGGATTCCGTCTGGCACGAATCATACCTGTGGCCGTGCGTACGCCGGAATTCAGCGTATGCCTTGCAGTCCAGCCCGAGGTTGCTCCGGTATGAGAAGTTGGCCACCACCGTGACGAATGGCCTGCGCCATCGCCACAGGTTGCGCCATATCCTGCCCGCGATCTTGCGCAGTGAATAGAACTGCCCGTTGCAGCGGATCATCTCCTCGATGCACTCGTCCAGCGACAACTTCGCATAGCGGGCCACGGGGAACGTCAACGTGTAGTATTTCCAGTCGTCTGGAAAGGCGTCGAGGGCGGTGCGGTCCCCAGCCTCCATCGAGTCCCACAGCCGCGTGACGGGTAGCGGCGTGAGGAACAGGACATTCAGGTTGTCGACGCCGTACTGGCCGGCCACCTCGGCAATGCGCTCTCCGATGCCGGGCTTGTCAACGTCCAAACCAATGATAAACGATCCTACCACCTGAATCCGGTGCCGTTGAATGCGACGCACCGAGGCGCGAAAATCCCGCCCCCTCAGAAGATTGAGCTTCGTGCCGAGCTCCCGTAATCCTTCCGGCGACAGAGTTTCGAATCCGATGAACACACCCCGGCATCCTGCGTCGGCGGCGAGGGCAAGGAGTTCCTCGTCGTCGGCAAAGTTGATGGTCGCCTGTGCGATCCATTCCTTGCGCAGATCCGCTTCTATCATGGCGCGGAACAAGTCCTTGGCCCGGGCGATGTGGTCGGCGCGCGTGCCGATGAGGTTGTCGTCCACCACCAGTACGCGCTTTTCGCGGATCGTCTTTAACTCGGCGACAACATCGGTGATCGGGCGCTGGCGGTAATGGGTTCCGTTGAACGCGGAGACGCTGCGGAAGTTGCAATTGAGCGGGCAGCCGCGAGTCGTCTGGATGGCGCCGAAAGCGTATCGTCCATCGAGAAGGCTATGCCGGCCAGCCGGAACCTTGGCGATGTCAGCCAAGCCGCCGTCATACCGGGGTTTGAGGGCGCCGCCACGAACATCCGCGAGAACCTGGGTCCAGACGCTCTCCGCCTCTCCCGTAACGACCGCATCGACGCGCGCAAGGGCTTCGCCGATACACATCGTGGCATGAACGCCGCCCATGACGACAGGCACACCCATATCTCGGAAATAGGCGGCGACTTCGTAGGCGCGGCAAGCCTGAGAAGTGAAGGCCGTAATGCCCACCAAATCCGGCCTCGGCATCGTCCTGTAGTCAGGAACGCCGAGATTCTCATCGAGGATCGTGACCTCCCACTCCGCCGGCGTCATGCCCGCGATGGTCACGAGGCTCAACGGCTTCCATATGCGGTACCGATTCCAGCGGTTCTCCTTGACATGGACGATGCTGACCAGCGGGTTGCACGGGTTAATCAGATACAGTCGCATAGAGCAGACATTCCTTTCCCGACAGATTCACTTCGCTGGCTTTCCTATGCTCACCATTCTCAACGGCTCGCGAGGCGCAGGTGCCTGCAGCCTGATGATACAACAGGATGCGAAGGTTTCAAGCGGGGGCAAGTCTTGATGTATCGCACTTGATAGTCCAGATCAACGCTGGCGCAGGCCCGCGCGGTGCCCTCTCCTCGGCGTTCTCCAGCGATCAAAACCAGTATCGTAAATATTCCCGGCGCGGAAACGCCCGTATAAAGACGCTAATCACCTGCGGTTCGCTCTCGCTGGTGGGACTCATGGTGACGGTCTGGACCGGGCATGTCGCGATAATAGCGTGCTGGCAACGTAAGTCAAGCCTGAAATTCGGGCCAAGAAATGCCCAAGACGAGAAACGGCTGCGTAACGCTCCCGCCTGTTAACCAACCGGTACAGCCAACGCCTCTGAGAGGTTGAGAGCAGAGCGGGTGCAGGGCGTGATGAGGGAGCGAAATCGAAAAACTGGCCAGGACCACGGCCGAAAGCGGGCGGGGTTCCTAACGCTCGACTATATCAGCCCTTAGGGCACTGGGAGAACAGATACGTTGGGCATGCAGGCGTACACAAACGGGCAGGTAAAACGCCCGAAAATAGAAATGGCTCCCAGTTTGCAACCCTCTTCATAAGGTCTCTCTCTTCGCCTTAAGGGATACCGCAGCGGCGTCACCGCTTGCCATAGGTTCTCGACGTTGCCTAACGCAAGCATTCAATCCGTGGTTGAGCAATGCGGGTCAACCCAGTGTAGTTCGGTTGGCTATCACGAGCTGGCTTCACGGATCTGCTGGACGATTGGGCTTCATACTAGCCCCCTCAAGTGGCGAGACACCTGACAGGGTGATGGATAGGGCGCGCGCCGCCTGTGACCGAATGTGCGAAAGATTCTTGAGACTGCCACAGCGAGGAGGCGAGACGATGGGGAAGCGCGAGCGTCATACGGCGCCGTATGTCCTCGCTGCCGCTTAAATGTGTTTCTTGCTTGATGGGGGCCTCTACGGTCCCCCTATAGAAAAGAAACCCTCAGAAGCGAGAAGTCATCTTCCAGCGCTCCCTTGCCATGCACCCTCAACGCGTGACTGTACAGCCCGTCCAATTCAGACTGCCCTGCGGGCGGCGTGTTCAGGATGTCCTCCGCAATCGTTAGGCTCAATTTTATGTCGCCGTCGGAGCCTTCCACTTCGTAACAGCCGTCGGACAAAATGTACAGCCGCGCAGGGGGCTGAATGAGCAGGCGGGAAGCCGTGTATTCGGCGTCCGATGTGCAGCCCAGGGGCTGACCCTGGCTCTTCAGGTTAATTCGTCGGCCTGAAGAGGCGATGAATAACGCCGGTGGATGCCCGCCGCCTGCGTAGCGCAGTTCGCTTTGGGCCACGTCGAAGACCCCGTACCAGAGACTGAAGTACATGCCGTCCTGCTTTTCCATCGGGAAGGCCGCGTTGAGCGCGGCAAGGACCTGCTCCGGCATTTGAAAATCCGTCTTTGGCAGCGACTGAGTGCGAAGCGTGTTAAGGATGGATACCGAAAGCAGCGCCGGTCCTATGCCGTGGCCGCTAACGTCCAGTAGATACATCGCAAAGTGGCTTTCGTCTATCCAGTCACAGCCAAGCGAGTCGCCGCCCAGCTCGGTGCAAGGGATCAGGCGCCAATCCGTCCGGATGGCGCCGGTGCAAACAGGAGGCGGGATAAGAGAAATGACGTACTCGGCGGCGCGCGCAAGCTGGGCCGCGACTACCTCGTGGCTCTCGCGCAAGGCCCGAACCAGATCCTGCAACAGGCGGTTCTGATTCTCGATCGCCAGTTGGAGCCGCCGCAGCTTGAGATGAGTCTCCACTCGCGCTCGGACCTCCTCAAACTGAAATGGCTTGGTGACATAGTCGACCCCGCCGCCGGAGAACGCCTTGACCTTGTCCATTGTTTCGTTCAGCGCGCTGATGAAGATCACCGGGATGTCCTTCAGTTTCTCGTCCGCCTTCAGGCGTTTACACACTTCGTATCCGTTCATCCCCGGCATGATGATGTCGAGTAGAACGAGGTCGGGCGGATCATTCTGCGCCGCCTGCAGGGCCATTTTCCCGCTTGTGACGGGCCTAGTCAGATAGCCACGTTCCTCGAGCATCCCGGTGAGCACCTGCAGGTTTGCCGCCGTATCATCCACGATGAGGATGTTCGCCGGTTTGTGACCACTCGCGACGTCTTCGTTCATGACTGGCCTCTTGGGAGAGTCTCAAGGATCGCCTCGTAATCGTAGTTATTGGCCGATGCCCGCAATCCCTCGGCCGCCTGTGCGTCATGCGTCTCTACCTCGCTGATCAACGTGAGCAGTGACTTCAGATTTGCCCCGGAGGCGGCGGCGCGGAGATCCTGAACCAATCTCTTCGGCAAGCGAGACAACGCCTCAGCAGACAAGGTGGCCGTTGCCGCCGATTGTTGCGGCAATGAGCCGGCGCCCTCCTGGGCGTAAACATACTTGACGCTGAGGCAACGAGCGATAGTTTCAAACAGCTCCGACTCCCGGAACGGCTTCCGGATGTATCCACTTGCGCCGGCGGTGGTCATCTCCCGCTGGCCATCCTCGAATGAACTTGCAGTCAAAACAATAACCGACGTTTCTTTGCCCCTGGGGCTGGACTTGATGCGCCGCGTCGCCTCACTGCCGGCAATCACGGGCATGCGCAGGTCCATCAGAATGATGTCTGGCTGCCACGCCTCGAACTCCCGGATTGCCTCCGCGCCGTCAGTTGCCTGGCGAAGTTCGAACCCGACGGGGCCGAGCGTCTGGGCCAGGAGATCTCGGTTCTCTTTGTTGTCGTCGGCAATCAGCACCCGGTACTTAGGCTGCCCGGGCTCGATCCCCACCACACGGCGAGAGTCAGCGGCCTCCTTCGCCATGCCGGCAACGTCCCCAGCGCTCAAGCCAATCTCGACATGGAAGACGCTGCCTTTACCTTCCTGGCTCGTGACCGTGATGTCCCCTCCCATCAGACGCGCAAATCCACGACTGATGGCCAGGCCAAGCCCCGTTCCCATTCGCTTCTTCTGACCACTCTCGGTCTGTTCAAAGCGCTGGAAGAGCCCGGCGATGTCCTTTTCGGAAATGCCTTGGCCTGTATCCTCCACTTCGGCCACGAGACGCAACCCGGAGCCCTCCCGAGTACTTGTGCGAACCCTAAGTGCAATGCCGCCTGTCTCCGTGAACTTCACGGCGTTGCCCAGCAGGTTGCTGAGCATTTGCCGCACCTTGGCTTCGTCACCCACGACGTAGCAGGGCATCTCGCCGGCGCGCTCCACAATCAGGTGCAGTTTCTTCGCGTCGGTCTGGACGCGGAACATCGTCTCCAGGTCGCTGACGAGCGCGTGCAGATCGAAGGTCGTCGGGTTCAAGACGATGCGCCCGGCCTCAATCTTCGAGATCTCGAGGATGTCATTGATGATCGTCAGCAGGTGCTCGCCGCTGCGATTGATGACATCCAGCTGCTTGAGCTGCTCAGGGGTCACTGCCGTATCGCGCTGCATCAGTTGGGAGAACCCCAGGATTGCAGTCATCGGCGTACGGATTTCATGCGACATGTTCGCCAGAAAGACGCTCTTGGCGCGGTTGGCGGCTTCTGCGTCGCGCGTTCGTTCCGCCAATTCTCTTTGCAGTCTCATCTGCTCGGTGATGTCCTCGATGGCCAGGAGGATGATCCGCTCTTTCCCCGACACTCTTTGTATTTGTCGGGCATTCAAGAGCATTATGCGCCTGCCGATGTCGGCAAAGTCGTGTTCAACCTCGTAGTTGTCAAAGGTGGCCTTTTGGGGAAGGATCGTTTCCAGTAGTTCCCGCAGCTTGGGGATGTCCCACTGCTTATTGCCCAGGTCGTATATAAGTTGCCCAACTGTCTCTTCAGGTTTTACCTTGAAGACTTCATAGAAGGAGCGGCTGGCAGAGACAACCCTCAGATCTTGATTCAGGGCGATCAAGGGTTCGCGCACCGTGTTGATGATGCTCTCTGAGTATTCGAGGGACTCATCCGCTGATTGTTTAATAACCGCCAGTTCTTTACGGGTCTTTTCCAAGCCATTGTCTGTCTCCCTGCGCGCGGTGATATCCTCGATGGCCAGGAGGATCCTCTGAGAGCCAATTTCCTTTTGAGTGATCCGGCGGGCGTTGAGCAGCATTACCCTGTGCCCGATGCTGGAGAACACATGTTCCACTTCGTAGTCGTCGAACTTGTGATCTTTGGGAAGGATCTCTTCAAGCAACGTCCGGAGCTTGGGGATATCCCATTGCCGGTTTCCGAGATCATAGATAAGCTTCCCTATCGTTTCCTCCGGTTTTACCTTGAATGAATCATAGAAGCTGCGGTTGGCAGAGACCACCCTCAGATCTGAATCCAGCACCAGGAGGGGTTCGCGTGATGTTTCTACAATATCGCGATCTTCGAACACTTTCGTCTCGCCTTCCTTATTCAGACCTTGGCCTGTTCGGATTTCTTCCCGCCTCTTACTCCGCCAGGCTGTGCCGACCCTCGTTCACCGTGGCAGTGTCCAGCGGGATGTTGCCGTTGGCGACCACGAGTTGCTGTTCCCTCGCACGAAGGCAGGAACCGCAGGAACTCCGCCGCCGGGCCGCCGAACAGTTGTCCAAGAGGCTTGTTCACCCAGATGTAGGGAACCGGCCCAGTGGGTTGCTGTGCCTGCGGACGTTCTGGGCCGTTTGCACGTAGAACCGGTCATCAGCCGCGGCCAGCGGAACCACCCACACTGCTTTGCTGGCGAAAAAGATGCTGGCGAATCCGATCGCCCCCGCGTCCGCGGCGACGCTTTGCACGACGGACGACCCGCCGCCTCGAACCCGCAACAACAGCCTGAACGGCATGCCATGCAGCACCTGCTGACAGAAAATCTGATAGGCGCCTTCCTCAGGACCATGGCCGTAAAGAGTGATCGGGAGATCGGCCCACTCGCCGGTGAGTCCGGCCCGGCCATCCAAGACTGCTGCGGGGCCGATGCTTATCGGACTGGAGGTGATTTGCAGTGTGACGTCGGGGTACTACTGCAATAGTCCATATCATGGAAATGCTCCTTTTTCTGGTGTTCGCAAACCGTCACACTGAAAGCGATCCGGCACCGGCGGGAACACCGCTAAACCCCTGGTTGCGCGGGCAGTGCCTCGAACAGGCTGCTCTGCGGCAACCTTCACCGTGAAGTCCTCCCTGAACACAGTCTTAATGCCTGCTTCCTCCTGCAACTCAAACAGTCACATGCTTACGAATGTTCCCTCACTCAACTATAGTGCTCCACGGAATCAGGACCAGGGACTAAGATAGTCTGGCTCGCCATGGACTTGCCCCCTTTTATGTACCAACCCGAATGAGAGTTTTCCATTTACGTCACCCTGCTGAGATGCTGTGTTCCTGAGGCTCAAAGCGCAGCGCGGCCCGAAGGAACACAACTTGCCGCAAACTCCGCCGGCGGCACATTGCCCAGTGAGCTGTGTGGACGGCGCTCATTTTACTCCCTTCTCCACGCATGGATTTTCTCCTCGGCGTCCTCCAGCGATAGAAACCAGTGCTTGTTCAAACATTCCTGGCGCAAACGCCCGATAAAAGACGCTAATTACCTGCGGTTCGCTCTCGCTGGTGGTGAAGGGTCTGGACCGGGCAACCCGCGATAATAGCGTGCCGGCAACGCAAGTCAAGCCCGCAATTCGGGCCAAGAAATGCCCAAGACGAGAAACGGCTGCGTAACGCTCCCTCATGTTAACCAACGGGTTCAGCCGCAGCCTCTGAGAGGTTGAGAGCGGAGCGGGTGCAGGGCGTGCTGAGCGAGCCAAAGCGAGAAACTCTCCATGACCACGGCCGCAAGCGGGCGGTGTTCCTAAGTGGCTACTATATCTGTACTTGTGGCACTGGGAGAACAGATGCGCCGGCCATGTCCGCGCATACAAACGGGCAGGCAAAACGCCCGAAAATAGAAATGGCTCCCCGAGAGCAACGCTCTACAAACGGCCGCCGGGGTATCGCTAGACCCGAAATCCGATGGCGCATTGTCCAAGTAACACTCGACGGTGCAAACGGATCGGCCTCCTAGCGCAAACAGACGGTCGAGGTGACCCTCGGCCCGGACTGGGCCTTCGAGACGGGCGGCCTCGGCAGCCTCACGCGCCGCGTCCCCGCCGGTCGCGTGGTCACCGCCGTCCCCAGTGCGTTGGAACAGGCGGACCAAGCCCCCCCAGGAGCACCGGAAACCGCCTGTGGTCGAAACGCTCCGCAAGGCCCTCGAATGGCGGCTGCAACTCGACGCCGGGGAGATTGCCAACCAAGCTGCTATCGCTCGCCGAGAGGGCATCACCCGGGCACGGGTGACGCAAGTCATGATGTTGCTTCGCCTTGCTCCAGGAATCCAGGAGAGCATCCTGGCTCTCAGACAGCATTCGGACCCGCCGCAACTACCCGAACGTATCCTCCGGCCCATCGCCCAGATGGATAACGCTGACGATCAGATTCAGGCACTTGGCGACTTGGCCGATCTAGTCCCATAATGGCTCCATCGCGACGCTTTCCAAGGGAGATCTACCCATGGACGAGACTTCAAACCAAGCCCCGCTGTTTCCCGACCTTAGGCAACGACCCCTGTCTCTCGACTGGGCCAGCGACGACCTCGTCCGCTACACGTCGGGTCCGCTTGTGCCGTGCCCCCAATCCCCTTTCATCATCATCATGAGGTTCGATTCGCCAGCGTGCCATGCACCTTGAGGCGTTTGAGGACTTCATCGACGATCAGGATCGAACTGCTCACCGCCACGATCAACAGCCAGTCCAGCACGCCCAGCGGCTCGGTGCCGAAGAGCAGGTGCCCGAAGGGCGTATACACTACCAACAGTTGCAGCACGACGGCGATGCCGATACCCAGCCACAGCCACAGGTTGCTCATCAGCCCCACCGACAGGATCGACACGTAGTTGGTGCGGGCGTTGATGGCGTGGAACCACTGAAAGGCCGCCAGGGTCGTGAAGGCGACGGTCTGGGCGTGCTTGGCGCTGCCGGCGTAGAGCTCATATGCAAACAACCCCAGCGTGCCGGCGGCCATGAGCGGAGCCAGGATCAGCATGCGGCGGATGAGTTTCATGCCCAGCACGCCGGCTTCCGGGGGGCGCGGCGGCTGTTTAAGCACGTCCCAGTGCTTCGGCTCGACGCCCAGCGGCACGGTGCAGGCCCCGTCGGTCACCAGGTTGATCCACAGGATCATGATGGCCGTCAGCGGCAGCGGCATGCCGATCACCAGCGCCGCCGCCAGCGTGATGATCTCCCCGAGGTTGGTGGTGATCAGGAAGAACACCACCCGCTGCAGGTTGGAGAACGTCACCCGCCCGTCCTCGACGGCATGGACGATGGTGGCGAAGTCGTCATCGGCCAGGACCATGTCGGCGGCCTCCTTGGCGACCTCCGTGCCGGCCAGACCCATGGCCACGCCGATGTCGGCGCCTTTCAGGGCCGGGGCGTCGTTGACCCCGTCGCCGGTCATGGCCACGATCTCGCCGTTGGCCTTGAGCGCTCGAAGAATCTGGAGCTTGTGGGCCGGCGACACCCGCGCGAAGACCGAGACGCGCTTCACATGGTCCTGAAGCTGCTCGGGCGTCATCGCGTCGAGATCCCGGCCGGTCAGCACGTCGCTGTCCGCGTCGCCGACGATGCCGGTCTGCCGCGCGATCGCCTGGGCCGTCACGGCGTGGTCGCCCGTGATCATCACCACGCGGATGCCCGCCCCCTGGGCGTCGGCCACCGCCTGAATCGCCTCGGGGCGCGGCGGGTCCAGCAGGCCCCAGAGTCCGACGAAGACCAATGCTTGCTCGACGTCCTCGCGATCGAGCACCTCGCGGCCCGCGGGCATCGGCCGAACGGCCCCGGCCACCACGCGGAGCGCCTGGCCGGCCAGGTGTTGGTTGGCCGCTTCGATCTCCGCGCGCCGCTCGTCGGTCAGCTCGACCGCCTGCCCGTCGACAAGCACATGCGTGCAGAACGCCAGCACCCGGTCGGGCGCGCCCTTCACCATCGCCGTCGCGCCGTCGGTCTCGGCGGGGTGAAGCGTGGCCATGTACTTGTGCTCGCTGGAGAACGGCACCTCGGCCAC
>SLPQ01000160.1 GCA_007131925.1 Candidatus Brocadiia bacterium | reverse complement strand
GCGGCGCGCGGCCTGGTATGCACACGACGCGGGTGAGAGCACAAGGCCGATGGTGCTGGCGGAGCTTTTCGGGGTAGACGAGCGCGAGTTTGATGACGAGTACCGCCGCCTCGAATGCACCGAAAAGTGGGCGCGCGAGGTGGAGGGGCAGCTTCGCCGCCAGATATGGCAGTTCGAAAAGGTACGTGACGACTGGGTCATCGAGCCTTACATCAACTGCGCCTGGCGCGTCGAGACCTCCGGCTACGGCCTCGAGCCGCGGTACCTGCATGGCGACAACCCCGAGGGCACCCTCGGCAGCTACCGGTGGGATCCTCCCGTCAGTGACCTCGACCGCGACTTTGACATGCTCCGGCCGCGCACATTCACGGCCGACCGTGAGAGCACCGTCGCATGGAAGGGCCACCTCGAAGAGATCTTCGCCGGCATTCTCACGGTGCGCATACGCGGGAAGTTCTGGTGGACGATGGGTATGACATGGGAGGCGATCAAGCTTGTGGGGCTTGAAAACCTCATGCTCCTGATGTATGACAACCCGAGTGGCGTACACAGGCTGATGGAGTTTTTGCGCGACGACCATATGGCCTTTGCGCGGTGGCTGGAGGCTGAGGGGCTGCTGACGCCAGACAATGAAAACGACTACATCGGCTCCGGCAGTCTCGGCTACACGCGCGCGCCGGCAGAGGATGCCGGTGAGGGGGCAGGGCCGGCGCGCATGAAGGACCTGTGGGTACTTCTGGAGTCGCAGGAGACCGTCGGCGTCGGGCCGGAGCAGTTCGGCGAGTTTATCTACCCCTACCAGGCCTCGATCGCAGAAAACTTCGGCCGGACTTACTACGGATGCTGTGAGCCCGTACACTCACGCTGGCATGTTGTCAAAGACCTTTCAAACCTGAAGCGAGTCTCGATATCTCCATGGTGCGACCAGGCCTTTATGGCAGCGCACATGGACCCTGCCCAGGCATTCTGCCGAAAGCCGAACCCCTCCCTGATATCGACCGGCACGTTTGACGAGCTTCGCATCCGCAGCGACATTGACGCCACGCTCGATGCGGCCCGGGGGCTGCCGATGGAGTTTGTGATGAAGGATGTCCACACGGTGCGCTCGCATCCGGAGCGCTTCGCGCGGTGGGTGGCGATCGCTCGCGAGCAGATAGAGCGACATTTCTCCTGAGCAGGCCCGGGTCCTGCCGATGGGGCTTTTTGCTCCCGGCGGCCCTGCAGAGAAGGGCCCGTCTGTGTGCTTGGGGGCCCATTTTGCACATGTTGTATAATTCAGACGGATGCGGGCGGGTCTGACTAGTCCCACCAACCGCCTGCAGCCGGGTGTGCCGACGGGGGTGCGGCTCCGTGGACGCCATGAAGATCGGGCCGCCGGATTGTGCGATAGCCGGCGGCCCCTTTTGATTTCTCCGGGTCAGTATTGCCAGAGCGACTTTTTGCGAACGGCGTCGAGAACAGCGGTCGTATCACGTACCGACTCGGCAGTTACAAGCGGCTTCTTGCGATTTCTTATCGACCTGTAGAGATCGTCGTAAAAGTCGGGATACTTGCTCTTGGGCTTCATCTGGACGGTCTTTTCCTGCCATGGCAGACGATCGTCATTTCCGTACTGCCTGTTAACCGGTGCGCGCGGATCTACGCTGAGTTTCGGAGCCTTCTTCGGATCAAAGTATTTTATCTCGGCGGTCTTGCCGTCCATGCTCTGAAGAGTTCCAGTCGTGCCGCAGACAAGCCACATGGGCTGCGCAAATGCGCACGCATAGCTCTGCTCGACCTCGATGACTCTGCCGTTCTGGCCGCGGATAACCACCTTCAGCCAGTCGTCGGCGTCTCCGGCGGTGACGGTATGCTTCAGGTCGCCCCAGACATCCTGGATGGGCGCGTCTATGAGCCTCATGACGCTGTCGACGGCGTGTACGCCGTTGTTATTAAGGTAACCACCACCGTAGCGTTTAAGCTGTTGCCAGTCATTTCGCCGAAAGAAGGTCTGGTTGCTGTGGCGTATCCAGAAGACCTTGCCCAGTATCTTCGAGTCGATAGTCTCCCTGATAAAATGCAGAGCCGATGAGCCTCGCCCGCTCTGGTGCACCGTGAGGACCTTGCCGGCCTTTTTCGCTGCGGCTATCATCCTGTCCATCTCGGCCACCGACATGGCGGCGGGCTTTTCCACGAGGACGTGAAGCCCCGCCTTGAGCGCGGCGATGGTCTGGTCGGCATGATCGGCCGAGCGGGTACAGATAACTGCCAGCTCGGCGTCGGCGCCTTTGAGCGCGTCTTTCAGGGTGGCAAATGTGGCGCAGCCGTAGGTCTCTTGTGCCTCTTTTCTGCGCTCGGCAAGCGTCTCGACCGCCGCGGTGAGCTCAAACTTATCATTCGCAGATATCTTCTTTGCGTGAAAGTCCCAGCCTATCCGGCCGAGGCCCACCACCATGGCGCGCACGGGTTTGGACTTTGCCATCCTCAGGCTCCTTTCGACAGTGCGGGGTCTTGAGAGTTTGCGCGGCGGGCGCCGCCCGCGCGGCATGGACAAAAGCGTACAGGGGATGCTGTCGGCGTCAAGTCTCATTCGCCCGCAGCATAGATGAAGTACGGGAAGGATAATAGCCTTGACCATGGCAAAAGCGTTAAGTATCATGCGCCTTTCTACGCAGGCGACCGGCTGCGGCTGTCAGGGCCGCAATGGCTCTTTGCATCTGCGTCACCCTGCACAAGAAGCGATGCGGCATTCACTGCTGATCTGAACGGGGAAGAGGCATGCCTCGCACGGGGGGCCGGCAAACACACGATCTACTGGTCCATCATGCCGCGCGGCTCTTTCGCCTGCATGGCTACAGCAAGACCGGTGTGCGCAGTATCCTCGACGCTGCCGGTGTCTCGCGCGGCGCATTCTACTTTCATTTCAGGTCGAAGCGTGACCTCGGTGAAGCGGTAGTAGGCTACTATCGAAAGACCCTGCCTCTCACCTTTGATCAGATCTTCGCCAGTGGCCTGTGGAGTGACTGTGTCGAGCAGTGCGTCCGGGAGTTCATGGGGACCGCACAAGAGCCACTGCGCGTAGCAGCTCCCCTGGCACACCTGGGCATCGAGTTCGCAGGCAGCGACCCTTACCTTCTGGGCCGCGTCGCCGGGGTGATGCGCACTGTGGAAGAGCGCCTGGGGGAGGCTCTTCGTAAACGAGGCTTGCCCGCTGCACTCTCCCGGCGGCGCGCCGCAACCGTCATGGCCTGCTTTGAGGGCCATGTCCTTAGAAACACCCTCTACAGGAACGTCAAATGCATAGCACAGGCAAGGCACGACCTGACAGCGCTCGGCCCTGGGTTCAAAGAATACGATCCCGGCACGCTTGAGGTCCCTGCTGCCGGCGACACCGATATCGAGGCCCGCCTCGAGGAAATTGCAAAAAAGCGTCTTGACTCCATAGACAAGCGGTCTATTATGCTTCTGAGGGACGATGGCGCTGACCGGTACGAGGCAAAGCGCAAAGATATACTTGCACATGCGGTGAGGTTGTTTCTAAAGCGCGGCTACCACGCTACCGGCATATCCGATGTTGCAGCAGCGGCGTCTGCCCCCAAGGGTTCTTTTCACTACTACTTTGAAAATAAGCGTTCTCTGGCCCTGGAGGTGCTCGGCTGTCTGAGGTCGCGCACTACCGAGGGCCTTGATGTTGTCTTTTCGGCGGGCAGCTGGCCGGCTGCGGCGAAGGCTTTCTGCCGGATGCTGGAGCTCAACGCCGGCGGCGGTGCTCTCGATGCGTTTCCGATGGCTCGCATGGGGCTTGAGTTTGCCGGGAGCGACGAGCGCCTCGCCGAGGAGGTTCGAGACATGCTGTATGCAGCTGAAAACGCCTTTGCACAGGCCTTTCGAAGGTATCGTATGGCGGATGAAACCTCCGCGGATGACCTTGCGGGCCTGGCAGTGGCGCTGTGGCAGGGGCACCTTGCGCGGATGGTGATTTACCAGGATCACGGCGTTCTTGACGAGCTGTCGGAAGATCTTGTAACGGTGGTTGCATAAGGGGTTGATCCGTGGACAATGACAGGCGGCTAAGAGAGCTGGACACCGAGCTTGAACATGGAGTCTTGACGACTGACCAATCTTGCGACGAGGGGCCGGCGCACGCATGGGCTTTGCCGCTTCTGGAGAGCCTGCTGCGTCTCGAGGCGCTTAAGGCCGACTCGCATGAGATGAGCGACTGGTACATTCATGTGCTGGAAGAAGTCCAGGAGACATACAGGGTGAAGCTGGCATCAGCCGCAGAGCACTGGTCACCCGGGTCTGCACACCGCGCAGCGCTGCGGATGTTTGCCATAATGACGAAGAAATCACCCACCATTGAGCAGGAATAGGCTGTAAGAGTCGCCCGGGGGCGCTTGGCAAAAATTCCCCCCCAAGGAGGCGGGTCCTACCGGGTAGGGGCCCGTCTTGGAGCCGAGTCCCCCGGGCACTTTTTTTTCTTTTACGCCTTTGCACTTGCACATGCCCCACTACGCGATAGATTGTATGCGCCGTTGGAGTGTACCGGAGGCTCTCGACACTTGGCGCAGACTGCTGAAAACATGACGTCCATGGGCCGGATCCGCATCGAGACTCCTGAGAACGTCTGTTTTACGTATCCTGCCGCCGGCGTAGGCATGCGCGCGGTCGCCTATTTCATAGACCTGTGTATCAAGGTGCTTCCGATTGTCGCCATCACCATCTCTCTCTCACTCGCCGATCGTCTCTTAGATCTGATTAGCGTGCCTTCGCTTGTCCTTGCCGGTCTTATATTACTAATCTTCATCAGCCAGTGGTGTTATGACGTTTTTTTCGAGACCTTCTGGAACGGCGCGCCTCCCGGCAAGCGCGCACTCGGCATCCGCGTGGTTATGGACAACGGCTGCCCCGTCACTTTCACGGCCTCTGCTGTTCGCAACCTGCTGCGCACGTTCGACTTTCTACCGGTCTTCTACGGCATAGGGACGGTGGCGGCCTTTGCCAGCGCAAGGGACAAGCGCATCGGAGACATGGCGGCCGGCACCATAGTCGTGAGGGACGAGCCGTTTGATCTGGCTTACCTGTCGACCATTGAGATCTCTGCGGCCAGGGCTGTCGACGAGCCCGCCGCCAGAGCCTCTCTCAATCCGGCCGAGATCGACCTTATCACGCGCTATCTCAAGCGGCGCCCGCTTTTTGACAATGCCACCAGGACCGACCTCGAGGGGAAGATATTCGAGCGCGTTTCCAGAAAGGTTCACGACCCGAGCGGCGTTCTGAAGAAATTGCTTGCCACCGGACGCACCGAAAGATACCTGGCAAGCCTGCTGGCCCTCTCCGGCAGGACCCTGCCGCGCCGCGGAAACGTGGGTATGGCCGACTTTGTCAGCCGTAACAGGCCTCACTGGCAGCGGCTGGCCGAAATGGTAAGCAATATAAACAAGCATGGCCTGCGAAGCCTGTCGGTCGAAGAGCTGCAAGACACCACCCGCCTCTACCGCGCGCTGGCCGGGCACCTCGCCTATGCACAGACCTTTTTTGCAGGCACTGAGCTCACGCGGATTCTGGATGCCCTACTGGCGCGCTCTCACAACCACATCTACCGGTCAGAGCGACCATCTCGACCGGCGCTGCTTGAGTTTTTCAGGAGGGGGTATCCGGCGCTCTTTCAGAAAAACCTGCGCTACTTCGCCGCGGCGCTTTACATTTTCATGGCCGCCGGTATATTCGCAGCACTCGCATACACCGTCGATGAGCGAACGGCGGGCCTTTTCCTCCCCGCGAATATCATCGAGGATGTCCGCAGCGGCCGGATGTGGACCGACGAGATATTCAATGTGCTACCCGGGTCGGTCGCTTCCACCGCCATACTCACCAACAACATCAGCGTGACCTTCTTTGCCTATGGACTGGGCATGGCCGCCGGGCTCGGCACGGTGTATATCATGGCTCTCAATGGTGCGCTGCTGGGTGTAGTCATAATGATGACAAGCACACATGGGATGGGTTATGATCTCTGGAGCTTCGTGGGCGCGCATGGCTTCATCGAGCTCTTTATCGTAATGGTGGCAGGTGCGGCGGGTCTGCGAACGGGCATGAGCCTGCTGGCGCCGGGCGACCTGCTGCGGATAGACGCGCTGAAAGAGGGGGCACGGGAGGGGGCGCTGCTGGTACTTGGCGGCGCTCCGGTACTGGTGGTGGCCGGCTTCATCGAGGGCTACATATCGCCACAGAATGCGATACCCGGATGGCTGAAGATCATCTTCGGGCTTCTACTGCTGGCGCTTTGCTGTGCGTGGCTTGCCCGGCCTGTGCGGCCTGCGTCACAAAGCCATAAGGATGGCGCAGCTGCCGGAGCTTTCACAGGAGGTTTCGGTACTTTATCTCGAGATAACGCCTGACCGCCGCGCTGCTTAAGGTATGCGCCCCTACGTGCACGACAAGCACGCCCCCGCGCTCAAGCCTCGCGATGGTCCTCTCCGTATCCTGCACCACCTCGCAGGCCACCGCCTTTCTGTAAACGTCTGCCGCCTTGCGGGGGGCGCGTGCGGCCTCTGCAGCAACGTCACTGTCCTCGATGCTGACGCACAGCGGCAGATGATGCCTGGCGATCTGGATGTTGTAGCGGGCAAGGGTGTCAGCGCCTGCGGGGTTTGCAAGGTCGGTGAAGGTCACGATGAGGCTGCGTTGCCGCGTACGGGCCAGAAGATAGGCATACGCGCTTGCAAAATCCGGCTCGCTGTAGTCCGGCTGCAGCGAGCCCATAAAGTCCACTATCCTGCGCCATTGCCAGGTGCCCTTCGAAACAGGCAGGAAGTCTTTGACCTCACCGGAAAAGGCCAGAGCCCCCACCAGGTCATGTCGGCGCAGGGCCGCTCCCGCCAGCTGCAGCGCGGCGTTGACAGCGTAGTCAAGTCGCGAATACGGCCCGATGCGCGTTGTCATCATACGGGCTGTATCCATCAGTATAAACAGCGGCTGGCTGCGCTGCACCTCGTACTCCTTGGTCACCAGCCGTCCCCTGCGAGCACTCGCCTTCCATGAGATATGACGGTAATCGTCGCCCGGATAATACTCCCTGTGATGAGCAAACTCGCTGCCGCGCTGCCAATGCCGCATCCTGCGACGTGCAAAGAGCGATTGTGCGCCGAGCTCGAGGGCCAGCTGCTCCCTGGTGATAGCTTTCACATCGGGCCCGGCCGTCACGTCAGCGCCTGCACTGTGGCGGTACTGTCTCCAGCACAGGCCCAGCGGCCCGGTAGCGCGAAGGTATATGTCTGCAAAGCGAAATCGCCCCCGCTCGTAGGAAAGCACCTCGTATTCCAGCCGTCGAGCGGTGCCTGCTTCGAGTCGTGTGCTCATCTCGCGGCGTGAGACCTGAAAGTCAGCAGGAGGCATGTCCTTTACTGCTACCTCTGCGCGGCGACTCGATTCGTTTGCCACCTCCACAGCTACCCGCGCCGGTATCCCCTGGGTCAGGCTGTCATCGAGTATCCGCCTTGCCGACAGGCTCGATCTGGGCGGAATTGCAAGCCAGTCCGCCACTGCAAGAATGACAAGCGCCGCATGCCACGCGATAACTACCGCCAGCCAGCCCGGCGCCAGCGCCACCAGCAGTACAGGCACTCCGCCGGCAAGCCACAAGACTATGAATCGCCCGGTAACCATGAACCTATCTGGGCACCTCCACCGCCGCGAAGGTACGCTCCAGCGCCACTGACGGCGTCAGCCCCTCGACCTCGGCTTCCGGCTGGAGCAGCACACGGTGCGTCCAGGCCGGCCCGGCCATCTGCTTGACGTCGTCCGGCACGACAAAATCCCGCTGGTGGGCTGCCGCGGCGATCTTCGAGAGAACCACGAGGTTGGCCGCAGCGCGGGTGGATATGCCAAGTGCCACACCCGGCTGAGCGCGGCTCGCCGCAGCCAGCGCACCAATGTAGCGCAGCACGTCATCCTCTATACTTACCGCAAAGGCCTGCCTGCGCATCCTGTCGATGTCGCCGGAGGTCATGACTCTGGCAAGGCCCAGGCTCTCGATGTCCTGCGGGTTAAACCCCGCCCCGTGCCTTTTAAGCACATCCAGCTCCGCATCACCTTGGGGGTAGGTCATGGAGATTTTGAGCATGAAGCGATCCAGTTGCGCCTCCGGCAGCGGATAGGTTCCTTCAAACTCGACCGGGTTTTGCGTCGCGACAACGATGAAGCGCTCGGCAAGCTGATGCCGGCCTCCATCTATCGTAACCTGCCGCTCCTCCATCGCCTCCAGGAGCGCAGCCTGAGTCTTCGGCACCGCGCGGTTTATCTCGTCGCACAGGAGAAAATCAGTAAAGAGCGGCCCCGGCACAAATCGAAACTCACCCGTCGCAGGCGAAAAGACATTTGTGCCGGTCACGTCCGAGGGCATTAGATCCGGCGTACACTGCACCCTCTTGAAGGAGCCGTCGGTGATTGCCGCAAGCGCTTTGACCATCAACGTCTTGGCGATACCCGGCACACCTTCCAGAAGCGTATGCCCCCTGGCCACCTGTGCCATCAGCAGGAGCCGCGCCGCGTCGTTCTGGCCGACCACCGCGCCCGAGAGCTCCTGTGCCACTCTATCAAATACTTCTTGGATCATAAGGGTTCTCCTCCCCTTACCCTCTCCTGTGCATCGCTGATGAGCGAGGCGACTTGCAGCATCTCACTGTCACTCTTGATGCCACGACTGATGCGCTCCTCCACCTGTGCGACCTCCCGGGCCAGGGAGCCTCTCCATGCGTGGGCCCCGTCCTGCTCAACGCGCACAGCCAGCCCGGCCCGCGACAGCCCTCCTGTCCAAGACCGCATGATGACCTCCAGCGCATGCCTTCGAAACTGCCCCCTCATGTAGAGCCCGGCCACGGAGCGGACGTACTCGAGGGCGCTGCGCCTGCGGATCTTCGGTGTCGGACGCGCGGTGCCGAAGCGCCTACCCTTAGACGCGACAAAGAGCACTGCTGCCGTGCCACAGATGGCCGCCAGGCCGATAAAGGACATGGTGTTGAAAAGGTCGGCAAAGCTGAAAACTTTCATATGGCCGTGGTGATACTCATCGAAGAAGAGGCCGCCCGCATCTGCGCCGATGCGGGCGATGTTCAGCGCGAAGGCAAGGTTGTCACCCTTGAGAATAGAGGCGTTCAAGATTGGCGCTGCGCTTGCCACGGCTATGACGGTGCCGCGACCGAAACGTGACTCGGCGCCATAGACGCGAGGTCCATCCATGTAGAGAGGCAGCCAGGCGGCACTTTCCCCAAAGAGCAGCGGGCGGGCAATCTCTTCCACCACCAGCCCCGGCGCACCGGCAGAAGCCTTCAGTGGCAGAAAAGCGCGCACACACTTGCTCCATACTGGAGGCTGCACGCCCGGCAACGCCGGCTCTTCGAAGGTAAAGGGGCGAGTCATGTCGAACATATCCGCAATCTGGTTTTCCCAGTATGATTCGACGCCGCGTATCTGCATGCCGGAGAAGAAAAGTATAAGCGTGCCGCCGTCCTGGACCCATTCGGCAAGCGAGTTCAGCTCCGTCGGCGTGTAGCTGACTGTAACAGGATTGGCCACGACCATCGCGCCGACACCGCTGCCAGGCAGTTTGGTGAAATCCTCCATCCATCTGCCGGCAGCCAGGCCGTAGTAATCCGACAGGGCATAAAAGCCGCCCGCACCGAACGGCCCCCTGCTGAAGGTCGAAGGGTTCCTGGCCTCCTGTTGCTGTGAAGGTGGACCGAAAATCGCCCCCGCGAGCACTATCACCACGATAGCCGCGGTGATATATATGAAAGGTCTGAGCCGCTGTCCGTTTATTTTACGACCCTTTCAATAACTGCTCGTCGGTGCTCTCTTAGAGCCCTGATATCCTCTGCACTGCACTCGCTGCGCCCGTACCACTTGTATTCGTATAACTTTACGGCTGTTGCCATTACCTTGGGAGTCTCGGCGTCGCGCGAGTGGCGCGCTACCTGGGCGATGTATTCGCGGTTTGTCCTGCTCCTGTCGCGCGCAGCGACCTTCAAAGCCTCGAGCTCGGCCAGGAGCGCAAGAAATGTCTCCCGCAGCGCCTGCTTATATCTGCCCGCTGCAAAATGCAGGTCGGCCTGGCGGGTATGCTCCGCGGCCGAGTCAAAAACGATAATGGCTTCATGAGAGGCCCCAGAGCTCTGAGATGTCCGACGGCAGCACTGCTTGACAAGCCAGCATATCAGAAAAGCCATGATCGAGCTGATAATGACCAGCACTATCGCCAGGTAAGAACGTGCCACAAGTTCGACGGCATCTTGCGATGGCACGAGACGATCCAGGAACCGATCAAGTGCGCGCGATATTCTCGCCATCACTCTGGATGCCGCGGAAGGCGGCGATGCAACCAGCTGATAATTCCCCGCAGAGAAAATCTCCTCGAGCTCTGCGCGTGCCAGGGACACACCAGGGTATGCCCCTGGAGAATCGGCCACCGCAACGGCCTGGTACCGGACTTCCTCGAGGTTTTCCACGATCACTTTGAGAGCAGCGAGGGCATCTTCGGCGCTGCCCGCCTCGCGAAGCTGCGCCGCGCCGGGAAAATACCCCCCTCCCGCCAGTCTGCAGAGCTCGGCAAGCTCCGCAAGCTGCTCGCCGGTCTCATCCGAAAGACCTTCAGGCTCAATGGCCCTCGAGATGGCCCCTGCTCGGTCAAGAAGATCCTCGGGCGTCGGCAGAGTCTCCTGCGAGGCGCTCGCGCAGATCGAAAGCGACCCCACCACAGCCGCAGTGAGCACCACATGAAGTCTATACGTCCTCACCAGCGCCCTCCGGCCCGTCGCCCTCAAGCGACTGCGACAACATCTCCAGATCGTATCCCTCAAACCTTATGCGTATGTCATAATAGAGCAGCACAATCGGAAGCGTGTAAACAGGCGCTACCGCCGACTCAAGGACAGTGTTTATGGCACCAGAAATCAGCCCCATCACATACATGAACCTTCCAGCATCCGGCCCGGCCGCATCGTACAAGGCGGCCACCAGAAGTTGCGGGATAGCTGACACTGTATTAACCACTGTCGCCAGGGCAAAAATAATAAGCAGGATGACAAGGGCCTTGGCGCTGTTTGAGCGAAGGGTGAAAAAGCCTCTTTCGGTCTTGACGCGCATCAGCTCCCGGCTTCGCGACATTGCCGCGCGTGGACCTTTTCTCTCGAGGACTACCACAATTGCGCTCAGTATAAAGGAGAAATAGAAATAGATGCCCGGTATAATGCATAGCAGAAAGCCGACAACAATGATGAGACCGACAAGTATCGCCGTGCCGATAAGCGCCGGAAGCCTGTCTTTGATGCGCCGATAGGATGACGCCACGCCTGCCTGTCTGTCGAGAAATCGCTCGGACACGGCAAGGGTAAGTGCCCCCCCGGCAACGATACCGGCAATTACTGCGAGCAGTGCGAAGACCGAGGAATATGCCATGAAAGCAATTCCGAATTCATCATGCACAGCTTCGCCCCTAAAGATCACATGCTGCATGTAGATCATGGGCTGCTGGACGACAAAGAGTATGACGTTGACGACCAGAATGATGCCGAAAAATGTCATGAAGTTGTAACGGTAAAGCCTCAGGCTCCTTTCGAGTATCTCTCCGATGCTCATCGGCCGCAGTTCGGTATAATCCGGCATCATCGCCTCCTCTTTCAGAGCACTCAGCCTCAGTATCGAGCAAACCGCGCTGCGGGACGAGTTGAGCCGATAGCATAATGCCTGCGAAAGCGGATTTCAAGCCGCAAAACTCATATTATTTTGCAGGAATCTCGCGGCGGG